>JBEKSB010000025.1:0-27448 GCA_049517455.1 Xanthobacteraceae bacterium
CCATCAACCGTTTCGTCGCAGAGACAAACGCAGATCCCAAACGCTTCGTGTGGACTGCCGACCCAAACCGCGTGCTCGCCGCCGTCAAACGTGGGAAGCAAACGTTAGAGTCAATCCACTAGAGCAGTATTGAGTATCCCCCTGGAGGCATGAGATGCAGCGCACTATCACCGAAGAAGAAAGACCAACCGAGGACGAGAGCGCCCGCAAAAAACTCGGGCCCCGCGCTGTGCCGGACGGTCAGGATACCGCGAAAATGACGCCGCAGCAGGAAAAGAATATTCCGAAGACAGGCAAATTCGACGGCCATACCGCCTGATTGCGCGGAGCGAGTTCGGTAGCGCTCCCGCCTCTTTAAATGGAGACGCACCATGCAGTATTACACGCCCTCAATCCCCGCCGTCGAATGCTCGCCGCCAGTATCGGACAACACGCCGGTCTTAGTATGCCCCTCTTGCGGCGACACCATGAAGCACCTCCGAACGATCCCAAGACTTGGAGCGCGTTTGGAACAGTTCATCTTCGTCTGCCCTTCCTGCGAAGGGACCGAGTCAAAGGAGCTTAAGCGGGGTAGCGTAAGGCCGCCTCGGTTGACGCCAGCAACGGTCAAATAAATCGCGCGCCCAGGAACCTTGTCGGGGTTTCGCGTCGTCTGGGCGGATGAAGTGCCGCTAGAATGATACTCTGCCTTCCAGGGTATTTTTTGCCCATGCATGAGTCTCGGTTCTGCCACACGCTATGGCATTATGGGCTTAGTCTGCACCGCCGCATTCGACGGTCTCTTCGCCAAGCGAGGCTCATAACCGGCAGGAGCAAGAATGACAGTCGACGAATCAAAAGCCCTCAAGAAGGGCACCCGCGTTTACTGGCGGGGCGACGCCGCTGACAGCGGCATTGTCACCGAAACGAGTTGGGATGCGGTTATGATCGCCTGGAACAATGGGCAGGTAGCCAGGGTACACCACGGAGACATGCGCGAAATTCAGCAAACGCCGACAAAGCCGCATACTGTGTAACGGCTGCCGAACCAATCCCCTTCCAGGGCTCAACCAAGCTCCACAGCATGATCAAACCTTCCAAATCCGTGACGTGGTTGTGAGTCTTAAATCCCCGCCCCTAGAGGACGCGTAAACGCAATAACGCACTATCGGCGTTGTTATCGCTGGCTCGCGAGGCTATCGTAGAACGTAAATGGGGGAGATCGAGAATGGCCCGCGGCACGGTGAAGTGGTTCAATTCCCAAAAAGGGTACGGATTTATTCAGCCGCAGAGCGGCGGAAAAGATGTGTTTGTCCATATCTCGGCTGTCGAGAGAGCCGGCCTCACCGGTCTCAATGAAGGGCAGGTTGTCGAATACGAGGAAGTCGCGAACAAGGGAAAAACATCGGCAGAAAATCTCAAGGTTCAACACTGATCTTACTGAAAGCGCCGCTCTTCGGGAGCGCTTTTCCTTATATCCCCTGATCTAGATCAAATTGCTGGCTACCCCAGGGGCGCATAAGAGCCTCATGTGGCAACTGATATCCACCGCACCGTTCGACCGCGATCTTGAGCTCGCCGTGATCGACGGGGATGGACCTCCCCACGCGCTCGTCTTCGCATGCCGTCAGGTTCCGGGCGGCTGGATACATGCCGAATCGAAAAAGCTGATCGACGTGCGCCCCACACATTGGCGCGAATGGGTCGAAAAGCTCTAAATCCGTTTTTATTCTTTGGAGATTACCGCCAGCTTCGCTTCTTCCTCGGCGAGCAGACGAACAATTGATTCGCGCTTCGTCGCGTCAGTCTCGCAGGCGAGCAACTTTTTATAATGTTCGATGTTGAGCTTGGCGACGCTTTCATCCATCTGATCATGCTATATGCACGCCAACCGCGCGTCCAGGGAATTGTCCGCTAGCGTACATAGACCCGATCATTCATCCTCGCGTCCTCTCGCCAACCCAGCGCCAACAGGCCCTCATCCTCTCCGCACGTCAAGCTGGCAGCTCGTGCCGCAAAGCGCGGCCATCATCATCGTGTCATGTAAAAGGCCAACATTCCATCGGCGTAAACAACCGCATAGCGGAGCTGCGCGCGCCATAGGAGCCGATGATGTGGTGGTTTGTACCGTTGCTGCTCTTGATCATGGCCCTGGACATCGTAGTCAAATCGACTAACGCGCCGTAACAACGGCAACAGATCCCGCCTTGTGGCTCAACCGAACCCCGGCGGGGGTTCAAACCTTCCAGAATCCGTGACGCAGAATTCGCCCGCCACGACCCCGCCAACCAAACTGGCTTCGCCAGCACCCGCACCGTCATCATCGAACCCGCGGCGTCATCCGCCGAGGAAACCACTACAACAGACGAGTCGATTTCACCGCGCTCGGCGCGCATGCGCCCCAACGAAGTGATTGATTGAAATACACGAAGGAGGCATGCTCGTTTATAGAAATGTGGCGTGCTGCGCGTCAGTTTGCTTCTTTGGCGGAGCGTTGTCGCATCTCCTCCACGCGCCACCATTGAAGAGTTTTGGCTAGTCTAGCGACACCGGTGCCATCATCTCGGCAGCCTGCTTCTTGATAGCTGTGAGATAGAAGCGCTGACAAAGGCAGGTGGCGTTGCCTACCAGGGGACTCAAGCAAAGTCGGTAGCAGAAGTGATTGTCCGGGCCCTGCTATTGGGCCGATCTCAGTTTTCAGTGTCTACCATCGGGCCAATACTGCGGCAAACAGGACAGCGTAAGGGACGGCGGACCACTTACAAGTTGTCCGGCGCGTACCTATTGTTCTAACCTGCCAATTCGTCCGGAGATAAATGTCATGTTTCGCCATTACTGCTTGATCGCGCTCGCTACGATCGCGGCTGCGTTCGTGCTGGTGACCGCTGATGCGCATGCCCGCCCCGGTGGCGGCTTCTCAGCAGGCAGCCGAGGCATGCGCACATTCTCAGCGCCGCCCGCCACACCCACCGCGCCTACCGCCGCGCCAATCCAGAATTCAATGACACAACCCCGCGGGGCCGCGCCCGGTGGCCAGACTGGAATGCGTCCTGGCTTTTTCGGCGGCGGATTGTTTGGCGGGATTGCTGCCGGTTTCCTCGGCGCAGGTCTGTTTGGCCTGTTGTTCGGGCAGGGCCTTTTCGGTGGCATGGCGGGCTTCACCTCGATCATCGGTCTGCTGTTGCAAGTCATGCTGGTCGTGATCGTTGCCCGGCTGATCTTCGCCTGGTGGCAGCGGCGCAATATGCCAGCGCCTGCCTATGCAGCGGCGCACCCGGCGACTGGACACGGTTTTCGCGGTCTCACTGGAATGTTGGGTAGCACCAATGAACCACCGGCCGGCGAACCTCTTACCATCGCCAAGTCGGACTATGACGCGTTCGAACGGTTGCTCGGTGACATCCAGGCCGCTTATTCGACGGAAGACCTTTCGGCCCTGCGCGTGAAGCTCACGCCCGAGATGCTATCCTATTTCTCTGAGCAGTTGGCGGGCAACGCAAGTCGCGGCCTAATCAATCGCGTCACTGACGTGAAGCTGCTGCAAGGCGATCTGGCGGAAGCCTGGCGCGAAGGCGCTGCCGATTATGCGACTGTGGCCATGAAATTTGCGCTCAAGGACAGCATGATCGAACGCGCGAGCGGACGCACCGTCGAAGGCGGCGAGCGAAGCGAGGTCACCGAATTGTGGACCTTCATGCGGGCGCACGGCGGCAATTGGCTGCTCTCGGCAATCCAGCAGACTTGATTCCCGACAATCCGTCCGCGCCCTGTCCGCCGGTGAGTACCGAGCCGTCATCCGATGTCACTCCCTTCACGGTCTTGGGGCTCTGGCCTCGGGCTGGCGCTGACGTATGACTGTGATCGGCTATCCCCTGGCCACCCACAACACAATTGACTTCTCCACCGATGATCGGCAACGACATCTGTCCCAGCCCGAATGTGGCTCGCGGCGCGAGAATTTGATATTCGAAGTGCTAATCCGGGGTTTGGTTACGGCCAAAAGAGTTGCCCAAAACGTGCCCAAAGATTCGACGAGAATACTAACCCATTGAAATATCTGGAAGGTCCCGTAGCTCAGCCGGATAGAGCAGCGGTTTCCTAAACCGAAGGTCGCAAGTTCGAGTCTTGCCGGGACCGCCAAGGTCTAGCCTCTTCGTTTCTGGCCCACGTGGCACTCACGGGAGTTCGAATGCCATGAACGTGGCCGGCAAAATCGTGGTCGTTACCGGCGGGGGCAGCGGCATCGGCAAAGCGATGTGTCACGCCTTCCATCGCGCCGGTGCGGCAAAGCTCGTCGTGGCTGATATCGATTCGGCTGCTGCCGGCAAAGTCGCAAAGGCGACGAACGGCAGAGCATTTTCATGCGACGTTACGCAGGAAGCCCAAATCACGGCTTTGGTCGAAACGACCGAGTCGGCTCACGGGCCAATCGATCTGTTCTGCTCCAACGCGGGCATCGCCTCCGGCTTCGATCAACGAACGGAAAACGCCGCGGCGGCGCCGGATGAGATATGGAACAGGGCTTGGTCGCTTAACGTCATGGCTCATGTGTATGCGGCGCGAGCGCTCATCCCGTTGATGAAAGCGCGTAGCGGCGGCTACCTTCTCAACACAGTGTCGGCCGCCGGCCTCCTGTCGCAGATCGGCAGCGCGGTCTATACGACCACCAAACACGCCGCTCTCGGCTTTGCCGAGAATGTCGCGATCATGCACCGGGACGACAACGTCAAAGTGTCGGTGCTGTGCCCGCAAGGCGTCGATACGCCGTTGTTGCGCAATCTTCCCGCGGGACCGCAATCGTTGGATGGCGTCCTTTCCGCGGACGAGGTCGCCCAGGTCGTCCTACAAGGTCTTGACTCCGAGGCCTTCCTCATTCTGCCTCATGCGGCCGTGCGCCGCTATTTCCTAAAGAAAGCGGAGGACGAGGAACGGTGGCTGGACGGTATGGTGCGCCTTAAACGCAAGATTCAGGAATCGGCCTAGTAGACAAAGACAGGCTCAGAGGCATGCTCACTCTCTATCACTGCGAGAACGCCCGCTCCTTCCGTCCGCTGTGGACGCTGGAAGAGATGGGACTCCGGTACGATCTGAAGATGCTGCCGTTCCCGCCGCGGCAGCTCGCGCCGGACTATCTTGCCGTCAATCCGCTCGGCACGGTGCCGACGTTACTCGACGGATCGATGCGGATGACGGAATCCTCGGCGATTTGTCAGTACCTCGTGACCCGCTATGGCCCGAGCCCTTTGGCGGTTGAACCGTCGGAGGAGGATTTCGGTCCCTATCTCAACTGGCTGCATTTCGGCGAGGCGACGCTGACCTTTCCGCAAAGCCTTGTGCTGCGCTATTCGGTCCTGGAACCGCAGGAGCGGCGCTCCGCACAAGTCGCCGCAGATTATTCGCGATGGTTTCTCTCTCGTTTGCGAGGCGTCGACGCCGTCGTCTCGCGGCAACCGACGCTCTGCGCCGGACGCTTTACTGTGGCCGATATTTCTGTCGGCTTTGCCTTGATGCTCTCCGAATTCATCGGACTCGATGCGAAATTCTCACCGGCGGTCGCGGCCTATTGGAAGTCGCTCAAAGAGCGCGACGGGTTCCGTCGCGCCATCGCCCGCCAGGAAACAGCGGGCCGCGATCAAGGCGTGGCAAGGCTTCAGAAACAAGCCTCACCAGTCGCGTCGCGTTGAGGCGCGACGACGGCGATCCTGCGTGCCGCCAATGAGCAACGCATTTTGACGAGGTCGCGCCTCCAAAACGTTCACGCACGCGCTTGCCAAATTTGCCGCAACCGCCAGCGACGCCCCCATCGCTCACCTCGCGTCTTAACTGCTGGTTAACCCTACCGGTTTCATAAAGGAGGCAGTCAGGATCAACATGGGGGCTGTAATGCCTCGCTATTCGCCGGTGCTCGTGTGTAGCGCAATACTGATCTCGAGTGGGATCGGGATTGCCTCGGCTGCCGATCTGCCGGAGGCGCCGCCACCCCCTGTTGCCTACGTGCCGGCAGCGCCGCAGTTTTCGTGGAGCGGCTTCTATATCGGCGGCAACGCCGGTTATGGATGGACGAGCGGTTCGGGGACGATGACCACGACCACCGGACCGGAGGCATTCACTACCAGCGGCAACGGCTTTTTGGGCGGCGCGGAAGCCGGCTACAATTGGCAGATGGGTCCCGCCGTCTTCGGCGCGGAAGCCGATTTCCAGGGAACAACCGGAAGCGGGCCGATTAGCGCGACGGCCGGTCCTACCATCAGCGGCACAGCAAAAACGCCGTGGTTCGGCACGTTGAGAGGCCGGCTCGGCTATGCCTACGATCGCATCTTGTTCTACGGCACTGCGGGCGGGGTGTATGGTGACTCCACAATGAGCGGGACCGTATCGACGGCGGGACCGTTTTCGAGCTCTGCGACATTCTGGTCATGGACCGCCGGCGCCGGAATCGAGGCGGCGTTTTGGGGCTGCTGGAGCGCGAAATTTGAATATCTCTACATCGGCACGCCGAACAAAATGCCGGCCATTCCGACCGTGACTGCGGTCAGCGAGAGCGCATACACAAACGTCTTTCGCGCCGGGCTCAATTATCACTTCTGACCGCAACGGATCAGTCGCTAATCGCGCCGAACGTTGATGGCGGCGGCTACGCGGTCTCACGAGCAGAATTACTCGGCGGCCCTTCGCGTTTCGAAGTAACGGTTTGTCGGCCGCGGCAGGCCGAGGTTCTCGCGTAAGGTCTTTCCCTCGTACTCGCGCCGAAACAGGCCGCGCCGTTGCAGTTCCGGGACCACTTGATCGACGAAGTCGTCGAGGCCGCCGGGCAGATAGGGGAACATGACCGTGAAGCCGTCGCTGGCTTCGGTGAGAAGCCATTCCTCCATCTCGTCGGCAATTGTTTTCGGAGTACCTACCATCGCGAGACCCGAATAGCCGCCGAGCCGCTGGGCGAGTTGACGTACGGTAAGCTTTTCCCGCTCCGCCATTTCGACTACGCGCTGTCGCGCGCTTTTGCTGGCGTTGCTCTCGGGGATATCGGGGAGCGGCTTATCCGGATCGAAACGCGAGGCATCGTGCCCGAGCGCAATCGACAATGAGGCAATGGCGTTGTCGTAATAGACAAGGCTGTCGAGCTTCGCCCGCTTCGCGCGCGCTTGCTCGACCGTTTCGCCGATCACGACGAAGCAGGCGGGCATGATCTTTATATGGTCGCGCGCCCGGCCGGCCTTTTCCATGCGGCCTTTCACGTCGGCATAGAATTCGCGCCCGGCGGCGATGTTGCTCGGAGGTGTAAATACCGCGTCCGCGGTTTCAGCCGCGAGCTGCCGGCCGGCGTCCGAGGCGCCGGCCTGAACGATGACCGGCCAGCCCTGGATCGGGCGTGCGATATTGAGCGGTCCGCGCACCGACAGATATTTGCCCTTATGGTTGAGCACGTGCAGCTTGTCGGGATCGAAATAAAGACCCTGTTGGGCATCGCGGATAAAGGCATCGTCCGCCCAGGAATCCCAAAGGCCGGTCACGACGTCGTAAAATTCCCGGGCGCGGCGATAACGCTCGCCGTGCTCCATATGATCGGTCATGCCGAAATTCAGCGCCGCGTCGGGATTGGATGTGGTGACGATGTTCCAACCGGCGCGGCCGCCGCTGAGATGGTCGAGCGAGGCGAAGCGCCGGGCGACGTGGTACGGCGAATCGAAGGTGGTCGAGCCGGTGGCCATAAGGCCCAAGTGCTCGGTGACCACCGCCAAGGCCGAGAGGAGCGTAAACGGCTCGAACGACGTGACCGTATGGCTGTGCTTGAGCGCGTCGAGTGGCATGTTGAGCACGGCCAGATGATCGGCCATGAAAAATGCATCGAATTTGGCTCGCTCGAGCGTCTGTGCGAAGCGCTTGAGATTGGCAAAATTGAAATTGGCGTCAGGAAAGGCGCCCGGATAGCGCCAGGCACCGGTGTGGATGGTCGTCGGCCGCATGAAAGCGCCGAGACGCAGTTGGCGTGAACCGCTCATGGTATCTCATAAGCTGGTGTGAATTCGCTGCGGGGTCAATCCTTTGAGCAACTCGCGTTCAGACTCTCTAACGAAATCGCCGGCCGCGAAATCTCCTTCCATAAAGTCGTCGAGTAATAGCATGGCAGCGACGTGCAGCGCCGGCTTTGGATTCACGCGGCCTTTGTTGTGATGCCGTTCTCACCCTCGAACCACGCGCCCGACAACACCGTGGCGAGCACGCTCAGTCCTTGCACCATCAAGCCGATTGCAAGCGCGGCCCGGCTCGGTTACTTCGCCAGCGCGTCGGCTCCGGTCTTGGCGACTTGCGCGTCCTGGGAGGACAGCGCGCCGGAGACGCCGATGGCGCCGACGATCTTGCCGTCGACCAGGATCGGCAGCCCGCCCTCCAGCGGGGTGATGTCCTTCACCGCGAGCAGTCGCAGCCCGGCGCCGCCGGCGGCGATGGCGTCGTCGAGCGCCTTGCTCGGACGTTTGAAGGTGAGGGCAGTGCGCGCCTTGCCTTCAGACGCGCCGATGGAAGCGAGCTGGGTGTTGTCGATCTTATGGAACATCACCAGATTGCCGCCGCTATCGAGGATCGTGATCGCGACCTGCCAGGAGTTCTTCGCCGCTTCGAGCTCGGCCGCCGCCATCGCGCGCTTGGCGTCATCGAGCGTGATCGGAGGGCCATAGGGCGGCGTCGCCGCGGCAGGCTGCTGAGCCAAGGCCGGGGCAGAGGCCGAACCGGCCACTATGGCAAACATGGCCAACGCGCACACGAGCGCGAGCATCCGGGACATCGTTCCACCTCCTCAGGCCTGCCGCTTTGCGCGGCGCGCGGGGCGCACAATAAGCGGCAAAAGCGGCCGGTGGAAGTCGCTCGCGCGGCAGTCTCGGGTCACCATTCATTCCCCACCGGCGATCAGCAATCCTCTGCGAAACGTGATCGCAATTCCCGCTGCGCCGCGTCCAAGCCGCGATTATATTGCCTTTGCCACGCAGGAGATGCCGACATGTTCCCCTTCTCGAAGAAACTCGAAATGCCGGCCGCCCACGACGCCTTACCTGGGCGTTCGATACCGATTGCGACCGCTAAGCAGCACTACGTCAACGGCCACCCGCTGAAGGGCCCCTACCCCGAAGGTCTTGCCATGGCGATGTTTGGGCTCGGCTGCTTCTGGGGCGCAGAGCGCAAGTTTTGGGAGTTCGGCGACGGCGTCTATGTCACCGCCGTCGGCTATGCCGGCGGCCATACGCGCAATCCGACATATGAAGAGGTTTGCAGCGGACGCACCGGCCACAACGAAGTCGTGCTCGTTGTCTATGACCCGAAGAAAATCTCCTACGAGCGCCTGTTGAAAGCCTTTTGGGAAAGCCACAACCCGACGCAGGGCATGCGGCAAGGTAACGACGTCGGTACGCAATACCGTTCCGGCATCTACGTGTTTTCGCCGGCGCAACGCGCCGCGGCCGACGCCTCGCGTGCGGACTATGCCAAGGCGCTCTCGGCCGAGGGATTGGGCGCAATCACGACGGAGATCCGCGAAGCGCCGCCGTTTTATTTCGCTGAGGATTATCACCAGCAATATCTGGCGAAGAATCCCCACGGCTATTGCGGCCTCGGCGGCACCGGGGTGAGCTGTCAGATCGGCGCTAGTGCGGTGGATTTGAAGTTCCTACGGTCCAGCGGCAAACCGGCATAGGAACTTCAAATCCAAAAACCGCACTAGAATGATAAAGTTGCCAGGGTCCCTTTGATTTCGAAGTTCGCATCAGAGTGTGCGGCGGGCGGTTGCGAACTTCGAAATCGGGACACTGGGCGTGGCCGCGCATTGACCGGGCGCGTCGACTAACGGCACAGTCGAGGCCGTGCGCGCCTTTGGCGGGGGTCCCATGCGGCAGATCGAGCGCGGCTTCCAAGCGGTGATCTTTTTTTCCCGGTGGTTGATCGCGCCGTTTCTCGTCGGCCTTCTTTGCTCTCTCGTGCTGTTGATCTACCGTTTCTTCGCGGACTTCTACGAAATTGCGATCGCGCTTCCGCACCTGAGCTGGCACGATCTCGTCGTCGACGTGCTCAATCTCGTCGATGTTTCGCTTACGGCGAATCTCGTTCTCATCGTGGTTTTTTCCGGATTTGAGAATTTCATCAGCAAGATCGAACGGGACGAGAATTCCGGATGGCCCGAAGGCCTTACCGAAATCGATTTCGGTGCGCTCAAACAAAAACTCCTTGGCTCGATCGCCGTCATCGCCGCCGTCGATGCGCTCGCTTGGTATCTCGACCTCGAAAAAACGACCGATACTGCGAAACTCGGCTGGGCGATCGCATTCCCTCTCATGTTCGTCGTTTCGCTGCTGCTGCTCGCCGTCGCCGACTGGCTCGCGCGCCGTAGCAACAAGGCCGAGTGAGCCTTCCGGGGCGTCGGCGAAACGGTCAGATTTCGCATCGATTTCAGCGGTCTAGGCGCCGGCAGTCCAACCCGCCTGGCTCGGCTGAGCGCAATTTGCCCGCTCACTGCTGCCCGGTGAGGGATTGTTAACCATACCGAGCGTTAATCGGTGCTCACGTTCGCTCAAACGGAGTCGGATTGCGCGTATGCGGGTCATCCGCTCTCTCATGCTGTTGCTGGGTGTGGCGATCGCTGCCGCGGGATGCGCGCAGCAGCCAGCCGCATACATGGCCTATCCGTCGCCGGCCTATCCGCCGCCCAGTATAGACAACGTGGTCTATGGCTCGGGTCCGCAATACGCACAGCCTATGCCGCCCGCCACCTATGCAGCGGCGCCACAATATGCCGCGCCACAATACGCGGCGACGCCGATTGCCCCCGCGCCATACGCGGCGCCATATGCCGCCCCCGGGTATGCGACCGTTCCTGCCGCTACCGCTCCTTCAGCGCTCTACGCGTATGCAGCGCCCACGGCCGTTGACGGCGGTTACAAGCTCGACTCCGGAGACCGACTGCGCATCGTGGTGTTCGGTCAGGAGGGATTGAGCAACTCCTATGCAGTCGACGCCGGCGGCTCCATCGACATGCCACTGATCGGCCCGGTGATGGCGCGAGGTGCGACGACCGACGAATTGGCGAATCGAATCTCCGACAAGCTGCGGAATGGGTTCATCCGCGAGCCTCACGTGGCGGTCGAAATCGAAGCCTACCGGCCGTTCTTCATCCTCGGTGAGGTCGCAGCGCCAGGCCAATACCCCTACGTCGCCAACATGACGGCGGAGACGGCGGTGGCGATTGCCGGCGGATTCACACCGCGGGCTTTGCGCAAGGGCGTCATTCTGAACCGCAACTATAATGGCCGCCCGATGCGCATCGCGGTCCCGCTCACCTTCCCGCTGCGTCCCGGCGACACGATCAACGTGCAAGAGCGCTGGTTCTGACGGAAGACGGAGAGCCCGATCTTTCATCCGCTCTCCGCCGTCCAACCTTTTCCTTCCGACTTCAGGCGTGTTCGGAAGCCGCGGCGGCCGCGGAAGACTCTGCGTAGGCCGCCTCGGTGCTCGTCAAGCCGTTGAAGAATAGATTGAGCGCAACGGAGACGATCGCCGCCAAGAGAATGCCCGATTCCAACAGCGGATGCAGCACGTCGGGCGTGTGGCGGAAGAAGTTGGGCGCCACCAGCGGGATCATCCCGAAGCCAACCGAAATCGCGACGACAAACAGGTTGTAGCGACTTGCTTTGAAGTCGACACCGGTGAGGATGCGCGCTCCGGTGGCGGCGACCATGCCGAACATCACGACGCCGGCGCCGCCCAACACCACAACAGGCACCGCCTCCACGAGCGCCGACATCTTCGGCAGCAAGCCGAGCGCCAGCATGATCAAGCCGCCGGTCGCAGTGACCCATCTCGATCGCACGCCGGTGACGCCGACAAGGCCAACATTCTGCGAGAACGACGTGTAGGGGAAGGTGTTGAAGATACCCCCCAGGATCGTGCCGACGCCGTCGGCGCGCAATCCCCGGGTGATTGCAGCTTGATCGACTTTTCGCCCGGTCATTTCGCCGAGCGCGAGGAACATCCCGGTCGACTCGATCATAACGACCACCATCACGATGCACATGGTGATGATCGGGATCAGCTGAAACTTCGGCATGCCGAAGCGCAGCGGCATGACGAAATCGACCCAGGAGGCGGATACCACCTTGTCGAAATGCATGACGCCGAGGAGTGACGCTAGCACCGCACCGGCGATGATGCCGAGCAACACCGCCACATTGGCGATGAAGCCGGTAAACCAGCGGATCAATCCGAGAATCACCACCAGCACGAACAGTGCGATGCCCAAACCTTCGAGTTGGCCATAGTTGGGATTGGGAAATGCGCCCGCCGCCCCATCGACGACTTTGGTCAGTGTCGGCAATCCGCCCCCGGCCCAGTTGATGCCGACGCGCATGAGTGTGATGCCAATCACCAGGATGATCGTGCCGGTGACCACCGGCGGGAACAGCGGCAAAAGCCTGCCCATAAAGGGCGCGACCAACACCGCGAACACGCCGGCCGATATCACCGCTCCATAAATTCCAAGGAGACCGACGTCGGGCGCCGCTGCCATGGACAGCATGGGGCCGACCGAGGCGAAGGTTACGCCCATCATGACCGGCAAACGGATGCCGACGCCTGGAAATCCGACGCTTTGTATGAGCGTCGCCAGGCCGCAGGCGAACAGGTCGGCGCTGATCAGAAAGGCCACGTCTTCCGGGGCCAATTTGAGGGCGCGGCCGAGAATAAGCGGAACCGCGACCGCGCCTGCATACATGACCAGGACATGCTGGAGCCCAAGGGTCAGAAGCTTCGGAACCGGCAATATTTGGTCAACCGGATGAACATCATGCGCCATTTGTTAGTCCCTCAAAATGCGCTGCCCCGGCGATGTGGCACAGGGACTATGCCAAATCGCTCACGCGTTTCCTATGGCCGCCGGCGCGAACCCCAACGAATACCCCAGCGTCATCACCGGGCCGGCGCGCGCGCCGAGACCCGGTGATCTATCCAAACCTGCGCGGAAAAAATAGATTGCCGGGTCAAGCCCGGCTAGGACGAACGAACGCGTTCGTGCATTTATTTCTTCAGGTGCTGCTGCAAGAATGCGGTCGATCGCTCCCAGGCGAGCTTGGCCGCCGCTTCGTTGTAGCTGCCGCGTTCGTCGCAAAAGAAGCCGTGTTGCGCGTCGGGATAGACGTAGATCTCGCAATCGCCGCCGCGCTTCTGCTTGATCGTCTCGACGTCGCTCATCGGAATTGAGGCGTCCTTCTCGCCGAAATGCAGTTGCGTCGGCACCTTCGGCTTCTCGTCGGCGTTCTTGGCGATCTGGCCGCCGTAATAGCCGATGGCAGCCGATAGCCCGTTGAGTTTGGCGCCGGCAAGGAAGGCCAAGGTTCCCCCAAGGCAGTAGCCGACGATGGCAGTCGGGCCGCTTTGCTTTGCATCGTCGATGGCGGCCTGCACGTCCTTCATCATCGCTCCCCAATCCGGGTTGGCGACGAATTTGCGCGCGTTGGCGATCTCGTCCGGCGAATAGCCGCACTCGAAATCCGGATGCTGACGATCGAACAAAGCCGGTGCTACGGCGACGTAGCCCTCGCCGGCGAAACGGTCGCACACCGCGCGAATGTGATGATTGACGCCGAAAATTTCCTGAATGACGACGATGCCGCCCTTGGCTGTTCCGCTCGGCTCAGCTCGATAGGCGCCGAGTTTGAAGCTATCCGAAGCGACAAGTGAGAAATGCTTACCCAAGACGATCCTCCTTGGACTGACAAAGACTGCCCCTGCAGCCGGTTTAGCGGATTTCAATTGAAAGACAGCGAGTTGGTTTTGACATGCGTTCAACGGGAACCGTCAATCGCAACCCGGTAACCCATCCAACAGGATTTCTCGCAATCGGGCAACCGCCGGGTCGGAACGACCTAGCGCCACACCGCCGGCATGAATGGTTGGCGCCAACGTTGCGCTTGGAGGCGGCCGTCGTCGTCCGCGCGGCGCTGGGGCCGTGTCGCTGCGGCGCGGTCGTCCCCACGCATAACGACGATGAAATCCGTGCCTTCTCCAGTCTCCTCGCCAAGGCCCTGGTCGGACACGATCAAGGAGGAGCCCGGGACGATCATCTGGGAAATCCGGTCGATGACCTCCGCGGGGATTTGTATGCGCGCCAGAGCCTCCTGCGGCATTTGCGGCGGAGGCGGGTCAGCGAGCGGACTGGCGGCCGCCTCGCGGCTTTGTTTTCCTTTGACGCTCCACACGGGCGCGTTCTGCACGGCTTGCGCCGTCTTCGGTCGCTCGCCTGGAAGGGAAACGACATTCCAGCGCATGGTCGCGCCATCATCGAGATATTGCATCGCTGTGAAAACGTGCGTCCCGAGCGGCTGTTGCGGTTGGTCGACGGTGATCGAAGCTTCAAACAGCGGCGCAAAATTTTGCCGCACGTAAACCTTGCCGGCTTTGCGGCTGATCAAGATTGAGATCGGCGCGCGTTTTGCCGCGGCGACTTTCGCGAGCTGCGCCGGCTTGGCGAATGGCATCGGCACGGCTTCCAAGGCGGCGGCGCGAGCCGGTTTTGCGGCTGCGTCAGGGGACGCCGCTCCCGGTTTGCCGATCTCGGCGGCATCCGTCGCCGCAGGCTGCTGCTTTGCCGGCATCTGTGGATCAGCCTCATGGGCCTTTTTTGGCTCGCTCGCGGTGAGGGGCGGCACCGGCTCGGCGGGTTTGACCCCAGCCGCTGGATTGTTCGGTTCTATGGCACTCTCGGCTGCCGCCACAGCGCTAGGGCGGGCACGCTCGGCGGAGTCCGTCGCTGCAAAGCTCGTGCGCAGCTCCGCGACCGGTGCGATTGCATCCGTCGTCCTGCTGTCGTCGACAGTCTGCGCAGTCTTGATGGCATCGACCGTCGCCGGCGCCTTGGCGCTCGGGACCGGTTCGGATGGCATATCCCTATGCACGAACAGATGCGGATCGGCGAACTCAACCGGCCTCAGTTCGGGCCGCGTGATGAACACGCGCGCCCCCACACTATGAAGAAGAAAAAGGCGCTCAGCGAACTCGCGCGGCAAACGGATGCAGCCGTGCGAAGCCGGATGTCCCAGATTCACGCCCTCATGCATCGCCACGCCCGACCAAGTGATGCGCTGCATGTACGGCATGGGTGCACCGCTGTAGATATTGGATCGGTGGAAGCGCTCCTTTTCGATGACACTGAACACACCCATCGGCGTCGGGTGGGCTGCCACTCCGGTTGCGATCAGCGTATCGGCAACGTGGATACCATTGCTGTAGAGGTGAAGCTGCTGCTCGTCGATCGAGACGACGATCTGCAACGGACCTTTCGGAATATCGCCGAATGGCTCCTTGCTCACATGCTCTATTTGCTTTTGCTTGAGCTTCGCTTTTACCCTGAGAGGCGCTTGAGCCGTCGCCGGCGAAGACGCGGTCGCCAGCGTGACGGCCAATGCGCACGCGCAGGCGCCAAGCAACGCGGCCCGGAATTGATGACGAGAAGGTGCGGACGCGAGCCGCGCGCGGTCAGTGCTCAAGTCAGCCACCCAGCCGAAAATGCGAGCGACAATCCTAGTCGACACAGAAAGCTCCCGCCACCTGGCGGCATGTCATCAGGCACTACTTTTGTGAATTAATAGTAATGCGCGACACTAAGATCACACTCTCACCTTGCCGGCCGCGCGTTGGAGCGCTTTAGGCCGCCGGGGAAAGGCCGAAAGCCGCCGCCAGCAACTCATATGAACGCCGGCGCGCGGCGTGATCGAAAGTCATGGAAGTGATCATTAATTCATCGGCTTGGGTCGCCTCGATCATCGCGAGCAGCCGGCTTTTGACGCTATCGATGCCGCCGACCACGAGGCGCTCGCGTTGCCGCGCGATGCGGTCGCGGTCCACTGGCGTATAAGGATAGGCAGCAGCCTCTTCCGGCGAAACGAACGGCAGATATTCGCCTTTGGCGCGGCGCACGAAATTCAGGTCGGCGCTGGCGGCAATCCGCTCGGCCTCGGCGTCGCTATCGGCCGCGATCGCCGCCACGGCAAGGATGGCTGAGGGCTCCAGTAGCGTTTCTGACGGCTTGAAATGGGCCCGATAGCTCAGCATCGCGCTTGCGGCGTCGTGCTCAGCGAAATGGTGCGCGAAGGCGAAGCCCATGCTGGTCGCGGCGGCAAGCTCAGCGCTATAGCCGCTGGAGCCGAGGAGCCAGATCGGCGGCAGCGCGACGTCGCTGGGGACGGCCTGCACGTTGCGGAATGGGTGTTCCGGCGAAAATCCACCGCGCTCCATGAGGATAAGTTCCTGAAAGCGCTCGAGGAAGTCATCGCCGTCGCGCGCGTCCTGGCGGCGGCGCAGCGCGTAGGAGGTCACGGGATCGGTCCCGGGCGCGCGCCCGAGCCCGAGATCGATACGGCCGGGGAACAGCGCCTCCAGCACTTTGAATCGTTCGGCGACCATAAGCGGGGCATGGTTCACCAGCATCACGCCGCCCGAGCCAACGCGAAGGTGGGTCGTTGCCGCCGCGATTTGTCCGATCATGATCTCAGGCGCGGAACTGGCGATGCTCGCCAGATTGTGGTGCTCGGCGAGCCAGTACCGCTTGTAGCCGAGCCGGTCCGCAAGCCGCGCCAGATCGAGCGAATTGCGCAAGGCCGCCGATCCCGGCGTGGCCGTCGTGACGGGGGACAGGTCGAGGATGGAAAGCGGGGTCACGCGAGGTCTGCGAAAAAATTTCTGTGCACGCCCGAAACGTGGGCGCAAGCGGCTCGCCGGTCAACCCGCTGCAAGCTTACCGGCGCGGCGGGCTGACGAACGGGCCGCCGGACGCCGAATTCGACCCTTTGGTTCTTCTGGAAGCCACGTTCGAGCGGTGGGTTCTCACCGTCCGCCTTTGGGCCAATTGCGGCTGTGATTCTTGTGGCGCGGTTTGAAAATTGGACTGGGAGAATCCGGAATTTTGATCGCCAACTTGAGCGGCGGCGTTGGCTATCCAACGCGCGCGGCGTGCCTTCGCCGCCAAGCGTGTGCGGTCGGCCTTTTTTGCCACGGCTTTGTCCGTATTCTTTTGCGCCGGCTCCGCACCCTCCGCTGTGACGCTTGCCGGCCCGGGCTTGGGCGCTGACTGCGGACGCGCAAGTGGAAGCGGCGGATTCGTCAGCGGCTCAACGGCGGCAAGCGCCAGTGCCGCCGGCGCAGGTTCGCGGGCTGGCTCGGAAGCAACGAATGTTTTGATTGCTTGCCCTGCTTCGGCGGTTGCCGCATCTGGCGACGCTGGAGCCGCTGTGGCGTCACTCGCTGCGGCCGGCGCGGGCTCCGCTTGCGGCACCGATGCAATGGGCGTCTGGTCGCTCGCCGCTGGGGCCGCACTTCCAGCCATCGTCTGTTCGGTGGCCTCGGCGACGGGCAAGGCTGTTTGTTCTTTTGGTTCCCCGACAACGGATGTTGTTTCTTCCACCTCGGCAGCGCCGGTCTTCGGCGCTGCGGCTATGCCGCCTGGCGCTGGTTCGGCCTCGTCGTGACGATCGGGTGTGTGCGGCGAGTCCTTAGCGGCGACGGCGCTCGGCGAGCCGCTGATCTGAAAGCGACGATTGAACGGTTCCCCCGGTGCAAAGGCCACGGCCGATTTCGCGGCATTGTCGGTGACGAGTTGCAGCGGCGCGGTGGCGGGCGGCAGCCGAACGAGCGGCTCGTGGCTGACGCGGAAGGCGGCAAATATGCCGAATCCACATATCAGCGCCACGATCGAGGCGACCACGGCCGCGATCATCAGGCGTATATTAGGAAACATTCCACCTCGCTGAACGCCCCGCGCGCGACCCGGAAAAGCACGCGGCACATGGGGCGACAGATCAGCGCGAGGACATAGGGCCTCGCGTCGGCCATGAAACTTCGGCCGACGCATCACCAGATGGCAGACAAGTTCCCACCTGCCGAATCCAGCGTGTGCGACATTAGATGAGTCGCCGAAAATCCAACATTAAAAATTTGGCGGGCGTCGCGCAGGCGAAGGATTAACCGCGCCGGCTTGGATTTAGCCGCCGGGACGATTGCTGTTCGGTCCTGGGAGCGTCTGTCGGTTGTGCTAGCGGGCAACCGGGCCGGAAGCTGAAGCCGAGACTGCTGGCGAGCCCGGCAACACCACCACGCGCGTGCCGACGTTCACCCTGCTGTAGAGGTCCGCGACGTCTTCGTTGGTCAGGCGGATGCAGCCCGACGATACGAAATGGCCGATCGTCGACGGCTGGTTGGTGCCGTGAATGCGATAGACCGTGTTGCCAAGATACAATGCGCGCGCTCCGAGCGGGTTGCCCTCGCCGCCGGCCATGAACCGTGGCAGATAAGGCTGGCGCTCGATCATCTCCTTCGGTGGGTGCCAGTCCGGCCATTCGCTTACGCGGCTGATGCGCTCGGTTCCGGTCCAGGTGAAACCTTCGCGTCCAACGCCGACGCCGTAGCGCAAGGCCTTGCCGTGGCCGAGCATCAGATAAAGATAGGTATGCGGCGTATCGATAATGATGGTGCCCGCGGGCTCCGAGGTGACGTAGTCGACGAGTTGACGGCGGAACTGGGCCGGCAGTTCCTGAGCCGGTCCGCCTTCGGGCTGATCTTCCGGCGGCAACCCGGCGATCACCGTCGCGCGGCCCGGAACCGGACTCGCGCCGGCGGGTGAACGAACCGAGCCCGTATAATCTGCTTGCGCGGAACCGCTGCTGACGTCGGCTGGGGGCCGGGGAACCAGTTCGCCACCGGGTGACGGCGGAGCTTGCGATGCCGCGCGATCCGCCGGCGCGAAATGTGGACGGTCTGCCGGTGAGTACGGGGCCGGCGGGTATTCTCTTGCTTGCTCGTCGTAGCCCGGACCATAGGACGGTTCAGCGGATTGTGCGCCGACATCCAGCGGCGGCACGGGTGCGCTGGTGTAGGACTGCGGCGAGGGTGGGGAATATGATTGGGCTGTCGCCACGCCGAGCGAACCGGCAAGCGCCAACGCGATGACGACATAACTGATACTGACGCGCACGACAATGCCCCCGAACACCCGCAAACACACCGTCATTTTGCAAAGAAGATTGGGCGGGAACAAGGCAGACAAGACGAGAAGACTCCGGCAATATGGTGCCGACGGCGTACGATGATGACGCGGCGACAATTCATGGATAACGAATGGTGAATTGACGGGCGGGTGCCGTGCGCTTCGCTGTTGGCTCGGTTGACCAAACTGCTAACATGTAACGGACTTCCGGGGATGAGAGGTGGGAACGGTGCGGCCATTCAGAGACCCGGCGTGGCTTGCTTGCTGCGCGAGTGCGTTCTGTCTCGTCCCTTTGACAAACGGGCAAGCGCAAAGTCCAGCTATCGACGAGCTCAAAGGAAAGATTTTCGACGCCCGCATGGCGCAGCAGACTTTTGCGGGTGGGCTGAAGTTCTGCGAAGAGCTGAACGGCAAGAGCTTCTATTTTCGGCTGCGCAATCGCGTCCTCAATTTGGAAGAGTACTTTCAGTCGCTGGAAAATCTGGCCAAGGCGCAGGTCTTTAATCCGGAGAAGCGCAGGCCCTGGAGCTTGCAAGACGCAAAGGAGCGCTGGGAGGAGGTGAAGAAGCAGGCGGCGGAGGATAAGCAGAAGTGCGAACTCGTGCAGAGCCTCCCCGAACTCGAAAAACAACTCCAGGAGCTGCAAAAGAACGCCGCGGCCTCCGAAAAGAAGGAATGATCAGATGGCGACGGTGAGCGACTGGAACGTGCCAGCCTCCGTGCAGCCGAAGGCGGAGGATTATTCCTACGATCTCGAATTGGCATTGGCCACTACGGTGGCGCTGCGCGCAACCGTACCCGCGGATGCGTTCACGGCGGAAACGCTCGGCACCGAGCGCGCCGGCAACGGCGTCATCATTCGCGGCAATGGCCTCGTCCTGACGATCGGCTATTTGATCACCGAGGCGGACACCATCTGGCTCACGTTAAGCGACGGTCGTTCGGTTCCTGGGCACGTGCTCGGCTATGACCAGGAAACCGGTTTCGGGCTGGTGCAAGCGCTCGCCAAGCTCGATATGCCAACCCTCGAATTCGGCCAGTCGGCGGCGGCTTCGGTCGGCGAGCGTGTCGTCGTTGCCGGCGCCGGTGGGCGGCAACATTCGGTTGCCGCGCGCATCGTCGCCAAACAGGAATTCGCCGGCTATTGGGAATACGTGCTCGACGAAGCGATCTTCACGGCGCCGGCGCATCCCAACTGGGGCGGCACAGCGCTGATCGGACCCGCCGGCGATCTTCTCGGCATCGGTTCGCTGCAGCTCCAGCACTCGGTCGAGAAGGGCGCGGCACAGAACATCAACATGATGGTGCCCATCGACCTGCTGAAGCCGATCTTCGATGACATTCTCAAATTCGGCCGGCGCAACGCGCCCTCGCGGCCCTGGCTCGGCTTCTATGCGACCGAGGTAGAAAACCGGCTTGTCGTCGTCGGGCTCGCCGATCGCGGACCCGCGAAGCGGGCCGATCTGCGCACGGGCGACATCGTGCTCGCGGTCGCCGGCACTGAGGTCCACGATTTGGCGAGCATGTTCCGCCGCATTTGGGCGCAAGGCCAGGCCGGCGTCGAAGTGCCGATCACCATCTATCGTGACGGCGAAACCATGGAGCTTCGCGTCAAGTCGAGCGAGCGCGATCGGTTCCTCAAGGGGCCGAGCCTGCACTGAGCGCGCCCAAGCCTTCGCGGTAGGTCGGATAGAGTAAAGTTACGCCGAGCTCACGTTTGAGCTTGTCGTTGTGTACGCGCCGGCAGTCCTGCCAAAAACTCAAAGCCATCGGCGTCATCGACGGCGCGACGGCTTCGAAGGTCACTTCCGGCGGCGGGTCGCGCCCCAAAAGTTGCGCCGCGAACGTGAGCGGATCGCCGGGTGGCGTCGGCATGTCGTCGGCGACGTTGAAAATACCACGAGCCTCGCGCGCGAACGCCGCATCGATGGCCTGGGCGATGTCGGCGACATGGACGCGATTGAAAACCTGGCCGGGTTTTACGATGCGCCTGGCATTGCCACGCGCGATCTGGACGAGGGCGTTCTGTTCGGGTCCATAAATGCCGGCGAGACGCAGGACCGCGACGGCAACGTCAGCCTGCGCCCCGAGTTTTTGCCAGGCCTGCTCGGCGGCCAAACGTTCGCGGCTGCGCGCCGAACCCGGCCGCGGCGGTGTTTCCTCGTCGACCCACGCGCCGCCATGGTCGCCATAAACGCCGACCGTCGACAGATAGACGATGGATCGCAGACTGTGCGCGTGCGCCAGGGCATCGCCAAACGCCGCAAGGATCGGATCGCCATTCTCATTCGGCGGAACCGAAACGAGCGCCAGGTCGGCTTCGCCGATCGCACTTTTCACGTCCGGCGTTGCCAGAGTGCCGTCGAACACCAGCGCCTTCAGCCGGCCGGCAAGACGCGTGTTCAGGTCAGCGGCGCGTTCGGCGCTGCGTACGGTTCCGACGATGCGGCCGAAACCGTCACCGTACCGGCCGATGAAATGTTCCGCCGAATAACCGAGCCCGAAGCAGACCAACGCGGACATCGAAGCCTTATCCCTCGCACGCGGCGTCCCACTCGGTGGCGACGTCTGGATCGGACTCGGCAACGCGCCGCTCCCGCGCACAGCGATCGAGCCGCGCGCGATCGAGCCGGCCGACAGTCCAGACAGCCGCGCCGCGAACTAGCGGTGAAGGATCGTCCAGCAATCGCTCGGCTTCGCCTGCGAGCGCCGCGTCTCCGGAATTGCCGATCGCGATCAGCACATTGCGCAAGAACCGCGCGCGCCCAACGCGCTTGACCGCACTTTTTGCAAACAGCGCGCGGAACCCGGCGTCGTCGAGCCGAGCCAGGTCGGCCAGTTGCGGCGCGCGCAATGCGGCCCGCGCCGCTAGCTTCGCTTCGCGCCCGGCTTGCGCGAATTTGTTCCAGGGGCAAACCGCCAGGCAATCGTCGCAGCCGTAGATGCGATTGCCGATCAGCGGACGCAGCGCGCGCGGGATCGGGCCTTTGTGCTCGATGGTGAGATAGGAGATGCAGCGCCGCGCATCGAGACGATACGGCGCCGGGAATGCCGCGGTCGGACAGACGTCGAGGCAAGCGTGGCAGGTGCCGCAATGATCGCGCTCAGGAACGTCGGGCGGCAGATCGAGCGTGGTGAAGATGGCGCCAAGAAACAGCCACGAGCCGTGGTCGCGTGAGACGAGGTTCGTATGCTTGCCTTGCCACCCGAGCCCGGCCATCTGCGCGAGCGGCTTCTCCATCACCGGCGCGGTGTCGACGAAGACTTTCACGTCGCCGCCGGCATTCTCGATGAGCCAGCGCCCAAGCGTCTTCAGCCGCGGCTTGATCACCTCGTGGTAATCGTCGCCCTGGGCGTAGACCGAGATGGCGCCACGCATGCGCTCACCCAGGATCGCGAGCGGATCGTCATGCGGACCGTAGCTGACGCCGAGCATGATGATCGCGCGCGCGTCCGGCCACAGCGTGCGCGGATCGCCGCGGCGGTCGGCGTTTCGCGCCATCCAGTCCATGTCGCCATGGGCGCCGGCGGCAAGGAAATCCCGCAATCGCGCCGCCGCCTGCGGAACCGAATCCGGCCGCGCGATGCCGACTGCGTCGAAGCCTTGCGCGCGGGCGGCCTCGGCGAACGCGATCGTGGCCGCGGCAGGCGTCAGAAGTCGAGGTTGGCGTAGCTCGGCGACGGCGCCAGCCCCGGCAGCGTCTCGTTGAGCAGAGCGCGGAACGAGGGTCGCGATTTGATCCTCGCGTACCAGGCCTTGGCGGTCTCGTCTTCGTCCCACGGCACATCGCCTAGATAATCGACGGTGGATAGGTGCGCCGCCGCGCTCAAATCGGCATAAGTCAGGCGGTCGCCGGCGAGCCAGTCGCGCTTGCGAACAAGCCAGCCGATATAGGTCAGATGGTATCTAATATTGCTCCGTGCCGCGCGCATGGTCACGGTATCGGGCGGGCCGCCCCCGTTTCCGGCCGCGATAAAGCGCTTGTAGACGCGCTCCATCACCAAGGGGCCGCTCGCTTCGGCGAAGAACTTGTCGTTGAACCAACTCATCAGGCGCCGGACCTCGACACGCTCTCCCGCTTCGCTTGGCAAAAGCCGGGGCTGGGCAGCAACCCCGCGCGTCTCGTCGAGGTATTCCGCTATGACGGCCGCCCCGGGAACCGGCGGCGCGCCCTCTTCTACCAGGACCGGCGTCGTTCCCGCCGGATTGAGCATGAGGAATTCTTCGCGCCGCTCCCAGACCCGTTCCTCGACGAGCCGGGCCGTCAGCCCGAGTTCCTCGAGGATAAGCCGCACGAAACGGGAATGCGGACAGAAGGGATGATGAAACAGCGTCAGCATGCTCGCGCGCGCGTGAAAAAATGTGTCTGAGGCAGTCGCGGGAAGACAAGCTGCGCGACTTCGAATCGCTCTCTTATAGGCGAAGCGATCCGGCTGGCAACACGGGCCAGGCGCGCCTGTTGAAGGCGCGGCCTTTGCCGTTGCCAGAATCCCGGCGCTGGGTCACAAGTCTGCCAAACCATCCTGCGAATCCCCCTTCCGGACCGGGCGCGTGCCGCGCCTTTCTTGGGGGCGGAGTTGATCCATGACATTCGATTTTATTAAGGCGGTTATCCTCGGCGTGGTGGAGGGGCTGACCGAATTCATTCCGGTCTCGTCGACCGGACATCTTTTGCTGATGCAGCAGTTTTTCGGCTTCAGCGACGACGATTTCGGCAAAAGCTTCGCAGTTTTGATTCAGTTTGGCGCAATTCTGGCGTTGTTGTCGATCTATTCGGTACGGCTGTGGCAGCTGTTCACCGGCATGTTCAACGATCCGCAGGCACGGCGTTTCATTATCGGCGTGCTCATCGCCTTTCTACCGGCGGCGGTGATCGGGGCACTGGCCTATAAGCTCATCAAAGAGGTTCTGTTCAATCCCTGGATCGTGTGCTTTTCGCTAATCGCGGGCGGGGCGGTGCTGCTTTGGGTCGATCGACTCGATCTCAAGCCGCGCTACCACGAGGCGACGAAATTCACGCTGCCGATGTATTTCATCATCGGCCTCGCCCAATGCGTCTCGATGATTCCCGGCGTGTCGCGTTCGGGATCCACCATCGTCGCCGCGATGCTGCTCGGCGCCGATCGGCGCGCCGCCGCCGAGTTCTCGTTCTGGCTCGCCATGCCGACCATGGCCGGCGCCTTCGCCTACGATCTCTACAAGGACCACGGCCAGCTGAGTCACAGCAACCTCGCGATTATCGCCGTGGGCTTTATCGTCTCCTTCATCTGCGCCTGGTTCGTGGTGAAGACCTTTCTCGGCTACGTGTCGCGCCACGGCTTCACGCTGTTCGTGTGGTGGCGGGTTGCGGTCGGCGCACTCGGCCTCATCGCGCTGGCGCTGGGGCTGTGATCACGCCGTCGATCCACGCAACCAGCACATCCAGCAAATCGCTGCGAACGTGCGCGTCCTTGCGGCCGGTCCGCGCCGGCACGTGAAACGAGTGATCGGCGTCCTCGAATAGCTTCAACGTCGCGCGAGCGCCGAGCGCTTGACAAAGCGGCTCAAGCTCCCCGAGCATCGCCAGCGTGTCCCGGGTTCCTTGCAGGAACAGCATCGGGATCTTGACGTCGAACAGATGTTTGGCGCGGTCCTGCGACGGCTTGCCGGCGGGATGCAACGGAAATCCGAGGAACGCCAATCCAGGGACGCCCGGCAGTGGCGCTTTCGCCAGGGCCTGCGACGTCATGCGGCCGCCGAAGGATTTGCCGCCGGCAATCAGCGGAAGTTCGGGCAACGCCTTCAGCGCCGCGGCGACTGCCGCACGCACGGTGGCATGCGCGAGGTGCGGCGGATCGGGCCGCTTGCTGCCACGCTCCATGTACGGAAATTGGTAACGCAAAGTGGCAATGCCGCGCAGCGCGAGGTCTGCCGCGACGGCGGCCATGAACGGATGATTCATCCCCGCTCCGGCGCCGTGCGCCAGCACGTAACATGCGCGAGCGTGCGGCGGCGTTTGCAACAGGCCGGACACGCGAACGTCGTGGTCGCCGACAATGGTGATGGGCTCGGCAGGGGCAGATGACACCACACGCTCCTGATCGCATTCGGTCAGCCTATCGCCGCCATGGTCCTTTCCCAAGCGCGGATCGAGGGAGTATGACTTCGCATTGAGCAAACACCCTGCCGCAGGAGGGATCGATGTGTCGCAACATACGCACGCTGTTCAATTTCGAGCCGCCGGCGACGGATGAAGAAATCCGCGCGTCCGCGCTGCAATTCGTGCGCAAGCTGAGCGGATTTGCGAAGCCGTCACGGGCCAATGAAGCGGCGTTCAGCCGCGCCGTCGAAGAAGTAACGGAAGCGGCACGCCGGCTATTGGGATCGTTGGAAACAGCGGGCCCGGCGAAGAACCGCGAAGCCGAAGCAATGAAAGCGCGCGAGCGGGCGCGCGAGCGCTTTGCGTAAGCGCCTATTTTGAGCGCGGCTTCTTGCTTTTGCCGGGCCTCAACTGATGAACCGTGGCGGAGACGCCCGCGCTGCGGCGCAGCGCATCTTTCAGATCGACGGGGCGGCCGTACTTCTTGAGCAGGTCGCGAAACGCCTCATCGGCCAGTTCCTGAAAGTCCTTCATCTGGTCGTGGCCGAGAAGGTCCAGCTGCCGCCAGGTCTCTTCATCGAATTGCACGCGCTTGCCCGGCATCAATCGCCTCTTTGCCCAGTCCCTAAGGCCCTATTTTGTCCGAGCTTCCGCCTTTCAATCGGCGAAGTCCAGCGCCACTGCGCCGGATAAGTGATCGACGGACCCGTGTTATTTGATCTAAGCTGAGATGACCGCGTGACGGCAAAGATCGCGCGCGTTCTTTTTGATCTTGAAGGGAGAATCATCCAATGGCGAAGAAACAATCGGATAGCGTCTATCGGATTATTGATGTTGTTGGCGTCAGCGAGAAATCATGGGAGGATGCCGGCCGCATGGCGGTGGAGACCGCCGCCGGCTCGCTGCGCGATCTTCGCGTGGCGGAAGTCGCCAAGATGGACATGAGGGTGGAGAAGGGGAAGGTCACCGCTTTTCGCACCCGCGTCGCGCTCTCGTTCAAGTACGAGACGTGATCGGGCCATTCGGGTCTTGAATTCCCGAGTTCCGCGCGCCGCTACGCGGTGCGGCCGCGGAATTGGCCGGTTTTACGGAAGCGCCAGAGATAATCCGGCACTATCGACGCGATTGAATTGGGAATAATCCCGAGCGCTTCGAGCGTGCGGCCTTGTTCATGCGCGGCGGCGGAGACGACGTTGTCGCTTTTGAGCAGTTCGACTTGATCGGGCGTGATCGGCGGCTTCGGCAGGAATTGCAGGAAAGCCGCCTGCAGCTTCAGCAGCGCGAACGGCACCGGCACGAGCAGGCAGCGGCGTTCGGCGGTGGCGAGCGTGAATTCCATCAATTCCTTGAACGTGCGCACATCCGGTCCGCCGAGCTCGTAGATCGTGCCGGACTTGGCTTCGCCGTCGACCGCCTTGGCGATCGCTTCCGCGACGTCGCCCGCAAACACCGGCTGAAAGCGCGTATGGCCGCCGCCGGGGAGCGGCAGCACCGGCGAGATGCGGGCCAGTGCGGCGAAGCGGTTGAAGAAATCGTCTTCGGGACCAAAGACGATCGACGGCCGCATGATGACGGCTTCGGGCTGCGCCGCCAGCACCAGCCGCTCGCCTTGAGCTTTCGAGCGCGCGTAGTGCGAGGGTGAATTCTCGTCGGCGCCAACGGCCGATACATGGACGAGGCGCGCACCCACCGCATTGGCGGCGCGGGCCACCGCTGCCGCGCCTTCTGCCTGGACGGCGTCGAAGCGCTGGCGGCTCCGTTCGAACAGGATGCCCACCAGATTGACGACGATGTCTGCATCGCGCACCGCCGGGTCGACCGATTGCGGAAAACGCAGATTCGCCTGCACCGCTTCTATCTGCCCGACCCCTCCGAGCGGCTTCAAATGGCCGGCCAGCTCCGGCCGGCGCACCGCGACGCGGATGCGGTATTGGCGGTTGGCGAGCGCGCGCACCACGTGGCGGCCGAGAAAGCCCGAGCCGCCGAACACAGTGACTAGCCTGTCAAAATTGCTCTTCACAGCCATCGCCCGGCGGAAATACAGGATCGATTCAGCGCTGTATAGAGGGATAGCGCGTTCGATTGACAACGAGAAGTCGGCTCCGTACCTATCCCGGCGCAGCCCAGGTGGCGGAATTGGTAGACGCACTAGTTTCAGGTACTAGCGCCGCGAGGCGTGGAGGTTCGAGTCCTCTCCTGGGCACCACTTCAATGTTCGCCATCGTTGCCATTTGCGTCGCGGTGGTTTGGGCTTCGGGTTTCTTACAATGTGCCGCCGTTTGAACCGCGGTCCTGGCCCTTCAAATCACAAAGCTTAACCCTAATCAGTAGTATTGATGCGGAGCTCACGGGATTTCGCGGCATGCCGCAATGTGCA
>JBEKSB010000026.1:0-31238 GCA_049517455.1 Xanthobacteraceae bacterium
CTCGATGACGTGCCGGGCTGGAACCGCGCCGCGATCGATGCGGGGATCGCTACCGGCGTGCTGCGGATCGTTAATCTGCCGCGTAAAATGCCCGTCGCCTGGGTTTACCTGACCGGCTGGGTGACGCGTGACGGCACCATCCAATTCCGTGAGGACGTGTACAAGCACGACGAGGCGCTGGACCGCAACGCACTCGCCGACGCCGCGGCCGGCGGTTTCGTCGCGCCGGTGCCGCGCGACGTGAAGCAAGTCTCCAATCTCGACAGCCGTTGAGCGACGATCGCGGGGTGGCGCCACTCACCCGATAGCATCGCGCAGTCCGGCCTGCTTGACGAGCGGCAGGATCACGTCGCGGAACTCGCGCATGCCCGCCTCGAAACGCGGAAACGACAGCAGCACGCCGTCCATGCCCATGCGCGAGAGCGTCGCCAGCTTATCGACGATCTGCTCCTTGGTGCCGACCAGCGGGTGTCCGCCCCAGCCCGAGATGAACATCTCGGCCATCGCTCGCCTGCGTTCGGGCGGGTATGCGCGTTCGTTGATTTCCGCCGCCATGCTGTCGATGACGTTGGCGGCGGCCGCCCAGTCGCCCTTTTCGTGCACGTAGTAATCGTAGAAGCTGCGCGCCTCCTGCTCGGTCTCTCCATGCACGACGGTGGCGTGCGTCCATACCCGGATCGTGCGCCCATATTCCTCCCTCGCGAGCCGCTGATAGTCCGCGACATGGGCGGCGTTCACATCGAAATCGTGGGTGCGCAACAGGGTGAAGGCGAGATCGCAATTCTTTGCCGCGAAATGACGGCCGCGTTCGGAAGCGCCGGCATTCATGACGGGCGGACAAGGCTTCTGAATCGGCTTCGGCTGCAGGTAGCCTTTCTTGACCTGGTAGAAACGTCCCTCGTGGTCGAACTCCTCGTCTTCGGTCCATAGCCGCCTGATGATGCCAAGCCACTCCTCGGCACAGGCGTAGCGATCCTCATGCCGCATCAGCGGCACGCCGAGCATGTCCATTTCCGGTCCGTTCCAGCCGCACACGATGTTGAGCATGAAGCGGCCGTTGGAGATGTGGTCGATGACGGTGCATTGCTTGGCGGCGATGAGCGGATGAACGAGCGAAATATGCGAGGTTGAGATCACGCCGCTTTTCGCGGTCGACGCGGCAATGCCGGCCGCCCAGGTGTAGGTCTCGAAACCCGGCCCTTGCGGGTTGTTCGCGCCACCGAAGCCGCGCCAGCGCGCCACCGGCACGATAGCCTCGAACTCCATCTCGTCGGCGAGCTTCGCCAGAGCGACGGTGTTCGGCCAGGTTATGTCGAGCCGGCCGTCGAGCCCCGACATGACGCATCCGCTGTCGAGATTGGTCTGAAAGGTGCCCAATTTCAGCTTGCGGCTGCCAAGCGCCGGATTGGTGTCGAGCCGATTCTGCAACATGCTGTCTTCCCCGTTTTTTTTGCCATCTTAGGTGCGCGATCCCTCCCAGGCGAGAGCGACGATTGCTGCCATGATCGCCTGCGTTGCAATGATGGCGGCGACGCAACCGCTCCACCCGGTGGCGTTCCAGACAAATCCGATCAGGAAAGCGCCGGCGCTGCCGCCGATATAGAATGTCGAGGCGTAGAGACCGGCGGCGGACGAGCGTCCTTCCTTGGCGGTGGTGATGACGTAGCCGGTCGAAACCGCCTGGCACACCAGGCCGCAGGTGGCGCACAGCGTCAGTCCAATGACGATCACGATGACGGCCGGCGCGAGCAGCATGACAGCGCCGGCGATCCACACGGCGATGACGCCGAGCACAAGGCGGCGGCGTCCGACCAGCGCGATGGCGCGCCCGACCCACGGCACGACCAAACTGCCGCCGAGATAGGTGGCAAAGAGGCTGCCGAGGAGCGTCGGCGTGAAGAAATAGGGCGGTCCGGCCAGATGAAAGCTCACATAGGTGAAGGTGGCGATAAAGTTGAACAGCACGCCGAAGCCGACCGCATAGATCGGGAGGAGACGCGGGTTGCGCACGTGGGCCAGCATTTGCCTTGCCGAGGCAACGAAGCCGCCCGAGCGGACGAAACGGCGCTCGCGCGGCAGTGCGGTCGTGACGATGAGCGCCCCGGCCAGCGTGAGCAGCGCCACGGCAGCAAAAGACGCGCGCCAACTCAGCAGGTCGGCAATCGCGCCAGTGACGAATCGGCCGCAGAAGCCGCCGACGCTACATCCGGAAACAAACAGCCCGGCGACGCGAGGCACATCGGCCGGCGGCCATTCGTCGCCGACATAGGCGACCGCGACAGTGAAGATCGGCGGCAGCAAGAGCCCTTGCACGAAGCGCCAGAACACGAGCTGTGGGACGCTCGATGCTAAAGTCATGATCAACGTCGGCACCACGACGGCAAACGCCGCGACGGTGATCAGACGCTTGCGGCCCAGAACATCGGCCAGCGCGCCGGTGAACGGCGCCGTGAGCGCGATCGCGGCGGTACCTGCAGTCATCAGCGCGCTGATCTCGCCGGCGCCGACGCCGAACTCGTGCGAGAGCTCGGGAAGAAGCGCCTGCGGCGAATACAGATTGACAAAGGCGGTGAAGCCCGCCGTGGCAATGGCGAGCGCGCGGAAATCGAAGGCCATGCCGCATTATGGGCAAGGAGGGGTGCGAAAGCATCCCTACATAGGGAATGCGCGGCGTGTGATAATGCATGCGACGCGAACATGCCGCGGATGCTCGGTGAAATAGGTCTAACGGTTCATCACAAGCGGGCCTGAACCCAGCATTCACGGGCCCAGTTGCATGACAAGGCGTATGGCTCCTCCTCTTCTTCAACTCAAGGACATCGCACTCACCTTCGGCGGCACGCCGCTACTCTCGGGCGCGGAGCTGTCCGTCTCGCCCGGCGAGCGCGTGTCCTTGGTCGGGCGCAATGGATCGGGCAAATCGACGCTCCTGAAAATCGCAGCCGGGCTGGTCGAACCGGATCGCGGCTCTATCTTCGTGCAGCCGGGAGCCCTGGTGCGTTACTTGCCCCAGGAGCCGGATTTCTCGGACGTCGTGTCGACGCTGGCCTATGTCGAGGCCGGGCTGCGGCCGGACGATGATCCCCACGCAGCCCGTTATCTCCTCGAGCAACTCGGCCTCACCGGACAGGAAGATCCGGCCCATCTCTCAGGCGGAGAGGCGCGCCGCGCCGCACTGGCGCGCGTGCTGGCGCCGGCGCCGGATATCCTCCTCCTCGACGAACCGACCAATCATCTCGACGTGACGACGATCGAATGGCTGGAGCACGACCTCGATTCCCGCCGCACCGCGATGGTGATCATCAGCCACGACCGGCGTTTTCTTTCGACGTTGTCGCGCAGCACCGTCTGGCTCGACCGCGGACAGACACGGCGCCTCGAGCGCGGGTTCGCCCATTTCGAAGAATGGCGCGATGCGGTGCTGGCGGAGGAGGAACGCGATCAACACAAGCTCGACCGCAGAATCGTCGCCGAAGAGCACTGGTTGCGCTACGGCGTCACCGGCAGGCGAAAGCGCAACATGCGCCGGGTCGGCCAATTGCAAACGCTTCGGGAACAGCGCCGCAGCTACCGCGGCGCCGTCGGCAACGCCACCATGACCGCCGGTACGGCGGCGCCTTCCGGTGCGCTGGTCATCGAGGCTTTCGGTATCGGCAAGAGCTACGGCGGACGGCCTATCGTCGATGATTTCTCGATTCGCATTGCGCGCGGCGACCGCATCGGCATCGTCGGGCCTAACGGCAGCGGCAAGACAACCCTGATCGGCATGCTGACCGGTATGCTGCCGCCGGACACCGGCTCGGTGCGACTAGGATCGACGCTTGCGATCGCGACGCTCGATCAGCATCGCGACAGTCTCGACCCCACAGTGACGGTCGCCGAAGCGTTGACCGGTGGCCGTGGCGACACCGTGATCGTCAACGGCGTCGCCAAGCATGTGATCAGCTACATGAAGGACTTTCTGTTCGCCAGCGAACAGGCCCGCACGCCACTCGGCAAGCTGTCGGGTGGCGAACGCGGCCGCCTTATGCTGGCGCAGGCGCTTGCCAAGCCGTCAAACCTTCTGGTGCTCGACGAGCCGACCAACGATCTCGACATGGAAACATTGGACGTTCTGGAGGAGATGCTGGCCGATTATCCCGGGACGGTCCTGTTTATCAGTCACGATCGCGATTTTCTCGATCGCCTCGTGAGCGGGGTGATCGTGCCGGAAGGCAACGGCCGCTGGCTCGAATACGCCGGCGGCTATAGCGATATGCTGGCGCAGCGCGGCGCGGATCTGACGCGGGCAGCGCCGAAGCAGGAGCCGCAGAAAACACCCAAAGAACAAGCTTCGACGGTTGCCGAGCCGCCGCCCGGCCGGCGGCAATTGGTGTTCAAGGACAAGCACGCGCTCGAGACGCTGCCGAAGACCATCGCTGCGCTCCAGGCCGAAATTAACGAGCTGCAGGCAAAGCTCGGCGACCCGCATTTCTATTCGCGCGACCGCGCCGCGTTCGAAAAAGTCACCGCCTTGCTCGGCGACCTCCAGCTCAAAATCACAGCGGCGGAGGAGCAATGGCTGGAGCTTGAGATCCTGCGTGAGGAGCTCACCAACAGCTGACAGGCGGCGGACCGGCTTTACCTCGCGGCCTTGCGTCGGTGAATGTCTTTCACATCGGTGAAGGAAATGGCAGGATTGTGATCGCCGGTATATTCGAGGTTGAAGGCATTGCGCGCTAGGAAGACGAGATCGCCATCAAAATCCTCGGCAATAGCCGAGGGGTAGCTCGCAGCGAATTGATCGAGCTTCTTGCGCGGTCGTCTGCCGCGATCCAGCGCGCGAACTGAAACTCAGGCGTGTCCCAGCCAATTTCCAGCCCGTATTCGGCGGCTAGCCGTGCCTTCAGCACGTCGAGTTGCAACGGGCCGACAACGCCAACCAGCGCCGGAGAGCCGTCGGCCGGAAGGAACACCTGTGCGACGCCTTCTTCGGCCAGTTGCTGCAGCGCCTGCTTCAGCTTCTTGGCTCGCATGGCGTCTGGTAGCCGAACCCGGCGCAAAATCTCGGGCGCGAAGTTCGGCACCCCGGCAAAATTGAGATCCTCGCCTTCGGTCAGAGTGTCGCCGATGCGCAGCGTTCCGTGATTGGGTATGCCAACCACGTCGCCGGCGTACGCTTCCTCGGCGAGCGCCCGATTTTGGGCAAAGAAGAATTGCGGCGCGTGCAGGCTGATGGTTTTTCCCGATCGTACCTGCTTGACCTTCATGCCGCGCGTGAGCTTGCCGGAGCAAAGCCGCACGAAGGCGATACGGTCGCGATGGTTCGGGTCCATGTTCGCCTGAATCTTGAAAACAAACGCGGACAGGCCGGGCTCGGTCGCCGCCACGATCCGCTTGTCGGCCGCCTGCGCTCGCGGCGGCGGTGCGAGCGTGGCCAGCGCGTTGAGCAGATCGCCGACGCCGAAATTCTTGAGCGCGCTGCCGAAGAAGACCGGCGTCATGTGGCCTTCGGCGAACGCCACCGGGTCGTACGGCTTGCAGGCGTGACGCACCAAATCGAGTTCGCCGGTGAGCGTCGCGGCGTCGAGATTGGGATTCAAAGCGGTGAGGTCGGCGATCGTCATTTTGCGCAGCTTGCCGGCAGAGCCCGCATCGCCGTCGAGCAGGCGCACGCCGCCGGTCGCCACATCGATCGTGCCGACGAAATCGCGCCCGCGCCCGACCGGCCAGTTGATCGGCGTGGCGTCCAGCGCCAGCGTCTTCTCGATCTCGTCGATGAGATCAAACGGGTCGCGGCTCTCGCGATCCATCTTGTTGATGAAGGTAATGATCGGGATGTCGCGCAGCCGGCAGACCTCGAACAGCTTGCGCGTTCGCGGCTCGATGCCCTTGGCGGCGTCGATCACCATCACGGCCGAATCGACCGCCGTGAGCGTGCGATAGGTATCTTCCGAAAAGTCCTCGTGGCCGGGGGTATCGAGGAGATTGAAGACGCGGCCGTCATACTCGAAGGTCATCACAGAGGTGACGACGGAAATGCCGCGCTCGCGCTCGACGGCCATCCAGTCCGAGCGGGTCGAACGCCGGTCGCGCTTGGCTTTGACCTGTCCGGCAAGCTGGATCGCGCCGCCGAATAACAGCAGCTTCTCCGTCAACGTGGTCTTGCCGGCGTCCGGGTGGGAGATGATCGCGAAAGTGCGCCGCCGTTCGACCTCGGCCGCGAATTGCGACTGAGCCTGCGTGATCTCGGGGGCGCGGACGGGCTTGTTCATGGCGGACTGGATGTGGCAGTTCCAGCGATTGCTATCAAGGCCGGAGACTTCGGCGCGGCCGTTGGATGACCCGTAATTCTCCCAAAACCGCAAATCCGTTCGTCATCGGTAACACCCGTCTTTTGTGACGCGGCTATCATGGGTTTTGCGGCATTTCGCCTGACTATCCGAACGAGTCCGAAACCACCCACGCATACTGATAGCGCGCATGGATGACGTGCGAGGTACGCCTCTCTGGTCACGACGAGTCGAAATGCCTAGGATGTCTCCGCCCAGGCGCGTGGAGCACGAGTGTGGAAAAAGCGCGGGTTGAACGTCACCTCGCGGCCATTCTTGCAGCCGATGTGGCCGGCTACAGCCGGCTGATGGGTGGCGACGAGGAGGGTACACTCGCTTAATTGAAGGCCCATCGGAGTCGGCTCTGGGATCCGGCCATTGAGCGGCATCGCGGCCACATCGCCAACACCGCCGAGGATAGCATTATTGCCGAATTTGGCAGTGTGGTGGATGCCGTCGCCTGCGCCGTTACGATTCAGCGAAGCATGCTTGAACGAAATTCGCAGGTGCCGCCGGACAAGCGCGTAGAGTTCCGCATCGGCACCAATCTCGGGGACGTCATTGCCGATGGCGGCGACATTTTCGGCGACGGGGTCAACGTCGCGGCCCGGCTCGAAGGCGTCGCCGATCGTGGCGGCATCTGCATTTCGCGCCAGGTATTGGATCAGGTCGAGGGCAAGCTTGATCTAACCTATCGCGAACTCGGCCGACAGAATCTCAAGAACATCGCCAAGCCGATCGAGGTCTACGCGATCCATTTCGATGCCGCGGCGTCGCCGGGCTCCCGGTTCCTTGCCACCACGAACCTCCAGCAGGAGATTCGCTATTGCAAGGCGCCCGACGGTGTCCGGCTGGCGTACGCGACGGTTGGCAACGGGCCGCCGATGCTGAAGTCAGCGCATTGGCTCGGTCATCTCGAATATGACTGGGAGTTGCCGATTTCTCAGCAGTTCCTTCTGGACTTGCCAAGGATCACACGCTCATCAGATATGACGCGCGCGGCAACGGCTTGTCGGATTGGGATGTTAACGAGATTTCCCTCGATGCCTGGGTGAGCGATATGGAGACGATCGCCGATGCCGCCGGCCTCGGCCGTTTTCCGCTCGTCGGGTTCTCGCAGGGCTGCGCCGTATCGATCGCCTATGCCGTCCGGCATCCGGAGCGGGTCTCGCATTTGATCCTGTACGGCGGCTTTGCGGCGGGGGCCAACAAGCGCCCGAACGTGACGGTGGCGGACCGCGAACGTTTTGCTGCGATGGAGACGCTCGTCAAACAAGGCTGGGGCGTCGGCAATCCCGCTTTCCGTCAGATATTCACCTCCTTGTTTGTGCCCGACGCGACCAAGGACCAGATGGATGCGTTCAACGAACTGCAACGCCTGAGCGCGTCGGCTGAATGCGCTGTGCGTTATATGAAGACGGTGGCGGAGCTCGACGTGCGCGAACTCTTGTCCCAGGTGAAGGCGCCGACGCTCGTCATGCATGTTCGCGACGATCCGACGGTTCCCAGCGATCAGGGCCGCGAACTGGCGGCGGGAATACCGGGTGCCCGGTTCGTGGCACTACCGGGCAAGAACCATGTCCTGCTGGAGCAAGACCCAGGTCTGCCGCGCTTTTTTCAAGAATTGAAGGATTTCTTGAAAAACTCATAGCGGCGGTGATCCGGCGCGTCGCGCGATGCGTCCGCGCGATCCGGGCTAACCTCCAATGGCAAGAACAAGCTTGCCCGCGGCCTGCCGCGATTCGATGCGCCGGTGCATCTCGGCCGCCTGCGCCATGGGGAAGACGCCGGCGATCGGGACCTTCAGCCAGCCGTCGAGGACGCCCTGCACAATATACGAAAGACTGTCTTTCCAGGCCTGCGAGTCTGGATCGACATGGCCGATGTGAAGGCGCGTGAAGGTTTGCGAACGCGGCAGGATGCGTTCCCGGATATTTTTGAACGGCTGGCCCTCGGCCTCGCCGATGCTGATGATATGCCCGAGCTTGCGCACCACATTGAAGGTGCGGTCGAGCATTGTCGCTCCCAGCGAATCGATAGCCAGATCGACGCCACGGCCGTTGGTGAAGGTAAGCACTGCCGGCTCGAAATCCTCGTCCCGAGTGACCACGACACGCTCGGCGCCGTATTCCAGCGCTCGTTTCTCTTTGCCCGGAGTGCCCACCGTACCGATGACACGCGCACCCGCTTTGACCGCAAGCTGAGTGGTAAACAACCCGACCCCGCCGCCGATGGCGTTGATCAGCACCGTCCCTCCCGGCTCGATGCCGTAGATGGTGTGAAGCATGTGGTACCCGGTCAACGGCTGCACGGCGAGCGCGGCGCCGACGTCGAACGGGATCGCGTCGGGCAGCAGCATCAACATGTTGGCGGGCGCGACCGCTTTCTCCGCGTAGGAACCGCCTTGCTCAAGGAAGGCCGCGACACGGTCGCCGATTTTCACTCCACTGACGCCCGGTCCGACCTTCGCTACCCTTCCAGAAATCTCCAAACCCAGCACGAGCGGATAGGTTCGCGCGTGCGGATAGATGCCGGTGCGGATCTGGGTATCCGCCCAGTTGCAGCCGGCGAAAGCGACATCGACCAGCACCTCGCCGGGTCCGGGGATCGGTTCCGGCATCTCCGCAAGGACGAGCTGCTCCGGCGCGCCCGGCGCGTGGATGACGACGGCTTTCACTGTTGCCTTCTAAATCTGAGCCGCGGATGATGCAGAGCCCCGCCGGCGAGGAGCGCGCAGTTTATCAAGCCAGAACTATAAGCGGCAACATGCAAGCCGGAGCACCATGAAGACGATCGGCGTCGATGTCGGCGGCACGTTCACCGATATCGTGTATTGCGACCTGGACACCGGCCAGGTCGCGATCCACAAGGTCTCGACGACGCCTGAGGACCCGTCACGCGCCATCATCCAGGGTATCGCTGAGATCTGCCGCGACAACGGCATCGGGGAGGGCGATATCGACCTCGTGCTACACGGCACCACGACAGCGACCAACGCGGTGCTCGAGCATAAGGGGGCGCGCGCGGGCATGCTGACCAATGAAGGCTTCCGCGACATCATCCACATCGCGCGCCACCAGCGGGCCGAGCACTACTCGATCATGCAGGAGCTGCCCTGGCAGAACCGGCCGCTGGTTAAACGGCGTCACCGCAAGGTTGTGAAGGGCAGGCTCGTTCCGCCACATGGCGAGGAGCTTGAGCCGCTCGATGAAGCCGGCGTGCTCGATGCGGCCCGGGTCTTGAAGGCGGAAGCGGTCGAGGCGATCGCGGTCTGCTTTTTGTTCTCTTATCTCAATCCGGCCCACGAGGACCGCGCGAAAGAGATTCTGGAGCGCGAGCTGCCGGGGGTCTTCATCACGACCTCCTCGTCGATCTCGCCGCAATTCCGCGAGTATGAGCGCTTCACCACGGCCTGCCTGTCCGCCTTCATCGGGCCGAAGATGCGCGGCTATGTAGGACGTCTGGAGAACGCGCTGCGCGACGCCGGGCTGCGCTCCGAATTGCGCGTCATGGCATCGAACGGTGGGGTCGCTACGCCGGCGATGGTCAGTGAAAAACCGGTGATGACTCTGCTGTCCGGTCTCGCGGCCGGGGTACTCGGCGGCGCCTGGATCGGGGGACTGAGTGGACGCAGCAAGCTCGTCACGTTCGATATCGGCGGCACCAGCGCCGATATCGGCATTGTTGTCGAAGGCCGCTTTGCCGAGACCGATGCACGCAGCACTTCGATCGCGGGATTCCCGTTGCTGCTGCCGATGATCGACATCCATACAATCGGCGCCGGCGGCGGCTCGATCGCCTACATCGATCATGGCGGCGCCTTCCGCGTCGGACCGCGCAGCGCGGGCGCCGTGCCCGGTCCGGCCGCCTACGGCCGCGGCGGAACGCAGCCCACCGTGACTGACGCCAACCTGGTGCTGGGCCGGTTGGACAAGAACGATTTCCTCGGCGGCAGCATGAAGCTCGACGAAGACGCTGCGCATCGCGCCATCGAGGGGCTGGCGGACGCGCTCGGCATGAACAAACTCGAAGCGGCCGAAGGCGTGCTGACGGTCATCAACAGCAACATGGCCAATGCTATCCGCTCGCGCACGGTGCAAAAGGGCATCGATCCCCGCGAGTTCGCGCTCGTTGCTTTCGGCGGCGCCGGGCCGCTGCATGCCGTCGAAGTCGCGGCCATGCTCGGTTTGCCGGAGGTCATCGTGCCGCCCTATCCGGGCATTACCTCGGCCATGGGCTTGCTCACCACGGACCTGAAATACGACATCATCCGCACCGAGTTCCAGGTCAGCGGCAGAGTCGATCTCGATCGGCTCAACGCCGATATCGCCGCCATGGAGTCGCAACTACGGAAGCAATTTGCGGCCGATCATCTTGAATCCGCCGGCATGTCGTTTGTTCGCGATGGCGACCTGCGCTATGTCGGCCAAGGCTACGAACTCAAGATACCGTTTCCGGCCGGCGCCATAGGAAAGATACAGCTTGACGACATCTGGACCCGCTTCCATGAGGCGCACAAACGCGAATACGGCCATTCCTTCGCCGCCAACCCGATCGAGATCGTCAACATCCGGGTGATGGGCGTAGGCCACATGCCGAAGATCCACAAGCTCACCGCGCCGGAAGGTTCGACACTGACGAAGGCGCGGATCAAGACCGGGCAGTGCGTGTTCCGCGTCGATGGCGAATTGCGCCCGTTCGAGACCGCATTCTATCGCCGGCATTTGCTGCCGGTTGGCGAGTCCTTTGCTGGCCCTGCGATCGTACTGCAGAAAGACAGCACGACGGTCATTCCACCCGGCTGCAAGGCGATCAACGACACTGCCGGCAACCTCATTCTCAATGTTCCAGGGGATGACGATGAGCGATTCTGACCGGTCCAACCGTCGCCAGCAGCCCCTGACGCGGGTCGATCCAATCACCGGCGCCGTCATCCAGGGCGCGTTGGAGAACATCGCGATCGAGATGGGCCACAAGCTCATGCGCATGAGCTATTCGAGCATCATCCGCGAGTCCGAGGATTTTGGTGCGGCGCTGACCGATGCCGAGGGGCGGCAATTGTGCGAGTGCAAGATGAGCACGCCGCTGCAATCCGGCCCGATCCCCGGCTATGTTCGCGGCATTCGCAAGCGATTTGAGGCCCGCGGTGACGAGTTCCGTCCCGGCGACGTCATCATGCACAACGACCCATATGGCGGCGCTTCCCACGGCCCCGATGTGGCGTTCTGCGTGCCGGTATTCGACGACGGCGAGTTGATCGGCTTTTCGGTCACGACCGCACACCATCTGGATATCGGTGCGCATACACCGGGAAGCTGCGGCATCGTCGACGCGGTCGACACCTATGCCGAGGGACTGCAGTTCAAGGCGATCAAGGTCGTCGACCAGGGCCGGCGCAACGACGCGGTGTGGCACATGGTGCGCGATAACATCCGTATCCCGGACTTGGTGGTCGGCGACATGAACGCGCAGATTGCCGCAGCCCAGATCGGCGCGCAGCGCTACCTTGATCTCGTGCGCCGCTATGGCCGCGCCACGGTGAACGGCGCCTGCGAAGACCTGATGGACTATTCCGAACGAATGATGCGCGGCGCCATTCGCGACATCCCGGACGGCGTGTATGCCGCCGAAACCTTCATTGATGGCTACCTCGACGACCCGGACCCCGCGCGGCGCGATCTCAAATTCGCCGTCGCCATCACCGTCAGCGGCGACGAACTCACCGTCGATCTTACCGGCACCTCGCCGCAAGTATCCGATCGGCCAATAAACTTGCCGTTCGAGGGCACCGTCGACTGCGCAGTTTGGCTGACGTTGCGCTCGATCCTGCTGGACAGCGCCGTCTATGGCAACATTCCCCAGAACAGCGGGCTCACTCGGCCGATCAGCATCGTGGCGCCGAAGGGCACGCTCGCCAACCCGATTTTTCCGGCACCGGTGATCGCCCGTTTTTCGCCGGGCAATGCGCTTGCCGATACGGTCATGAAAGCGCTGGCGCCTGCGGTTCCGCACCAGATCAGCGCCGGAATAGGCAACCTGCGCGTTATCGCGTTCAGCGGCACCGCCAACGAACAGCCCTGGGTGCATATGGAGATATTCGAGGGCAGCTACGGTGGACGCTACGGCCTCGATGGCATGGATACCGTCGACACGCTCTATGCCAACACCAGGAACAACCCGATCGAAGACATCGAATCGCATCTGCCGCTGCGCGTCGACCGGTATGAGCTGCGCGAGAACGTGGTTGCGGCGGGCGAGTGGCGCGGTGGCATCGGCTCGGTGCGCGTCTTCACCTATCTTTCCGAAGGCGGGTTTTCAGTCGAGGGCGATGGCCAGAAATATCGCCCTTGGGGATTTGACGGCGGCGAAGATGGCTATCCGGGCGAACTCATCATGGAGACCAAGAGCGGGGCGCGCGTGGAGCTGCCCTCCAAAGTTCCCTATCAGAAGGTGACAAATGGGGACCGCCTGATCACGTACGGCCCGAGCGGAGGCGGCTATGGTAATCCGTTCCGTCGCGATCCCGCCGCGGTCCTCGACAATGTGCTCGACGGCCTATTCTCGGCGGAGGTCGCACGCGAGCATTATGGCGTTACCATCGCCGATGGCGTCGTGGACGTTGCCGCGACCGAACGGCTTAGAAAGGCACGTCGCACGAACTGAGAAAGGCTCGCCCTAACAGCCCGAGGCGCAGTGGCCGCCGCCTGAGTTCATCTCATACTAAACCGCGCAAGGCGCCCTTAGAGCTGCCGGATCGAACCGAAATCCCAGGCGGTGCCGCTCGGATTCTCGCCAACCCTGATCGTCGTATCGTTGACGAAGGTGTAGGGCGGCACGGGCAAATTGTAGGGTGCCGGCACACCGCTGAAGACGCGTCCCGCCGCGTCATATTTCGAGCCGTGGCAGGGGCAGAAATAGCCGCCCGGCCAGTTCGTCACGGGAGAGCTCGCATTCGGTTGCGGGTAGAACATCGGGATACAGCCGAGATGCGTGCAGATGCCGACCAGGATGCCGAATTCCGGCTTGATCGAGCGGTGCCAGTTGCTCGCGTAGGGCGGCTGCTGGACCTGTTGGGAGTTCGGATCGGAGAGCTGCGAGGTGAGGGTCGCTTCCTGCAACGATTTCAGCGTCTCCGGGGTGCGGCGGAAGACGAAGATCGGACGTTCGCGCCACCGAATCACGACCTGCTGGCCCGGCGCGATCTTGCTGATGTCGAGGTCGACCGGGCCGCCGGCGGCGAGCGTCGAGGCGTCAGGGTTCATCTGGGCGATGAGGGGCACCAATACGGCGGCGGCGCCTACCGCGGCCACGGTGCCCGTCGCGATGTAGAGGAAGTTGCGGCGCGTCGATTCGTCCGAGGGGATGCCGGTCGGTGTCATCGCTTCGCTGCTCGCCATGATCGCGCCTTTCCAAGCCTTCGGGTCCCCGCGCTTATATTTGGGCTGCCCTGCGTCCGTCAATCAAGGAGCCGTCAGCGCGGCTTTTGCCCGCGCCAAGGTGGCTTCGGGAGTTCCGGAGGCGTCGACTGGCGTCCAATCGAGCGGACCGATGTCGTAGCGCTCCTGCGCCTGCGCCACCGTTGTGTCGGCGTCGGAGGCATCGTGGGCCCGCGCGCCGACGCGCCCCATCCGGGTCTCGATGTCCGCGGTAAGGAATAGCCCCCGCAAAGACAAATTCGCGGATTTTGCCGCTTCGGCAATGGCGGCGCGCTCTTGCGGGTGAGCGAATACGGCGTCGACGATCACCGAATGGCCGGCGGTGGCGATGCGTCGCGCCTTGTCGGCGAGCGTGGTGTAGGTGTGAGCAGTGACTTCGTCGGTATAGGCGTCGGTGGACAATTTTTCGGTCTCGCCGACGCCGAAAAGCGCTTTGCGCTCGACGTCCGAGCGCACGATCACCGCTCCGGGCATCGGTTCGATGTCCGGCGCCAGCATCTGTGCGAGCTTGGTCTTGCCGGTACCGGAAAGGCCGCCGACGGCAATGAATCTCGGCGCCGGCGGCGCGATCGCTTGCGAAGCGAACACGAAGTATGCGCGCGCTGCGCTCGCGATCGATGCTTGCTCCGGCTTGGTCGCCCGCTCCAGCCGCGCGGCGGTGACTTTGGCGCGGATCGCCGCGCGCATCGAAAGGAAGAACGGCAGGGTCGCAAGCGCATCGAGGTCCTCGACCCGCCGCGTCTCCGCCAAGTAGCGATTGAGCACGACATTGGCGGCCGGCCGGAGCCCGCGCTCGAGCAGGTCCATGAGCAAAAAGGCGAGGTCGTAGAGGACGTCGCCGGAAGCGATGATGTCGCTGAACTCGATAGCGTCGAAGAGGACCGGCTTGCCGCCGATCAGAACGATGTTGCCGAGATGAAGATCGCCGTGAATGCGGCGAACGAAGCCGCTACGGCCGCGCGCGCGCAGGATCGGGACGATACGGTCATAGGCGGTGCGGCTCGCGCGCGCGAGCGCGTCGATGCCGGCGGCTGGAAAGATATCCGGCTGCGCACGGAAAGCGTCGACGTGTTCGTCGATATAGGAGCCGAGCGCGGCGATCCACGCTTGCGCGTCGATCCTGGGCGCTTTCGCGTGCGCCGCGGCGACGACGCGACCGAGCGCGTCCGCCAATGCCTCGTCGATTTCACTCACGATGTGGTCGAGCGTGCGTTTCTCGTCGAAGCGGTGCATGTGCACCGCCCATTCGACCGGCTCGCCCGAGCCACCAATGGCGAGCTTTCCGCCGGGTTCGCGGGTGATGGCGACGACGCCGCGGTAGATTTCCGGCGCGTAGGGCGCGTTGACGGCGAGCTCGGCTTCGCACGCCGCTTTGCGCTTGCCGAGCGTCGAATAGTCGAGAAAGGGAAAGCGCACGGCGCGCTTGACCTTGAGCGTGCGGTCGCCGCCGAGAAATACCGATGCCGCATGGGTATCGATACGCTGCACCTTCTCCCCGTCATGGGTTTTGGGATCGGCCAGAAAAGCGAATACTTCCTTTTGGCCGTCCGTTTCGTCGCTCATTCAGCCGAAACCCCTTTGGCGGTATGCTATTGGCCTCTATGCGCCGAGCAAAAGACTGGACTACCGGTGCCGGTCACGGCAATCAAAGTTTATAAGGTCCGGCGCGGCGAGTCGGCTGCGCTCGATCAATCTGCGGAGACGCCGATGCGCGGCAAGGACAATACTCGTACCGCAGCCGAGGTTCTGGTCGATCAATTGCGCATCCATGGCGTGCGCCACGCATTCTGCGTGCCAGGCGAGAGCTATCTCGCGGTGCTCGATGCCTTCCACGACAGCGATGTCGCCGTCACGGTGTGCCGGCAGGAGGGCGGCGCGGCGATGATGGCAGAGGCGGTGGGCAAGGCGACCGGCCGCCCCGGCGTCTGCTTCGTCACCCGTGGGCCGGGAGCCACCAACGCATCGCCGGGCATCCACATCGCGCGCCAGGATTCGACACCGCTCGTCGTTTTCGTCGGTCAGGTTGCGCGCGACATGCGCGAGCGTGAGGCTTTTCAGGAACTCGACTACCGCGCAGTGTTCGGCTCGATGACAAAATGGGCGACGGAGATCGACGACCCGGCGCGCATACCGGAGATCGTTTCGCGCGCATTCTATACCGCCGCCAACGGGCGGCCGGGACCGGTCATGGTCAGCCTGCCCGAGGACATGCTGACCGAGCGCGTCGCGGTGAACGATGCACCGCCGTTCGCCCCGATCGAGACCTCGCCGGGCGCGCCGGAGATGGCGAAGTTGGCGCAGCTTCTCGGTGCCGCGCGTTCGCCGATCTTGATCCTCGGCGGCAGCCGGTGGTCACAAGTTGCATCGGACAGCGTCGCGCGCTTCGCGCAAAAATATGCACTTCCAGTGTGCACGACGTTCCGCCGTCTGCACCTCTTCGATGCGCTACATCCCTGCTACGCTGGCGACCTCGGCATCGGGCCCAACCCGAAGCTGGTCGAGCGCATCAAGTCTGCGGACCTTGTCATGTTGATCGGTGGGCGCATGGGTGAACTGCCGTCGCAAAGCTATACGCTGTTCGACATTCCGCGACCGCAGATGACGTTCGTGCACGTGCATCCCGGCGCCGAAGAACTCGGCCGCGTCTACAGCCCACACTTGCCAATCCATGCGGCGCCGACGGCATTTGCCGCCGCACTCGATCATGTCGATCTGCCGGGCGCGGCGCGCGGACAGGCCGAAATGGCCCATGCCGATTACCTCGCCTGGACGGATAAGCCGACTGACCAACCCGGCGCGGTCAATCTCGGCGCCATCATGGTGTGGCTGCGGGAATATCTTCCCGCCGATGCCATCATCTGCAACGGCGCCGGAAACTACGCGGCGTGGATTCATCGTTTCTTTCGCTTCCGCCGTTTCGCCCAGCACATCGCGCCGACCTCGGGTTCGATGGGCTATGGCGTGCCGGCCGCGGTCGCCATGAAGCGGCTTTATCCCGAGCGGCCGGTGGTCTGCATCGCCGGTGACGGCGATTTTCTGATGAACGGCCAAGAATTCGCGACCGCCGTGCAGTATGGCCTGCCGCTCGTCGTCGTAATTGCCGATAATGGCATCTACGGCACCATCCGCATGCATCAGGAGCGCGAATATCCCGGCCGCATCATTGCGACCGATTTGCGCAATCCGGATTTTGCCGCTTACGCCCGCGCCTTCGGCGGCTTCGGCATTTCCGTCGAGCGCACCGAGGATTTCCCGGCGGCCTTCAAGGAGGCGCAGGCTTCGGGAAAGCCCGCCATTGTCCGCCTCGCTATTGATCCGGACGCCATCACGCCGGCGATGACGCTCGCCAGGATCCGCGCGAAGTCGTTGGCGGAGAAGGGCCAGTAGTTTCGTCTTTCGTCTTTGCGAGGGGCGAAGCGACGAAGCAATCCACCCTGCAAACCTGGATTTTTTGCTTTGTTCGCAACGACGATATTGCTGAATCTGGGTTCAGCATTTTGCTATAGTGCGCGAGCGATTCCGCTTCGCGGTTAGCCATGCCCTATCGCCGCACCGAAAACGTCGTACGCCGGTTGGCTGCGCGCCATGACGCCATCGTTGCGGCGGCGCGGCAGATCGCGAGCGAAGGCGGCATGGCGGCGGTGCAGATCGCGGCGGTTGCCGCTCGCGCCGGCATCGCCGCGGGCACGGTCTACCGCTACTTTCCGGCCAAAACCGATCTCGTCGCGGCGCTGCTCGCTGAAATTGCCGAGGGCGAGATCGGCGCGTTGCGCCGGGCCGCCGACGGCGCGCCCGGTCCGCTGTCGGCGCTTTCGGCTGCGATCATGACTTTCGCCGTGCGCGCGCTGCGCGATCGCCGGCTCGCTTACGCGGCGATCGCCGAGCCGGTCGATGCCGAGGTTGACGCCGAACGGCTTTCATTCCGCAAGTCGCTGGCGGCCGAATTCGCGGCGCGGATCGCCGCGGCAATTGCCGAGGGCCGCCTTCCGGAGCAGGACCCGGCACTCGCGGCGGCGGCGCTGACGGGCCTCTTGATCGAGGGGTCGATCGGACCGCTCGCGCCCGACGTATCGGGCCGGGAGCGTGATGTCGTGCAGTCGCTTGCGCTCACCGCGTTGCGCGCGCTCGGCGTGGCCGACGCGCGCGCCCGCGGCCTTGTGGTGCAAACGACGATGCCGGCAAGTTAGCTGCCGGACCCCGAGATCACTTCGCCGAACAGCTGCCACGTCGCGCCGTCAAACTTCATCAATCGCATTTGCTTGATCGGAGCGAAATCGGTCGCGCTGGTCGACACCACGATGCCGGGCAACAGCATCGGCAGTTTCAGGTCGTGAATGCTGGCCGCCTGCTTCATGATGTTCTCGCGGGTGAGATTGTCGCCGCACGCCTTGAGCACGGCCAAAACGGTCTGCGCCGCGGAATAACCGTAGACGTTGTTGAGGTCGGCAACGTTTGCGGATGAATTGTATTTCTGCATCCACGCCAGCCAATCCTTGTATTCCGGCGTGTTCTGCCACTGCGGATCGGTGGGCTCCCTGAGATAGCCGGCCGAGATGATGCCGATGCCCTTTTCGGGTCCGGCGGGTTTCATTACCGCGCCGACCGAAACCGCGACGTTGGTCAGAAAGTGCGTCGGCTTCCAGCCGATGTCGGAGACTTTGCGGATGGCCTGGGCGGCGAATTTGGGCGTAGCCGCCGTCAGCAGGACGTCGGCGCCGCTTCCCTGCAGCGCAGCGACTTGCGAGTCGACGGTCGGATCGGTGGTCTCATAAGTCTTGGTGGCCACGACCATCTTGTCGGCTTTGTCGCCCAGCCCTTCACGCAGGCCGGTCAGGTAGTCCTTGCCGAAATCGTCGTTTTGATAAAGCACCGCGATCTTGGCGTCCGGCAAGTTCTTGAGGATGTAACGGCCATAGATGCGCGCCTCGATCCGGTAGCTGGGTTGCCAGCCCATCGTCCAGGGATGATTCTTAGGATCGTTCCACTTGTCGGCGCCGGTGGCGACGAACAGTTGCGGCACCTTGTTATCGTTGAGGTAAGCCTGCACCGCGGTATTGGGCGGCGTGCCAAGCACGTTGAAGGTCAGCAGCACCTGGTCTTCCTCGACCATCTTGCGGATCAATTCGACGGTCTTCGGCGGGCTGTAGCCGTCGTCGCGGCTGATGAAGTTGATCTTGCGGCCGTTGATACCGCCCTGTTCGTTGATCATGTTGAAGTAAGCCGTTTCCAGCTTGCCGATGGCGCCGTAGGCCGAAGCCCCGCCGCTATAGGGCATCGTATTGCCGATCTTGATCTCGGTATCGCTGGCGCCCGGACCGTATTGGCCCGCGGCGAAAGCCAGTCCGCCTGCGAGAAGGAGACTGGCGGCCGCGAAGCCCGACAATGCTATTTGCTTCCTTCGCATAATGTCCTCCTGTTGCAGTCTTGTTTCATGTTGCCTTACCTCGGACGACCGTGGCCAGCCGAGGCTATGCGCACCCCTAGCTGCCGGAACCCGAAATCACCTCGCCAAACAGCTTCCAGGTATTGCCGTCGAATTTCTGCAATTGCATCTGTTTGATCGGCTGATAATCGTCCGCGCTCGTTGACACGGTGATGCCGGGCAGCAACATCGGCAGTTTCATATCGTGAATGCTCGCCGCCTTTGCCATGATGCTTTCGCGAGTCAGGTTGTCGCCGCTGACTTTGAGCAGGGCGGTTATCGCTTGCGCGCGGACGTAACCGTCGACGTTGAAGGGATCGCCGAGGCTGCCGGACGGATTGTATTTCTGCATCCACGCCAGCCATTCCTTGTATTCGGGCGCGTCTTGCCATTGCGGATCGGTCCCGTCCTTGAAAGGGGTTGCCGAAATGATACCGATGCTTTTCTCCAGGCCGGCCGGCCGCATCACCCCTCCGATCGAGCTCGACGGGTAGCTGAGGAACTGCGTCGGTTTCCAGCCGACGTCGTAAACCTTGCGGATCGCCTGCGACGCGAATTTGGGCACGGCCGCCGTCACCAGGACGTCGGCGCCGCTTGCTTGCAGGGCGACGATCTGCGAATCGACCGTCGGATCGGTGGTCTCATAGCTCTTCGTAGCGACGATCATCTTGTCGGCTTTGTCGCCGAGCCCCTGGCGCAGGCCCACCAAATAGTCCTTGCCGAAATCGTCGTTCTGATAGAGCACCGCAATCTTGGCGTCCGGCAGGCTTTTAAGGATGTAGCGGCCGTAGATACGCGCCTCGAGATGATAGTTGGGCGACCATGCCATCGTCCAGGGATGGTGTTTGGGATCGTCCCACTTGGCGGCGCCGGTGGCGATGAAAAGCTGCGGCACCTTATTATCGTTCAGATAATCCTGCACCGCGGTGTTCGTTGCGGTGCCGAGGCTGCTGAACATCAACAGCACCTTCTCCTCTTCGACCAAGTGCCGCGTCACGTCGACCGTCTTCGGCGGGCTGTAGCCGTCGTCCCGGGTGATGAAGTTGATCTTGCGGTCGTTGACGCCGCCCTGATCGTTGATCATCGCGAAGTAGGCGGCTTCCGCCTTGCCGAGAGTGCCGAGCCCCGAAGCCGGGCCGCTATAGGGCATGGTGTTGCCAAGCTTGATCTCGGTATCGCTGACGCCGGGTCCGTACTGGTCGGCGGCCCAAGCGAGTCCACCTGCGAGAGCGAGACACGCTGCGGCGAGGCCTACGAGGCTTGTTAGGACAGTCTGCTTCCTTGTCATGACGTCCTCGTGTTGCAACTTTGGTTCACTTCTGACCGGCCGATGCGGTTGGTTCGCTAGTTGCCGGAAATTACCTCGCCGAACAGCTTCCAGGTATTACCGTCGAATTTCTGCAACTGCATTTGCTTGATTGGGGCATAGTCGTCGGCGCTGGTCGAGATGGTAATGCCGGGGAGCAGCATTGGCAGCTTCAAATCGTGGAGGCCGGTTGCCTGCTTCATCACGTTCTCGCGGGTGAGATTGTCGCCGCTCGCTTTGAGCACGGCGATCATGGTCTGCGCGGTCACGTAACCGTAAACGTTGAAGGCGTCGGCGACATTGCCCGATGGATTATACTTCTTCATCCAGGCCAGCCATTCCTTGTACTCAGGCGTGTCCTGCCATTGCGGATCGGTGGGGTCTTTGTTGTAGGCTGCCGAGATGATGCCGACGCCTTTCTCGGTCCCTGCGGGTTTCATCACCGACGCGACCGAAGTCGAGACGGAATTGAGGAAATTCGTCGGCCGCCAGCCGATATCGTAGACCTTACGGATCGCCAGTGTCGTAAATTTTGGAATCGCTGCCGTCAGCAAAACATTGGCGCCACTGGCTTGCAGAGCGACGACTTGCGAATCGACGGTAGGGTCGGTCGTCTCATAGGATTGTGTGGCAACGATCATTTTGCCGGCTTTGTCGCCCAGCTCGGCGCGCAGGCCGTTGAGGTAGTCCTTGCCGAAATCGTCGTTCTGATAGAGCACTGCGATTTTGGCATCCGGCAAATTTTTGAGAATATATCGGGCATAGATGCGCGCCTCGGCGCCATAGCTGGGCTGCCAGCCCATGGTCCAGGGATAGTGTTTGGGATCGTTCCACTGGTCGGCGCCTGAGCCGACGAAGAGTTGCGGCACCTTGTTGTCGTTGAGGTAGCCGCGGATAGCGAGGTTGGGCGGCGTGCCGAGCGTTTGGAACAACAGCAGCACTTGGTCTTCCTCGACCAGCTTGCGCACCTGCTCGACGGTCTTCGGCGGGCTGTAACCGTCGTCGCGGCTGATGAAATTGATCTTGCGCCCATTGATGCCGCCCTGGTCGTTGATCATCGCGAAGTAGCTGGCCTGCGACTTGCCGATAGCGCCGTAGCCCGAAGCCGGGCCGCTATAGGGCATGGTGTTGCCGATCTTGATTTCGGTATCGCTGACGCCCGGCCCGTACTGGCCTGCGGCGAAAGCGGGCGCGGCTGCGATAGCGAGGCTCGCCGCCGTGAATAGGCCGGTCATGATCGTTTGTTTCATCGTCATGATGCCCTCCCTTCCCATTCCTCGTCGCTTTGTCCTGTTGCCGCACGATGCGGCCGAATTCGCTGCATCAAGCGGGCAAGCCAAGGTCCGAGCGAGCCGACGACGCCGTGCGGCATCGCATACATGAACAGCAGCATGACCAGCCCGTAGATCGCCCAGGGCGCGGCGTCGGAAACGTCATTGGCGAGGTTCGGCACGAACTGGATAAAGAATCCGCCGACGATCGCGCCACCGATCGTTGCAATGCCGCCGATCGCGGAGCCTACCAGAAACGAGACTGACAGGAACAGGCTGTAGCTCTCAGGCGACACATAGCCGATGACAATGGCGGAAAGCGCTCCGGCGACGCCGGTGAACATCGTGCTCGTGCCGAAGGCGAGCGTCTTGTAGCGCGCGGTGTCGATACCCATCGCGGCTGCGGCAATCGGGTGGTCGCGGATTGCGACCAGCGCGCGGCCGGTGCGTCCATGCAGCATGTTGGCGGCGATCCGTATCGCCACCAGCAGCACCACAAGGATCAGGAGGTAGAGCCAGCGATCGCGGTCGAGCCCGAACGCGGGCACCGGCTTGACCAGGTTGATGCCTTGTTGGCCGCCGGTCCAGGTGTCGAAGTATTTGAGCAATTGCGGCGTCGCCAGCGCCATCGCCAGCGTGACGAGCGCGAGATAAGGCCCCTCGAAGCGCAATGCCGGCAGCCCGAAAAGCACGCCAAGCACGAAGCAAATCAACCCCGCCGGCGGCACGGTGGCCCAATAGGGCACGCCATAGCGGTGCATCAGGATCGCGGCGGTATAGGCGCCCGCTGCGAAGAATCCGCCGTGGCCGAGCGAGATCTGGCCGTTGTAGCCGGTCAGGATGTTGAGGCCGAGTACGGCGATTGCGTAGATCATCACCATGGTCAGCTCGAACACGTGATACTTGCTCAGCGTGAACGGAAGCGCGGCTGCGACCGCGATCAGCGCCAGCGTGCCGATCCATCGCCAGGCGTCGACGGTCAGGCCGCCGTAGCGGTCGGCGGCAAGCTGGTCGGGGGCGGCGACGGCGATCCTTTTTTCCATCCTCACACCCGCCGCACGATCGCCGTGCCGAACAAGCCGTTCGGCCGAAACACCAGCACCAGAATAATCAAGGCGAGCGCCACCGTCAGTTTGAGCTGGCTCGCGATCAGATAGGTGCCGACCAGATTCTCGGTGACGCCGACGATCAACCCGCCGACAACCGCTCCTACGGGGCTGGTGATGCCGCCGAGCAGAGCGCTGGCGAAGGCATAGAGCAGCACGCCGCCCATCATGTTGGGATCGAGGAACAGAACCGGCGCGACCATGATGCCCGCGGTCGCCCCGATCGCTGCGGCCAAGCCCCAACCGATCGCGAGCATGCGTCCGACACGAATGCCGCACAGGCGCGCCGAAACTGGATTCTGAGCGGCAGCGCGCATGGCCAAGCCGGTCGAGGTGAAGCGGAAGAACACGAACAGGAGGACGAGCATCACCAGCGTCACGGCGATCACGCCGAGGTCGCGCGTGGTGATCAGCGCGCCGAGCAGGGGACGGTCCGGGAAGGGACTTGGGAAGTCCTGTACAGTGTAGGTGTAGATCCACCCCGCCAGCGAATTGAAGATGAGCAACAGGCCGATAGTCACCACCACGGCGGCCAGGACCGGGGCGTTTTCGACCGGCCGGATAACGACGCGTTCGATCACCATGCCGCCGATGAACGAAACAATCAGCGTGACGACAAAGGCGATCCAGAAGGGCAAGCCGGCATTTACCAGTGTCCAGGCGATGTAGGTGGAGAACATCGCCATCTCGCCTTGAGCGAAGTTCACCAAGTCGGTCGACCGGTAGATCATTACCAAAGCAAGCGCCACGCTCGCGTAAATCGAGCCGGCGGCGAGCCCCGAGAATACCTGTTGCAAAAACTCGTGCATGGCGGGGCCGTCAATAACCGAGATAGGAGCGGCGGATTTGCGGATCGTCGGCCAACGATTTCGCGCTTCCCGACGCGACGACATAACCGGTTTCGAGGAGATAGGCGTGATCCGCCAATTCGAGGGCGAGGCTGGCGTTCTGCTCGACCAACAGCACGCTCACCTTTTCCTCTTTTCGTATTCGCTCGACGATGGCGAAAATGTCTTCGACGATGCGGGGCGCAAGTCCGAAGGACGGTTCATCAAGCACCAGCAACCGCGGCTCCATCATCAAGGCGCGGGCGATAGCAAGCATCTGCTGCTCGCCGCCGGACAAGGCGCCCCCTTGTTGCCGCCGCCGGTCGGCGAGGATCGGAAAATAGCCGTACATGCGCTGCATGTTCGCCGGCGCGCGACGCGGCCGCGTATAGCCGCCGAGACGCAGGTTCTCCTCGACCGTCAGGCCAATGAAGGTTCCGCGCCCTTCCGGCACATGGGCGACGCCCACAGCCGCGATCGCCTCGGTCGCGCGCCGATCAACGCGGTTCCCGGCGAACAAGATTTCGCCTTCGCTACGGACCATGCCGCAGATGGCCCGTAGCGTTGTCGTCTTGCCGGCGCCGTTGGCGCCAAGGAGCACGGTCATGCCGCCTTCCTCGACCGCGACGTCGATTCCATGCACGACTTCGGACTGGCCGTAAAAGGCCTTCACCGCACGCAGCTCAAGGATCGCCGCCATTAGTGCCGCGGCCCTAGATAAGCTTCGGTGACGGCGGGATTGCCCCGCACCACGTCCGGCGGACCATCGGCGATCACGCGGCCGAAATTCAGCACCACCACCTGATCCGAAAGGCTCATCACCAGGCCCATATGATGCTCGACCAGAAGCACGGTTATCCCGAGCTGGTCGCGGATGGCGCGGATCAGACTGCCGAGGTCCGCTACCTCCTCGTGGTTCAGTCCGCCTGCGGGTTCGTCGAGCAACAGCAACAACGGCTTGGCGGCGAGTGCGCGCGCCAATTCCACGCGCTTGCGCGCGCCCAGAGAAAGGCTCGTGGCCGGCCGCCTCGCCATGTTCGCCAACCCGACGAAGTCCAACATCGCACGAGATGTGTCGTCGAATTCCCGCTCTTCCGTCCGGGTGAACGGCAGGGTCAAGGCATCGGCCAGCGGGCCGTTGTGGCCGCGCGCATGAGCGCCGACTTTTACGTTGTCGAGAACCGACATCGAGGCGAACAGGGTCGATGCCTGGAAAGTGCGCCCGACGCCGAGCGCGGCGATGTCCGACGGTGCGCAGCGACGCAGCGACTGTCCGTTCAAGCGGATGTCTCCGCGCGCCGGCCGATAGAGCCGGCTGAGGCAATTGAACAAGGTCGTCTTGCCGGCGCCGTTGGGCCCAATCAATCCCACAATCCGGCCCTTGGCGACCCCGAACGTAACGTCATCGAGCGCGACGATGCCGCCGAAGTGCATCGTCACGCCCGCGATCTCCAACAATGAGGGGGCCGCGCCGTTGCCTGCGCCGGGTATTCCGCCAAACAGGATTTCGGTCATGCGGCCCGACGCGCCATGTGGACGTAATCCTCCGCGACCCTCCGTTCCTGATTTTTCTTGTGCCTCTTGGGCGGTACCCCACACGAATTGGTTCGACGAAGCCGAACCCGGCGGGGTGGGATAGCAAGGGTCAAGGAAAACGTGACACAGCGCGTATTCACGCGTCAACGATGCGCGCGACTATATTTCGCTTTATTTTGTCGGGCGGTAACCCCGGTTCGCTCGAACGAAAGGTCGCCGCGCCGGAGCGGTTTCGCCCCGCTTAATGCGACATCAGCACCGGGGCGGTCATCGAGCGGAAAATGCTGCGGGTCACGCCGCCGAGCACGAATTCGCGCAGACGTGAGTGGCCGTAGCCGCCCATAACGATGAAATCGCTACCGGCATCGGCGGCATGCGAGAGGATCACGTCGGCAACATCGATATCGCCAAGTACGGTCCGCTTGACCTCGACATTGAGCCCATGCCGGGCGAGGTGAGCGCCCATATCGGCCCCTTCGATCTCGTCCTGTTTGCCGCGTTCGTTGGCGACGATCACGATTTCGACGCGTCCCGCCCGCTCGAGAAGTGGCATCGCGTCGGCGATGGCGCGCGTGGCCGCCCGGCTACCGTCCCAGCACAGCATGACGCGGTCGAGCTTGAGCGGCGCTTTCTGGATGTAGGGAACGATGATGACCGGCCGCCCGGATTCGAACAAAGCGGCTTCGGCGATCATCTCTTCGGCTGCGCTCGCCTCGGGCTCGGCTTGCCCGACGATGGACAGATCGAAGCGCCGCGCAATGCGGGCGAACTGCTCGCCGACACCGGCGAAGCTGGCGCTGAGCGTGAGCGGCTCGGCGGTGACCCCGGCGCGCGCGCTCGCCGCGGAGAAGCGGTCGAGCGCTGCTTTCGTCGCAGCTTGATTGTCGCGTTCCTGGGTCTCGATCACTTCGGCGGGAATATATCCGGCGCCCGACACCGGAATGATCGGATCGTAAAGGAAAGCAAGCCCAGCGAGGTGAGCGCCGAACGTTGCGGCAACCGAAACCGCATAATCACAGGCAGGGCTTGGCCGTTCGCCCACGCTCAGATTGACGACGATGTCTTTGATCATGGCGGCGTCTCCTTCCGGTCGGCGGTTTGTCGATCAGTGACAATTCCTTATTTCACGCCCGGCGCTGGCCCGGTTTGAGGAAGATCAAGGATCGCCGGCCGCCGGCTATTTCTTGATATTGCCCGCGGCGTCGAACTGCTTGAGGTAAGCCCACAGGTCGTTGATCTCCTGCTCGTTCTTGATGCCGGCGAAGATCATTTTCGTGCCGGGGATTTTGGCCCTGGGGTCTTTAATGTACTCCCTGAAAGTCGCCTCGCTCCAGACGATGCCCGAATCCTTGTTGGCGTCGGAATAGCTGAAGTTCGGCACGTTGCCGGAATGGCGGCCGTCGAGACCGTCGAGTTCGGGGCCGACCTTGTTCGCGGCGCCCGGACCGATAGCGTGACAGGGGAGGCATTTCTTGAACACAGTCGCGCCCTTCTCGACATCCTGGGCGAGAGTTACGCCCGCCGATGCGACGATCAACGCGGCGGCCATGATAAGCGTCGTTTTCATGATGGTTCCTTTTTGTCTTAATCCCGGCCCGGACATGGGTCCACGCGTTGACCGGTTCCTTGCGGCAGCAAAATTCGTCCCCGCCGTTCAAGCGGGCTAGCCGCGGCATGTCAACGGCCAATTTGCCGCCGCGGCCACGCTATCGCACGGGCTTATTTTACGAAACTGAGGTACGAGGCCAGCGCTTCAATTTGATTTCGCGACAGCGTGCTCGCAATGTGCGGCATCGGAAGCTCCAAGGCTCCATGATATCCTTCGCCCCACTGCTGAAGCCTTCGTTTTAAATAGGTATACGCCAGCCCTCCTAGACGAGGAATTTCGCCGACACCCTCAGCACTAGGACCATGACAGGCGACGCAGGCCACAATATTGGCATCCGGCATCCCCCGTTGATATATCGCTCTTCCTTCCGCGACGAGCTCTCTGTCTCCGTCGTCGGCCGGTCGAGACGGAAGCCTTGAGAAATAAACCGCCAACTCATGGGTCATCCGCGGGCCGAGATGAGCTGCCGCGCCCCACATGTATTGTTTTGCAAACGGACTATCACGCGCGTGCTCGCTAAAACTCACAAGCTGCTGCTCGATATACTTGAGCCGCTGCCCAGCCAATTGCGGCGCCGGCGTATAGCCTTGAGCCGATGCTCCGTGGCACCAGGTACAGTTCCGGATAGCGGGGCTCTCCGCGCGAACTGCCAACGCCGAAGCAGCAAAGGAAACAATTGCCAGGATCGTTATTTTCAACCGGACGTGTCTCATGATCCAAGTTCCATGTTTCCGCTCTTCGCGAGCAGCGACGTAGCCAGAGAAGTTACTTCAGATAACCGACATAGGCGGCAACGGCTTCGACTTGCGGCCTGGTCAAACTGTGCGCAACCGGCGACATGACGGCCGACGTGTCCGGTTTCGTCGGATTCTGACCCCTCTCCTTGCTCCAGTTCGTCAATTTGTTGAAGATGTAGTCGTGGAGCTGGCCCGCCAAGCGAGGAATTTCGTCGCTACCTACGGCGCCCGGGCCATGACAGGCGATGCACGCCGCAACGTTGGCCTCGGGAATCCCGTTTTGATAGATTTTTTCTCCCGCGGCCACGAGCTGCTTTGGTCCGCCACCGAGGGGGCGCGGATTGAGCGCCCGAAAATCCGCTGCAAGAGCCGCAATCATGGCCGGGCTCAAGGTGTGAGCCACGTTGAACATGATATTGTTGGTCCGTCTGCGCTCAACGAACGCCTGTAACTGGTTTTTCAAATACGCCGTTTGCTGTCCCGCCAGGCGCGGTATGGGGAAAAATCCTCGATAGCCTTGGCCCGACGGTCCGTGGCAGTCCTGACAGTACTCCAGCTTGGCTTCAAGCTCGTGCTTGGAAACGCCCGGTGTGTCCGCGCTATTTGCGCGGCCTGTTGCCGAGAGAACGATGGCCAAGAGCGCCAATTGCAAGCCGGCGGCCTTGATGATCCAGGCTCTGCGTTTTTTGCTCGTCATTCCGGTCTTGGCAAGCCAAAGACGTGGGTCCATCGTTTCCTCACGACTTTGCGGTGCTCCGAACGGGCGACTCTTACTTCCGCCACTGCTCCGATATGACTCAATGAGTTTCATTGCCTGGGACCGCAGTGAAGGGTTCACTCGAGATAGTTCAGATAGGTTGCAACGGCTTTGACTTGCTGTTCGGTCAAGCTGTGCGCAATCGGTTGCATGATCGCCGATGCGTCCGGCTTTTGCGGATCTTGACCCCGCTCCTTGCTCCAGTTGGTCAATTTATTGAAAATGTAGTCATGGAGCTGACCGGCCAAACGAGGAAATTCGCCGTCGCCTTTGGCCTCAGGACCATGACAGGAAGCGCATGGGGGAACATCGGCGCTGGGAATTCCCTCTTCATAGATTTTTTTCCCCGTGCTCACGAGCTCTTTCGGCCCGCCTCCGAGCGGCTTGGGATTGAGATCATGGAAGCTCGTCGCAAGAGCCGTCAGCATCGCCGGGCTCAGGACGTGGGCCACGTTGAACATGACGTTGTTCGTCCGCCTGTGTTCAACAAAGGCCTGTAGCTGATTCTTTAGATACTCGGTTTGTTGTCCCGCGAGTCGGGGGATGGGGTAATATCCATGGAATCCTTGCGCCGATGACCCGTGGCAGTTTTCGCAGTAAGTCATCTTGGCCTGAAGGTCGTGCGCTGGCACGGCAGCCTTGTCGGTGTTATCCGCGTGCGCCGCACCGACGAAAACAATTGCCGCAATTGCCGATTGCAACGCCAATTGTAAGCTGACGACCTTTCTAATGCGGCGTCCACGTCTTTCGTTTATTGTTGCGGCTTGAGCACGCCGAAGATTTGGTCCCATCATCATCTTGAGAACCTTAAAACCGACCTACTGGCCGCCCCACACATGAAAGTTCAGTCCCGCTTTGACGATCTGAACGCTCTGCTTGACGTTCACGGGACCGGCTAGCACGTTGGTTGCATCGGACATCTGCACGGTGCCGCTTCCGAATTGATAATAGTCGTATTCGACCGTGGCCGACCAAAAGCCCGAGAATGCCCATTCGACACCGCCGCCGACGGTCCAGCCGACGCGCAAATCCAGGCCTTCAAAATCGAAGGTAGTAGGAGGGGGTACCGTGAACGTGCCCGTGACACTGTAGCTGTCACTTGCCAAAGCGGCACCGCCCTTGACGTAAAACAGCCAACGGTCCACCGCATATCCGAGACGCGCGGTTACACTTGGAAGGAAATCCATTCCCGCGGTGACATTCGCCGTCTCGCCAGGCGCACCCAAGGGGAGCCCGGCGCTCGCGCGGCCTCTTATAGTTGACCCGGAGGCGGTACCCTCAATGCCGACGACCCAACTGGGGGCGAACTGGTAATCGCAACCAATTTGCCCACCGGCTAGGAATCCGGCCGGGCTGATGTTGGCCGTAGTGACGCCCGCTGTTACGGGGCCTCCCGAAAAGGAATCCTGCACGAGCTGCACCGGGTCGGTGACGGCCTTGCTGGCCCAGCCGCCTCCGGCATGCGCACCAAAATAGCAGCTGGTCCATGTAAAAGGTGGAGGAATGGGCGGCGCCTTGAAAAGCGTGTCCGTTCCGAGATCGGCGCCAAATGCCGAGACGGTCAACAGAGAAAGTGCGGCGGCCGTGAGCAGTGTTGCTTTCATCGATAGCCCCAAATGTCAGGAGATCCTGCTACATCGCCACCCACGCATACAGAAACAGCGTGTTGTTGGCGCTGGCGCCGACGGTGGTGCCGTTGAATTCAGTGTACCAGGTGTATTGCAGCCCGAGGCGGAGATTGAACCATGGCCATCCCGGCGCTTGGCTGCTTATGAACGGAATGTAGGCGATCTCGGCGATCCAGCCGTTGGTGTTCGGGCTGCCGCCGTACAACACGAGATCGGGGGTTCCCCAAGTGGTGAAGTATTGGCCGGTGAGCACGACCCGATTGTTGTTACCGTAGGCGAGTGAAGCATACGCCCGCGCTTCATTGAGAGTGTTGGTGGGGTTAGCGGCAAAAGCGTTGGCGAAGCTCGCGGCCAGATTTTGATATTCGTAGATATAGCTGCCGCGCAGCGTCAGCCAAAAATTGTCACCCTGATACTGATATTGCGTATCGAAGCCGATATCGGTGTAGTTGTCCGTCTGCGCGAAGGTCGTGGTCGTTGGCGTGCCTGCCATGGTCCAGGGATGGACGCCGGCATACATCCCGAAAGTTCCGACCTCGAGCCAACTGTTGCCCCAATGGGGCTCATAGGCCACGCGCCAATAGGGCGCCGCGTCGAACAGCCCGGGCGCGCCAAATGGATCGGTGCCCAGGTTGTTCTGCGCGTTGGGACTAAGCGTCGTGTATACCGATGCCTCAAGGTAAAGCGCGTCGTTGACGTACGCGTAGGCGCCCACACTGACCACATGCGCCGCAAAGGCACCGTCGATGATCGGGGTCGATCCGAATCCGTTACCAAGGGTCGACACGGCGTAGGGGAAGACCCAGGCTGGCGTGGTATTCCACGGGTCCTGAACGGTGGGGTTATTGTTTGCGGTGATGCCGTAGGTCACAGCAAAACTGCCGAACCTCGTTGAGTTGGCATAACGGACGTCGGTGTTGTCCCAAGTCCACGTATGCCCGAATGGATCGCCGCCGAACCCCCCGGGCGGCGGCGCATTGTAGGTGACTTGCGCGAAAGTACCGACATGATCGGTGATGGCGCCGCCCCAGAAAAGGCTTACGGGTGACAGCACAACATTGTTGTTGGCGTTGTAGGGCGCGGTTGGCGGCGCCATGGGCGTTTGCGTGTTGGTGAAGCCGACGATCGCCATCATCGAGATCGGCGGCACCCAATCCTTCTGGTCGCTCTTGGCGGAGTTGTCATAGCTGGGGACGCTCTTCGCCAACATCGGCGGCACATAAGACTTCTTGACGGAGTCGTCGGAACTGGGGAACAGGGTCGTGCGGTACGGGCCGCCCCCGTCCGTGTAC
>JBEKSB010000027.1:0-26414 GCA_049517455.1 Xanthobacteraceae bacterium
GCGCCAGCGGGCGGGGTTCTCTCCGTTGCGCAGCCCTTGTGCTCTGGCAGCATCAAGCACGCGCTCGATCCTGCCACGAACGCGAGAGCCGGTTTCCGGCTTTTCGTTCCAAAGCGCCTTCAAGACCGATAGCACGTCATCTGTGGTGATCTTGTCCACTGGGAGCCGACGCAAGGGTGCCACATAGTCCCGCAACGTCATCTGCCACTGCGCAGCGTGTTTGCTGTTGCGCCAGGACGGGCGCATCGCCTCGATGACCCGGTCGGCGCATTCGCCGAACGTGCTGCCATCTGTGGGCCTTCTAGCATCCTTCGGGTTGATGCCTTCCGCCAGCTTGGTGCGGGCCTGCGAGGCCAGTTCGCGGGCGCGGGCAAGCGTCACGTCGCGCGCTGAACCAAAACCAATTTCGGTCGGCTTCCCGTGCCAGCGGAACAGGAAAACCCACCGACGGCCGCCATTCGGTGAAATCGAGAGATAAAGGCCACCGCCGTCCGCATGCCGGCCTTGTTTGGTGATCGTCGCTACCGCCCGCGCGTTCAGCCGGTTGATTTTCCGCGCCATCATCGCCTCCCGTGCCCTAGCACGTGCCCTAGCAGTGGAGCCGGATTGTAGCGGACGGCGCCGAACAGGGGAAGACGAAGGTGGCGACAAACACCTGTAAAATCAGGGTTAATTAAAACGACAGTAAACAACCGCGAACGGCGCCGGACCATGGTGTAGCGGAGATCACTTCCGCGAACGAACCGAATGTCGCGATCAGCGTTTTAGTGAGCGGCTTAAGATCGCGCCGGGGCTGGGCGCGGAAGAGCACCGCCTCCAGCAGCTTATAGTCGGACAGGGCATCGGCTCCCGCCTCACGGAATCGCTCGCGCAAGCGTTCCCGATGGCCGTAATAGTGCGGCTGAGCCTCGGCGAGGCCTTGTTCGCGCTCGCGCTTCTTTTCCAGCATGGGAATTTGCACGCAATTCCAACGCCGGCCTGGCCTTGCCGTCGCTGCCGGTGCCCTCCAAGGATGACCGGATTACGGTATTTTGCAATCAGATTGCGAATGGCCCGCTCCGGCCGACGCCAGCCAGGGCCGCCGATAAGGAGGACAGAATGGGAAGAACGCCATAAACAAGGCCGGCAGCTACGCCTACCTTCCTCTCGATCGGGTCGTATTCGGCCGTCCGGCAGCCGAGGCCGCGGTGGAGGAGATGGCGCGCATTGGCGCCACGCGCGTGTTCATTGTCGCGTCGAAGAGTTTGGCGAGAAAGACGCCGGTTATCAGTACCATCGCCGAAGCGCTCGGCTCTCATTACGCCGGCCTGTTCGACGGCTGCGTGCAGCATAGTCCGCGGGCGAGCGTCATCGAAGCGGCACGTACCGTGCGCGCGGCCGCACCGGATCTCATCCTCACCGTCGGCGGCGGCACCGCTATCGACACCGTCAAGGTCCTGCAAATCTGCCTCGCACATGGGGTCGAAACGACCGAGGGGCTCGACGGCCTCCATGTTTCAATCGGTCCCGACGGCAAGCGGCATGTGCCGGATATCCGCCCGTCGCCGGTGCGCCAGGTCGTCGTGCCGACCACGCTCTCCGGCGCCGAATTCTCAAACCTCGCCGGGATAACCGACGAGCGCATCCGTCAGAAACATTCCTTCATAGGGCCGGATGTCGGCGCCCGCGCCGTCATCCTCGATCCGGAAGTGACGGTCCACACGCCCGAGTGGCTGTGGCTGTCGACCGGCGTGCGCGGCGTCGATCACGCCGTCGAGACCATTTGCTCGGTCGATGCGCATCCTTATTGTGACGGGCTCGCTTTGCACGCATTGCGCCTGTTCGCGGAAGCCCTGCCGCGCCCCGACGATCTAGCTGCCCGGCTAGCCTGCCAACAAGCCTCGTGGCTTGCCGGCTCGTCGATTGCGCGGGTGAATTACGGAGCGAGCCACGGCATCGGCCACGCGCTGGGTGCGTTCGCCGACGTGCCGCATGGGCACACCTCTTGCGTGATGCTGCCGCACGTCATGCGTTACAACGCGCGCGCGACGGGCGCCAAGCAGCAGCTGATCGCCGAGGCTTTGGGCCGGCCCGCCGTTCCCGCGGCCGATGCGATCGCCGAGCTGATCGCAGCGCTAAATCAGCCAACGACGCTGCGCGCCGTTGGCGTTAAGCGCGAGCAGTTACCAAAAATCGCCGAAGCGGCGATGCATAATCTGTGGGTCCGCACCAACCCGCAGCCGATCCGTTCGCCCGAGGACGTGATGCAGATTCTGGAGACCGCGTGGTGACTGCTGGGCTCAGGCCCGATAGGGCGGCTTTGTAAACCCCTTCGGGGAGAGCGTGAAAACCTCGACGCCCGTCTCGGTGACACCGACGGAGTGCTCGAATTGCGCGGACAGCGAGCGGTCGCGGGTCACCGCCGTCCAGCCGTCGGACAACACTTTCACATGGGGGCGGCCGAGATTGATCATCGGCTCGACGGTGAAGAACATGCCGGGCTTGAGCATGATGCCCTCGCCCGGACGGCCGACATGCACGATGTTCGGTTCGTCGTGGAACAGCCGCCCAAGGCCGTGGCCGCAGAAGTCGCGTACCACGCTCATATGCTGAGCTTCGACATAGGTCTGGATGGCGTGGCCGATATCGCCGGTCGTGGCGCCCGGCTTGATCACTGCGATGCCCCGCATCATGGCCTCGTAAGTGACTTCGATCAGCCGCTCGGCGCGGCGGGGGATTTCCCCAATGGCGTACATGCGGCTGGAATCGCCATGCCACCCATCGAGGATCAGCGTCACGTCGACATTGACGATATCGCCTTCGCGGAGCGGTTTATCGCTGGGGATCCCGTGGCAAACCACATGATTGACCGACGTGCAGGTTGCCTTCCGGTAGCCCCGGTACATGAGCGTCGCGGGTATGGCGCCATGCTCGAGGCCGAAAGCATAGACCAGCCGGTCAATGTGCTCGGTGGTGACGCCGGGATTGATCTCCGACGCCAGCATATCGAGGCATTCGGCCGCCAACCGCCCGGCCTTGCGCATGCCCTCGAAGGCGGCAGGGCCGTAGATCTTGATTTGTCCGGTCTTGCGGAGCGGCGTGATGGCCGCGTCGACGTAGGTCATGATGGAGCGTTAGCCGCGATGAAGCGGCCGCAAGCCGCCAATCGACCAAGAATGTAAGCATGCGCGCGCCCAACGCAAGCAATCCGCGCGACCCTGCGGCGGGTGGTCTAATGTCGACCGTGGGAATCGGCGCCGCAATTTCGATCCGGGACATCGGCATTTGCAACACGGGCGCCGTGCGGTGGCGCCGGCGGTTATTTAAATGCCTTGACTACCGCGTCGAAATTCACCTTGAGCGACTGATCATGATGCAGGATTGGCGGTATCTCGCGCTTGATGTCGAGCAGCGCGGAGACCGCCATTTGGGCCGCCCGCACCGAATATTCGACGGTGAAAACGACATCATCCGGGATTTCGACGAACTGGCTGACGAACGCCAGATTCTTTGAGCAGTGCGGTACAGGAAGCGGCCTGTCACCCTTCGCTCGCGGCATGAACATGCTTGTGATGTACGGCATCCGGCACGGAATGCAGAGCGCTGTGTGGTGGAATGTCGTATCGAAATCGAAATTGAGGTGACCGCACAGCTCGCGCAGGATCTCCGTGCCGGAGCATTCCGACATGGGCTTGGCGATGAAATCTCCAATGCGATCCGGATGCAGCGCGTATCCCCAGAAGACGTATACCCCGGCGGGCTGGTTCGCAAAGTGCGGCTGATGTGCCAGGACGACTGACATCAGCCAGCGGGAATCCTTGAAAGTGACCAGACCGCCGGTCCCGGCCTTGTTGTTTGTAAAAGCCTCCATTTGGTCGAAGAAGGCCGGCTCCTTGAGCGTGACCGTAAACGACTCCCAATACGATTCGGGAATGGATGAGTTGAATACCGCCGGATTGCCGAACTCGGTATTGGTTTTTGCCAGCTTCTCCCAAAGCGCCCAGCCGCCGCTGCGGTTCTTGGTCAACGGTTCAGGGGCCTTGGTCATAGAACCGAGGCTTGATGCGTCGGTCATCGAGGCGTTCTGGAGAAAAACGAGATCATCGCCGCGCACAGCGATCGATTCGGTCTTGCCGTTTCGCTGATATTTTAGTGCGGTGATCGCGACCTTGCCGTCGATGTTTGTCAGATCGAGATCGATGACCGTGCAGCCCTTGAGGATATGCACGCCTTGCTTTTCAAGCCATCTTTCCAGCGGGCGAACGAGGGAATCGTACTGATTGAAAATCGTCCGTTTGACTCCCGCAAGCGTTTCGATGCGGCTGAACTCCTTCATGAACCTGTGCAGATAACGTTTGAACTCGACCGCGCTGTGCCAGGGCTGAAACGCAAATGTCGTCGCCCACATGTACCAGAACTTGGTCGTGAAGAATTCCGGCGACAGCCAGTCGGTAATGCGGCTCGCTCCCAGCGTTTGTTCGCTGGCCTCGGCAAGTCTGACGAGCTCCACTCTGTCCCTCATGGTGAACCCCATGGAGGTCACATCGACAATAGCGCGGTTGCCGTCTACGAGCCGGGCGCGCGAATGCGACTTGATCCGCTCGTTGAATGCAATGGTTTCGTCAAAGACCGATTTATTCGGATCGGATAGGGACGGGATCGATTTGAAAAGGCCCCATGTGCATTCATAATTGTCTGTTGTCAGCATCCGGCCGCCACGCAACGAATACCCCTCATCAGGGTTGCCCGCACCATCAAGGCTTCCACCCAAAACAGGCAAGGCCTCGTAGATCGTAATGTTGGCGCCCGGTACTCCGCCGTCGCGAATCATAAACGCAGCTGCGGCCATGGATCCAATGCCGCCTCCCACTGCGAATGCTTTCCTGTCATTGGTCGTCTTGGCCATTTGAATGTACCTACTGCCCCACGCGCCTTACCCGTCATTGTTTGAACAACAGTTATGCTATGCGATCCGTCCTTAGGACCATTTGACGCCCGTCAAATCGGGGCTTTTGCGCACAACTCGTCGCAATCAAGAACTACAGCTAATACTTGATGAATTGAGGCAATAGTCGCCGGCTATCGGTCGACAATGGGAACCGATGCCGCGATCTCGATGCCATCGAGATTGACGTTGCAACGCCAAGCCAGCATCTCCACGCCACCAGCGCGCGCCCGGTCGAACGCAACCGCGTAAACCGGATCGATGTCGCGGGCGACGGCAAAACGATCTGCCGACGCGATCTGAATGACGAAGAGGAGCACGGCGCGCGCGCCGCTCCCCCGCATGGCCGCCAATTCGCGCAGATGCTTGGCGCCGCGCTCGGTCACGGAGTCGGGAAATTCGACTAGGCCCGGCTTGCGCATGAGGTGGACGTTTTTGACTTCCAAATAGCAGGGTCGCCGCGCCGGGCCGTCGAGGAGAAAATCAATCCGTGAGTTCTCTCCGTATTTCACTTCCCGCCGGACTGACGGGTAATCGCGCAGTTCCGGGATCAGTCCGGCCTCGATGGCCTCGGCCACGAGTTGGTGAGGCTGCCCGGTATTCACGCCGATGAGTTCCGGGCCGCCGCCGAGATCCGTCTCGACCAGCTCCCAGCTGTAGGGATACTTTCGCAGCGGATTTCCGGAATCGGACAGCCACACCCGCGAGAGAGGCCGGTCGAGGCCAGTCATGGCGCCTGGATTAGCGACGTGAACAGTCGTGACGTCGCCGGAATCGAGTACCACGTCGGCCAGGAAGCGCTTGTAGCGGCGAGCGAGCGTCGCAGGGATAAGGGCGGAGTCGAAACGCATAGCCGGATTTAGCATGTTTAGCGGCGCATGATCATTTCGGAAAAGCCGGATCATGTTCCGAGCGCCCGGCCATGGGTGGGGCAAGCCGCCTTGCGTTCGGCATCAAGACGCGATCTTGCCGCCCAATTCGTCCTCGATGTGGACGTGAATAATCTCGTCGAATGAAGCCTCGGCTTTGAAGCCGAGCGCGAGCGCGCGGCCGGGGTCGAACCGGCTCGGCCAGCCGGCAACGATTCTTTGAATAAGCGGGTCCGGTGCGCGGCGGATTCGCGATGCGACCTTGTCGCCGGCGATCCGCCGCAATGCGGCGATCTGTTCGGCGACGGTACAACACACACCGGGCATGGTGAGGTTGACGCGCGGCCCGCGTTGCTTGCCGTCGAGCCCTGCGGCGTGGACCAGAAAACCGACGGCGGCGCGCGGGCTTGCGTGCCAATTCTTGACGCCCTCGTCGACCGGCAGCGCCGCTTCGTCGCCGTTAAGCGGCTCGCGGATGATCGACGAAAAAAAGCCGGAGGCGGCTTTATTGGGCTTGCCGGGCCGCACGACGATGTTCGGCAGTCTGATGCCGACGCCGTCGACGAAGCCGCGGCGGGTATAATCAGCGAGCATCAGCTCGACCATCGCCTTTTGCGTGCCGTAGGAGGTTAACGGCGTCAGGGCAAAATCGTCCGGAATTACCTCCGGAAACGGTGCGCCGAACACCGCGATCGACGAGGAAAAAACCAGTCGCGGCCGATAGGCGTCACCGGCAGTGCGAATCGCTTCGAGGAGCGCGCGCGAGCCGTCGAAATTGACGCGGATGCCCTTCTCGAAATCGAGCTCGGCCTCGCCGGAAACGACGGCAGCAAGATGGAAGATCACGTCGGGGCGGTCGCCGATCGCCGCGCGAGCAGCGCTCGGGTCGGCGATGTCGGCGGCGACGGCATCGACGTGGGCCGGAAAATCTTCGAGGCGTTGCGGTGGGCTCACATCGAAGAGGGTGAGGCGATCGATCGGGTTTCCCTTAAGCGCGCCTTCGGCGACTAGGCGCGCCGTTAGCTTGCGCCCGATCATCCCCGCGGCGCCGGTGATAAGGATGTGCATAGCGTCAAGCTGAATGGCTGCTACAGCGCCATGCCCCCGTCTACCAGATGCGCCTGGCCGGTAATGTAGCTTGCCTCATCGCTGGCGAGGAACAGCGCGAGCCAAGCGACCTCCTCGGGCGTGCCCAGTCGGCCCATCGGCTGTCGCGCGATAAAATCCTGCCGCACGACATCGAGCGAGCGCCCGCTCTCCTGCGATACCGCGGTGATGCGCTCGCCGAGCGAAGGCGATTCGATCGTGCCCGGACAAACGGCGTTGCAGCGGACGCCTTGCTTGATGAAGTCGGCGGCGACAGCCTTGGTCAGCCCGATCACCGCGGCTTTGCTGGCGCCATAGACGTAACGGTTGGGGACACCGCGGATCGAGGACACCGCCGAGGCGATGTTGACAATAGATCCGGATTTCTTCTCCAGCATGCCGGGCAGGAACGTCTTGATCGTCCGGTGCATCGATTTGACGTTGAGGTCGAACGAAAAATCCCAGTCCTTGTCGGAACAATCAAACACTGTTCCCTGATGCACATAACCGGCGCAATTGACCAATATGTTGAGCGGGCCGAACTCGCGCCCGATATCGCGGCTAAACGCTTCGATGTCGTCCGGCGCGAGAACGTCGAGCTTGCGCAGCTTGCCGCGCAATCCTTGCAGCTTGTTCGGATCGAGGTCGGTGGCGATCAACTTGGCGCCTTCGGCGGCAAACTTTTCCGCGATCGCGCGGCCGATGCCCTGGCCCGCCGCCGTGACCAGCGCGACCTTGCCTTCCAATCTGTTGCTCATGCCTGCCTCACGCCTTCTGCTCGTTCAACGCCGCAAGACTGAGTTTCTGCCGACCTTCACTATCGAAACTTTCCGGCGCCAGCCAGCGCTCGAAGCTGAGCTTGCGCGCCGGCCATTCGCTATCGAGCATCGAGAACCAGGCGTTGTCGCGGTTGCGGCCCTTTGAGATCAAGTGTTGGCGGAATGTGCCCTCGTAGGCAAAACCGTAGCGCAGTGCGGCGCGCCGCGAAGCCGCGTTGAGCGCGTTGCATTTCCATTCGTAGCGCCGGTAGCCAAGCGTCTCGAAAACGTAACGCGCCAGGAGGTATTGAGTTTCGGTGCCGAGCGGCGTCCTCTGCAGCATCGGCGAGTAGAGCACGTGACCGACTTCGATGACCCGCATCTGCGGTTGAATGTTCAGCAGCGTCAGATAGCCCACGGCGCGGTCGGACGCGTCGACAATCGCATAGGCATAGGGGTCGTCCGCTGCGGCACGCTTCGCGAGAAAGGCGGAAAACTCGGCCGCCGTCGCAAACGGCCCGTCGGTCGAAATGTAGGTCCAGACCTGATCGTGCCCGGCGAACGCCTTGTACAGGTCCGCGAAATGTTGGGGACCGAGCTTTTCGAGGCGGCCGTAATGCCCTTTCAGCGTCACAGCGCCGGGTCGTTTCGCCAGCGTCGTATCGACCGGCAAACCGATTGGCTGGCCGGTTTGAGGATGAGGTTCCGAGGGAGGAATCATGATAGGCTCTGTTTTCGATCCTCGCTGAAAAACTTGTTCAGCTCCGGGTTGGAGATAAGCCCGGCGAAGCCGTTGAACTTGCCCTCTCTCGCGATCTCGGTCGCGGCGCGGATGAAGGCGTGCATGGCGACGCGCGCCAGCGAACCACCGACGCTGATTCGCCGCACACCCATTGCCGCGAGGTCGCTCACCGTGAAGCCAAGCGCGGCGCCGGCGAGGAAATTCACCGGCTGTGGCGCCACGGCTTGCACCACCGCCTCGATTTGCTCGCGAGTTTTGATGCCGGGCGCATAAAGGCAATCGGCGCCGGCTTCCTTGTAGGCCTTCAGCCGGCGGATGACGTCATCGAGATCAGGCACGCCGCGGATGAAGTTTTCGGCGCGCGCAGTGAACACCACGTCGCCGCCGGCACGGTCGATCGCCGCGCGCGCGGCTTTGACGCGCGCCAGCGAAAGGTCGAAGTCGTAGAGCGGCGTTGCGCTCTTCGGCGAGTCCTCGATCGACAATCCGGCGCATCCGGTCGCGACGCAGCGCGTGACGTTCTGCGCGACGCCGTCGGGATCGTCGGCAAAGCCGTTCTCGAAATCGGCGTTGAGCGGCACGTCGGTCGCCTCTGCAAGCTCGCGGTAATGCGCGAGCACGTCATCGCGGGACTGGGCGCCGTCAGGAAAACCTTGCGCGTGCGCGTGGCCGGAACTTGTCGTCGCCAGCGCCTTGAAACCAAGGCCTTGAAGGTAGCGCGCACTGCCGACATTCCACGGGTTGGGGATGACGAAGCATCCGGCGTCGTGGAGCTTGCGGAAGGTTTTGCGCTTGTCGGCAATCGTCGGACGTGAATTGTTCATATGAGACTCTACGGCGTGAAGGGTCAGTGACTGTCTCGCGGCACGAATTTCTGCGCGACGCGCTGATATTTTACCGCCGGCTCGAGCACCATGCCGCTCGCGAGCTGGTCGACCATGGCGCGCTGGATTTCCTGCCACGGCGTCTGACTCGGCGGATAGTGATAGCCGCCGCTCTGTTTCAGCGCTGCCGCCCGCGCCGCCAATTCCGCCGGCGGGACCAGCATGTCGGCGGTTCCATTGTTGAGATCGATGCGCACGCGGTCGCCGGTCTTCAGAAGCGCGAGGCCGCCGCCATCGGCCGCTTCCGGTGAGGCATTGAGAATCGATGGCGAGCCGGACGTGCCCGACTGCCGACCGTCACCGATGCACGGCAGCGACGTCACGCCGCGCTTTATGAGCGCCGCGGGCGGCTGCATGTTCACGACTTCAGCCGAGCCCGGATAGCCGATCGGCCCGGTGCCGCGAATGAAGAGGATCGTGCGTTCATCGACCCCGAGTGCGGGGTCATCGATGCGCCGATGATAGTCTTCCGGGCCGTCGAATACCGCGGCGCGGCCTTCGAAGGCATTCGGGTCCTCCGGATTGCCAAGGTAGCGCTGACGAAATTCCTCGGAGATCACGCTCGTCTTCATGATCGCGGAATCGAACAGATTGCCGCGCAGCAACTTGAAGCCGGCTTGCGATTTCAGAGGCTTGTCGTACGGGCGGATGACGGCGGCGTTGGTCGCGCGCGCCCGCGCGGCGTTTTCGGCCACCGTCTTGCCGTTGATGGTGCGCGCATCGCCGTGGAGCCGGCCCGCCGCGAGCAATTCGTGCATGACCGCCGGCAGCCCGCCGGCGCGATAATAATCCTCGCCGAGATAGTCACCAGCGGGCTGCATGTTGACGAGAAGCGGCACGTCGTAGCCGATTTTTTCCCAGTCCTCGATCGAAAGCTCGACCCCGATGTGCCGCGCGATGGCGACGAGATGGATCGGCGCATTGGTCGAGCCGCCGATCGCCGAGCAGGCGACGATCGCGTTCTCGAAGGCGGCGCGGGTCAGAATATCCGACGGTTTCAAATCTTCGCGCACGATCTCCACGGCGCGAACGCCGGTCTCGTAGGCGATCTGTCCGCGTTCGCGATAGGGCGCCGGGATCGCGCCGCAGCCGGGCAGCGACAGGCCAAGGGCCTCGGCCATCGCGTTCATGGTCGAGGCGGTCCCCATGGTGTTGCAATGGCCGATCGACGGCGCGGAGGCGGCGACGATGTCGAGAAATTCCTTGTAGTCGATCTTGCCGGCGGCGATGTCTTCGCGCGCCTGCCATAGCACTGTGCCCGAACCCGCCAGCCTGCCGTCCTTGCTGTAGCCGTCGAGCATCGGCCCGCCCGAAAGCACGATCGCCGGGGTGTTGACGGTCGCCGCGGCCATCAGGCACGCGGGCGTGGTCTTGTCGCAACCGGTCGTCAGCACGACGCCATCGAGCGGATAACCAAAAAGCACCTCGACCAGGCCGAGATAAGCGAGGTTGCGGTCGAGCGCCGCGGTCGGGCGCTTGCCGGTCTCCTGAATGGGATGGACGGGAAATTCGAAGGCGATGCCGCCGGCATCGCGGATGCCCTCGCGGACGCGCTTGGCGAGTTCGAGGTGATGGCGATTGCAAGGGCTCAGGTCGGAGCCGGTCTGCGCGATGCCGATGATCGGCTTGCCGGATGTGAGTTCCGCGCGCGTGAGGCCGTAATTGAGGTAGCGCTCCAGATAGAGCGCGGTCATGCCCGGATTGTCGGGATTGTCGAACCACAATTGCGAGCGCAGGCGCGGCCGTTGTGAGTCTTGCGAACCGTTACCCTTGGTCATTGCTGTCTCCGCAAGCCCTCACCCACAAATCCATAAATAGGCCGATTCAGCGCCAACGCGAACCCTGTCCGCATGGTCGCAGCGACGGCGCGTCCGCGCCGCCTATTGCAGTGCAGCATGGATGCGCGGGAGTTTGCCTTTGCCGTTTAATTCGGCTGAAGTGCCGGCCATGCTGAAGACCATTGCCGCCTTCGATCGCCTCGGCGAGGAGAATGCCTTCGCGGTGCTCGCCCGCGCGACCCAGCTTGCCGCGCAGGGCCGCGACATCATCAACCTTGGTATCGGCCAGCCCGACTTTCGCACGCCGGATTTCATCGTCGAGGCGGCGGTGAAGGCGCTACGCGACGGCCATCACGGCTACACGCCGGCGGTCGGCATCCTGCCGCTGCGCGAGGCGGTCGCTGCCGACTTGCACAAGCGTTTCGACGTCAGCGTCTCGCCGGACGCGGTGATGATCTTTCCCGGTGGCAAGCCGACCATGTTCATGTCGATCCTGATGTTCGGCGAGGCGGGCGCCGATATCCTCTATCCCGACCCGGGCTTTCCCATTTATCGCTCGATGATCGAATTCACCGGAGCGCGGCCTATTCCGGTGCCGATCCGCGAGGAGAACAACTTTGCGTTCTCCGCCGAGGAGACGCTCAGCCTTATCACGCCGCAGACGCGGCTCCTGATCCTCAACTCGCCGGCCAATCCGACCGGCGGCCTGACGCCGAAGACGGAAGTCGACAAGCTCGTCGCCGGACTGGAGCGATTTCCCGACGTCGCGGTGATGTCGGACGAGATCTACGACCACATGCTCTATGACGGCGAGACGCATGTGTGTTTGCTTAAATATCCCTCGATCCGCGACCGCCTTATCCTCCTCAATGGCTGGTCGAAAACCTACGCCATGACCGGCTGGCGTATCGGCTACGCGGTGTGGCCGGGCAAGCTCTACGACTTGGCGCGAAAGCTCGCGGTCAATCTGCATTCCTGCGTCAATGCCCCGACGCAATATGCCAGCCTTGCCGCGCTGACCGGTCCGCAGGACGACGTGACGAAAATGGTTGCCGAGTTCGACAAACGGCGGAAGGTCTTGGTCGATGGCCTCAACCGGCTTCCGGGCGTTTCATGCGCCACGCCGAAAGGCGCGTTCTATGCCTTTCCCAACATCAAGCGAACCGGCTGGAAAGCGAAGCCGCTCGCCACGGCGCTTCTTGAGGACGCCGGCGTCGCGCTCATCGGCGGGCCGGATTTCGGCGTGCTCGGCGAAGGTTATGTGCGGGTTTCCTACGCCAATTCGACGGAAAATATCTTGCGGGCGCTGGATCGCATCGGCGAGTTTCTGGCAAGCCGCAAAGCGGCATGATTTCAGCCCTTCTGCGTCAGCCGGAAACCCACGACGACGACCAATAGCCCGATGAGCTGCGAAGCGCTCGGTACCTCGCCGAGCGCAAGAAATCCGACCAGCAACGTGAACGGCGGAACGAGCGAGGGAAACAGCACCGCGCGCGAGGCCCCGAGCAGCACGACCGCACGCGTAAACAAATAAGTGCCGCCGGCTCCGGTAAGTCCGCCCTGGATTACCGCTTGCAGCAGATTTTCAGAAAACCCCGCAGCTAGCAGATTGTCAAATTTGAACAATATGATCGGCAGGCCGACCAGCGACAAGACACTGGTGATCGCCGCCGCCTTCAGGGCCGGGACCCGCCATAACCGCACCAGCATGCCGAAGATGCCGAAGAAGCATCCGGCTGCGACGAACAAGAGATCGCCGCCGACGCCGTGCGCGCCCATGGTCCGCAGCGCTTCGGCGCCGATAATGCACAGGCCGAGAACGATCGCCAAGGCTCCGGCTATTCGGCGCGGCGGCAGCGGCTCCTTCAATACCAGCCGCGCCAGAACCAGGCCGCCAAGCGCGGCGCAAGATGGCTGGATTACGCCGCCATGGCCGAGCGGAACAAACAAATATCCAATATAGCTGAGCAGCGCGAGCGGCAGCCCACCAAACAGCGCCAAGGTGAATCCACGCCGCCATCCGATCCCGCCAAGATCGCCGAAGCCGTCGGTGACGAGGAACGGGAGCAGCGCCAATCCCGGCCAAAGGTAGCGGTGCAGGGCGATGACGAATGGCGACAGACCAACGTTGACGCCATGCCGCGCGGCGACGAAGCCGAGCGCCCAGCAGAGCGCCGCGCCGGCGCCGCACGCCATGCCCATCGCCGTTGCGCGTTTTTGCGGCAGTGAAGAAGCAAGTTCCATTCAGACCCGGAACCGATGACGACCGGCGCGGCGCATCGGCGCAGCGTTCGATCTCTACACGACGAAATTCGTTCGTCACCGCCCTGTCCGCAGTCACGACCACGGCGAACCATAATCCGTTGCAGTTGCGGAAAACAGCACGGGAATCTTTGCGGGAGGCTTCGTCGAACGCGAAGTTCCCGGTCATTCCGGCTCGTGCGCGCCGGGTTCATCGAGCAGTTCAAGGCCGCCGGAAGCCGCTACGCGGCCGCCGTCGAGCCGCACGACATTCGTGGCAATCCGGCGCACTTCCGCGGCGGCGTGGCTGACATAGACCATCGGCACGTTTGACTCGTCGCGCAGACGGACCAGGTAGGGAAGAATTTCGCGCTTGTGTCCGGCGTCGAGTGAGGCGAGCGGTTCGTCGAGCAGCAGAAGGCGCGGGTGCATAAGCAACGCACGGCCGATAGCGATGCGCTGGCGCTCGCCGCCCGACAGCTTGCGTGGCCGGCGATCGAGCAGATCGTCGATATTGAGCAACTCGACGATCCGCGTGAAATGTTTCGGATCGTGCGGGTGACCGCTCATCCGGCGGCCGTAGTCGAGGTTCTGGCGCACGCTGAGATGCGGAAACAGCCGGCCGTCCTGGAACACGTAGCCGATACGGCGCCGATTTGGCGGCACGTTGATCCCGGAAGCCGCATCGAACAACACCGTTTCGTCGAGCGCGATCGAGCCGCGATCCGGTACGATCAAGCCTGCGATCATGTTGACGACGGTCGTCTTGCCGGCGCCCGACGGCCCGAACAGGGCCGTGACGCCTCCCGCTGCTTCGAAACGCGCGGCGAGCTTGAATGCGCCGAGCTCCTTCTCGACGGCGATGGCCAGCACGAATTATTCCCCTTGAAAGCGCATGCCGGCGCGGCGGGCGAACCATTCCGAGACAATGAGCGCGGCTAGCGCCAGCGCGATCGCGACCAGCACCAGACGTCCGGCTGCCGCGTCGCCATCGGGAACCTGCAACAAGGTATAGATCGCGGCGGAAATGGTCTGCGTCTCGCCGGGAATGTTGGAGACAAAGGTAATGGTGGCGCCGAACTCGCCGAGCGCGCGGGCGAAGCACATGACTGCGCCGGCGATTACGCCCGGCAAGGCAAGCGGCAAGGTGATGGTCAGAAACACCCAAAAACGGCCGGCGCCGAGTGTTGCGGCGGCGTCCTCGAGCCGGCGGTCAATCGCCTCGAGCGCAAGCCGGATCGGTCGCACCATCAGCGGGAAGCCCATGATGCCGCAGGAAAGCGCAGCGCCAGTCCAGCGGAACGAGAAAACGATGCCGAAATGATCGGCTAAGAAGGCGCCGATCAGCCCCCTTCGTCCGAAGGAAATGAGCAGCAGGTAACCGGTAACGACCGGCGGCAGCACCAGCGGCAGATACACGATCCCGTCGAGCAAAGTCTTGCCCCAGAAATCCTTCCGCGCCAGCAGCCAGCCGATAGCGATGCCGAACGGCAGTGCAAATGCTGTGGCGACAATCGCGATGCGCAGCGATAACTCGATTGCGACCCATTCCGCAGGGGAGAGACCGAGCACTAGGTTACCCCTTCGTCATGCGCCCGCTTGGCCCAAGCATCCATTTCAGCGCGGTGCATTGGGACGATGCTGCAATGATGAGCACACTTGATCTCACGATGCCGGCTTAATCAAAAAATTAAAGCCGTAATGCTCGAAAACCGCCTTCGCCGTTTGCGTGCGCAGGAACGCAAGATACTGCGCCGCGTCGGGCTTGGCATCCTTCGTCAACGCCACCGGATAGATGATCGGCGGATGGGAGTCCTCGGGAAAGACGCCCACGATCTTCACGCCGCGGTCGATCTTGGCGTCGGTCTCGTAGACGATACCGAGCGGCGCCTCGCCGCGCGCGACAAGCACAAGCGCAGCGCGTACGTTCTCGGCCATCGCTATTTTTGGCTCGACGGCCGCCCACACGCCGAGCTTTTCCAGCGCCGCTTTGGCGTACAGGCCGACAGGAACGGCGCGCACGTCGCCGGTGGCGATGCGGCCGTTGCCGGCAAGCCCGGCGAGATCGAAGCCCGGCGCGATACTTACATCGCCGATCTTTGAATCCCTGGGTGCGATCAGTACGAGCCGGTTGCCGAGCAAGTTGAGACGCGTATCGTTCTTGATGAGATTGCGCTTCGCGCCGTAATCCATCCAGTCGATATCGGCGGACAGAAACACGTCGGCGGGAGCGCCTTGCTCGATCTGTTTCATCAACGCCGAGCTTGCCGCATAGCTGGCGACGACCTTGATACCGCTCTGCTTGGTGAAAGCGTCGTCGACGTCATCGAGCGCATTCTTCATCGAAGCGGCGGCGAAAACGATGATCGATCTTTCCCGCGCCACGACAGGATGCGGCGGAGCGAACGCAATTGCGATGGCAGCGGCAAATGCCGCCAGGATACGCCTTCTTTCGAGCACGACGGTTCTCCGACAAATACGGTCGTTCGCGCCAGCGACGACGCAAACATGACGTTGCTACGACCGCCTTTGGAACCGTCGTTCGAGGCTCGTCCGGCACGCGCCCAGCGCGCCGCACGTCGCGCACGGACAATAGCAGTCGTCCGATGTCGTGGCAAAGCCGAGCGAACCGGCTATCATCAACCGATCTCGTGGAGCGTTACATGGCCCAGGCCGAGCCGATCGAAGGCGAGTACGATTACATCATCGCCGGCGCGGGTTCCGCCGGCTGCGTTCTGGCCAACCGACTTTCGACCGACAGCGACAAGCGGGTGCTGTTGCTTGAAGCGGGCGGCCGCGACAATTGGATCTGGTTTCACATTCCGGTCGGTTACCTGTTCGCGATCGGAAATCCGCGCTCGGATTGGTGCTTCAAGACCGAGCCGGAGGCAGGTCTCAACGGCCGCAGCCTCAGCTATCCCCGCGGCAAGGCGATCGGGGGCTCATCCGCGATCAATGCCATGATCTACATGCGCGGCCAGTCCGCCGATTATGACCATTGGCGCCAGCTTGGGCTGAGTGGCTGGGGCTGGGACGATGTGCTGCCCTTGTTCAAGCGACACGAAAATCATTTCCTGGGCGAAAGCGATGCGCACGGCGTCGGTGGCGAATTGCGCGTTGAGGCGCCGCGCGTGCACTGGGATCTGCTTGATGCGTTCCGGACCGCCGCCGAGCAGGCCGACATCAAGTCCGTCGTGGACTTCAATACCGGCGACAACGAAGGCTGCTGTGCCTTTCACGTCAATCAGAAGCGCGGCCGGCGCTGGTCTGCGGCGACCGCCTTCCTCAAGCCGGTGCTGAATCGCGCCAATCTCCGGCTCGAAACCGGTTGTCTGGTGGAGGGTGTAGTGTTTGACGGCCGCTGCGCCGCCGGCGTGCGCTGGCGGCAAGACGGCGAAACGCGAACGGCGCGCTGTCGCGGAGAAGTCATTCTCGCCGCTGGCTCGATTGGCTCGCCGCAGATCATGCTGCTGTCCGGTGTTGGTCCGGCGGAGCATCTGAGCGAGCACGGCATCCCGGTCGTGGCCGACCGGCCAGGCGTCGGCGCCAACCTTCAGGATCACTTGCAGCTCCGCCTGATCTACAAGGTCGACGGCATCGCGACGCTCAACGAGCGCTACCATTCGCCGATCGGTCTCGCCGGCATGCTCGCCGAATACGTACTGTTCCGGCGCGGGCCGCTGACCATGGCGCCGTCGCAACTCGGCTTGTTCACCCGCTCCGATGCCGACCAGGAACGCGCCAACCTCCAGTATCACATCCAGCCGTTGTCGCTCGATCGCTTCGGCGAACCGCTGCACAAATTCCCGGCCTTCACCGCGAGCGTCGCTAATTTGCGTCCGACGAGCCGCGGATTTGTCAGACTGCGCTCGCGCGACCCCGCCGCCGCGCCGGCCATCAGGCCCAACTACCTGTCAACGGATGAAGACCGCCGCATCGCGACCAAGGCCATCCGGCTCACGCGCCGCATCGTGGCGCAACCGGCGCTGGCGTCGTTCCACCCGGCTGAATATTTGCCCGGGCCCCAAGTGCGCGACGACGATGAGCAGGCCTTGGCGAAGGCCGCGGGCGACATCGGCACCACCATCTTTCATCCGGTCGGCACGGCGAAAATGGGTCTCGCCAGCGATCCGCTGATGGTAGTCGACGAGCGCCTGTGCGTCGCCGGCGTCGATCGGCTACGCGTCATCGATGCCTCGGTCATGCCCGCGATTACGTCCGGCAACACCAATGCCCCGACCATGATGATCGCGGAGAAGGGTGCCGCCATGATCCGCGCCGACGCCAAGGGGTTGCTGCCATGAACGCGGCTTGGCGTGCGCATGCTGTCGTCGCCGATCCATCAGCCGAATGGGCCAGGATCGAGAACGAACCCGGGGATGCGGCTTATTTGTTGACCGGCTATGTGGCGCCGCTCTCGCTCATCCCGGCAATATTCGGTCTGATCGGCGCTTGTGTCGTCGGCGTGGAAGGGCCGGGAGCGAGAATCTTACGGGCGCCGATCTTCGACGGCGTCTTTGGCGCGGTGTTCGGCTACGTGATGAGCTGCGCCACGGTGCTTGTGCTTGGGCTTCTCATCAACCTCCTGGCGCCGATGTTCGGCGGGCGTCGGGATTTTGACAGCGCGTTCAAGCTTGCGGTCTATTCATTTACGCCGGTCTGGCTGGCTGGTATTTTTTTGCTGGCGCCGGGATTGCGCTTTCTCGGACTTCTCGGCTTTTACGGCGCGTACCTTTTGTGGAAGGGGTTGCCGCGGCTGATGAAGTCGCCCGAGCCGAGAATCCCGGCTTTCGCCGCGATCGTTGTCGCCAGCGCGTGCGTGTTGATCCTCGTCATCGCCGCCGCGCAACACGCGCTGTTCGGTCTGGCGGTATTTTGATGCGCCTTACGGCGCCATCAGGACCTGGCGGCACGCAGCCGGCAGGGCCGCCATCGTGAGTCCCGGCTTCGGCTTCGGCGGCTCGGTCGGCGGCTGTGGATGCAAGACACCGTCGGAGAACCAGTAGTCGAGATCGTGGCCGCAGCCCTCGCCCGATTCCGGCGGCGGTTGCGGCTCGCACTGCGGACTGTCCGGCGGACAATAGATGCGCACGTGGAAATGATAATCGTGCCCCCACCAGGGCCGAACCTTGGCGAGCCAGGCGCGATCCGATCCGGCCTCGCGGCACAGCGCCTTTTTGATCGCCGCGTTAACAAAAATGCGCTCGACAGCCGGATCCTCCGCCGCGGTGCGGATGACCTCGGTATGCGCGTGAGTCCACACATTGGGATCGATATCAAGCCGATCGTCCCGCACCACCATCGTGGCGGACATCAATTCACGCTCCTCACGCGAAAGCTTGCGGTCGGGCATCGGCGTCAACCAGATGTCCGCATCGAGACCGATCTGATGACTGGCATGGCCGGTCAGCATCGGTCCGCCGCGCGGTTGCGACATGTCGCCGACCAACAGCCCGTTCCAGCCGACTTTCTTAGCATTTTTAGCCGAGCGCTCGAGAAATTCGACGAGTTTCGGATGTCCCCAATTGCGGTTACGCGACAGCCGCATCACCTGCCAGGTCGTGCCGTTGATCGGCAGTGCAACGGCGCCGGCGAGGCAACCGTGAGCGTAAAAGCCAATGGAGCGCGCGGCCACCGAATCCGGCTTGGTCTTGCGCCCAAAAAGTTCCTTCGCCGGTGTCGAGGGCGAATCCGGATTGGCGAGCGGCGGCAACGTCTTGTCTTCCACAGTGCCGGGATCCTGAGCCAGCGCCGGACCGGCACCGGCAAGGAGCAGGATCAAGAGCACGCGAGACGAAACGAGCATCATGGCTTCTCCGCCGCGCCGCGCCGCTCGGGAACTTTCCTTCGAAACGCGACGGTGTGCGCCCGGCGGCGATACGCTGCCGCGAGTCGTTCGCGCTGTCCAGCCGCAAACAGGTCGCAGCCTCCGCCGTCGAGCGCCAGGAGCCGCTGCTCGGTTACCGCCTGCGGCTCGATTGTGCCGTCGTGCAGGATATGGCCGACCGCAAGGTCGCGTTCGGCGAGGTCCCGCGCCACTAGGAGACAGCGGTGGCAGTCGAGCGGCTCGCGTTCCGCGCACATCGCGCAGACGCAGAAACGCGCCGCGGCATCGAGCAAGCGATTGAAGCCGGCGCGAAATTCGGACTGTATCGCCATCGCCTCGTAATCGGCGACGCCGTCGCGAAAAAGGCTCTCATCGCGCGGTCGTCCGCCCAGCGTATCGCCCACCCCCAAATGCGCGATACCCGCATCGGCCAGCCGCGCCGCCAGCGCCTTTTGCGAAAACCAAGGGAACCAACGCGAGTAGGGCGCCGAGCGCACATCGGCGATGGCAGTCACCCCGGCATCGCGCAACATGGCGAGGAACCGCTCGGCTGGAATGTTGGAATGACCGATGCTGAACAGATCGAACGAAGGCATGTTTGATGGTAAAGGCCAAAGCCGCCGATTGCATGGCCGGATTGGCCGGGAGCCATTGCGGGATTGACTCTCAAACCCACCGTCCGCTTTACACCTTCCGTGGCGCCACAATAATGTTCAAGGTGCGCTGAGGCTGGGGCTCGCCATGCGTAGGGTCATTCTCGCGGCGTTGCTGGCCGCGCTGTCATTCGGGATTTTGCCGGCGGCCACGCGGGCCGAGGCCGACGTGAAGGTCGAGATCGATCGCGGCAGCCAGACCATGGTCGTGATCGTCGATGGCGTTCACCGTTACACGTGGCGCGTTTCGACCGGCCGGCCCGGTTATGGGACGCCGGCGGGCACGTTCCATCCACGGATGATGGCGGCGCGCTGGTTCTCGCGTATCTATTACAATTCACCGATGCCGCACGCGATTTTCATTTACGGCGGCATTGCTATTCACGGCAGCTACGATATTGCGCGGCTCGGCGGACCGGCCTCGCACGGCTGCATCCGCCTGCATCCCACTGACGCGGCTATCCTGTTCGGATTGGTGCAAAGGGAAGGGATGCGCAACACCACGATCGTGGTGCAATAGCGCGTCCATCAAACATCCACCTTCAGCGCGGCGATGAACGCTTCCTGCGGGATATCGACTTTGCCGAACTGGCGCATGCGCTTTTTTCCTTCCTTCTGCTTTTCCAGAAGTTTTCGTTTGCGCGTCACGTCGCCGCCGTAGCATTTCGCCGTCACATCCTTGCGAAAGGCGCGCACCGTCTCGCGCGCGACGACTTTGCCGCCGATCGCGGCCTGGATCGGCACCTGGAACATGTGCGGTGGAATGAGCTCCTTCAGCTTCTCCGCCATGGCGCGGCCGCGCTGTTCGGCGCGGGTGCGGTGGACCAGCATCGCCAGAGCGTCGACCGGCTCGCCGTTGACCAGCATCTGCAGCTTGACCAGATCGGCCGGCTTGTAATCAGTGAGATGATAATCGAACGAGGCGTAGCCCTTCGACACCGATTTCAGCCGGTCATAAAAGTCGAACACCACCTCGTTGAGTGGAAGGTTGTACTTTACCAGCGCGCGGTTGCCGACATACGTCAGCTCTTTTTGCTCACCGCGGCGATCCTGGCAGAGCTTAAGCACAGAGCCGAGATATTCGTCTGGCGTCAAAATGGTCGCCTCGATCCACGGCTCCTGCATTTCCTCGATGTGGTTCGGATCCGGCATGTCGACAGGGTTGTGAATCTCAAGCTGCTGGCCGTTGCGCAATTTGATCTTGTAGATGACCGACGGCGCGGTGGCGATCAGATTGAGATTGAACTCGCGCTCGAGCCGCTCCTGGATGATCTCAAGGTGGAGAAGCCCGAGAAAACCGCAGCGGAAGCCGAAGCCGAGCGCGGCCGAGGTCTCCATCTCATAGGAAAAACTCGCGTCGTTGAGCCGGAGCCTGCCCATGGCGGCGCGCAGATTTTCGAAATCGGCCGCATCGACGGGGAACAAACCGCAGAACACGACCGGGATCGCGGGGCGAAAGCCGGGAAGGGGCGCCGCGACCGGCCTTTTGTCGTCGGTGATGGTATCGCCGACGCGGGTGTCGGCCACTTCCTTGATGGAGGCGGTCAAGAAGCCGATCTCGCCCGGCCCCAATTCGCCGAGCTCGACACGTTTCGGCGTGAATACGCCGACGCGATCGACTTCGTAGTTGACGTCGGTCCCCATCATGCGGATGCGCTGACCCTTCTTTAGCACGCCGTCGACGACGCGGAAGAGCACAACGACGCCGAGATAGGCATCGTACCAGCTATCGACCAGGAGCGCCTTGAGCGGCGCCTTGGCGTCGCCTTTCGGTGGCGGCAGCCGCTGCACAATTGCTTCCAGCACTTCCGGCACGTTCAATCCGGTCTTGGCGGAGATCAGAATGGCGTCGGAGGCGTCGAGCCCGATCACGTCCTCGATCTGCTGCTTGACCTTGTCGGGCTCGGCGGCCGGCAGATCGACCTTGTTGAGAACCGGCACGATCTCATGGTTATTGTCGAGCGCCTGATAGACATTGGCGAGCGTCTGCGCCTCCACGCCCTGGCTCGCGTCGACGACCAGCAGTGAGCCCTCGCAAGCGGCGAGCGAGCGGTTGACCTCGTAGGCGAAATCGACGTGGCCGGGTGTGTCGATCAGGTTGAGGATGTAGTCTTTACCGTCGCGCGCGCGGTATTTGAGCCGCACCGTCTGCGCTTTGATGGTAATGCCGCGCTCGCGCTCGATATCCATCGAATCGAGCACCTGCTCGACCATTTCGCGGGCTTCGAGCCCGCCGGTAAGCTGGATCAGCCGGTCGGCGAGCGTCGATTTGCCGTGGTCGATATGGGCGATGATCGCGAAATTTCGGATGTTTTCGATGGGAGTGGCAGTCATGCGGCGCAGATAACATCCGCCTTCCCGAGCGGCAAGCGGTCCGGACGTTGTGGCGCAAGGAAGTTTAGCGCTGGCGCCAGACGAAGGCAGCGCTGACCACGAAATTCCAGACGGTGCCGATCAGCGCCCCACCGAGGCCGGCGATCCACCACACACTGTCGTAATCGTAAATCCAGGTGGCGATGCCGACATTGGATATTGCGCCGATGGCACAGATGACCTGGAAGCGGATCAGGCCGGTGATGAAATGCCACCCGGTGAGCCGCTGGTCACGGTAGGTGAACAGATTGTTGAGAACGAAGTTCCAGGCAATCGCGCCGACGGTGGCGATCGCCTGCGCTGCGCCGAACGACAAGACGGCCGCCAACAGCGCGCTCAATATACTCAGATGGATGCCAAGGCCGGTCAATCCGACTAGGCAGAACAGCAGAAAGCGCGCCGAGATGGCGTCATTGGTGAGTTTCGCCGTTACCAGGGCGGCGAAATCGAGCGCAATCTTTGAATCGAGCTTGCTCTCGCCGTGTTGACGCTCGCGAAAAGCGGAGGGTAGCTCGACGGTGCGCAGGTTGCCTCGCGCCGTAGCCATGATGTCGAGCAGGATCTTGAAGCCCTGCGAGGAGAGCGCAGGCGCGATCGCTTCGAACGCATCGCGCCGGATCATGAAATGTCCGCTCATCGGATCGGTGAGATCGATTCCGAGTAGGTGACGCACAATCGCATTCGACCAGCGGCTCGCGCGGGAACGTTGCTTCGATAGGCCCGCGGCGGAGCCGCCGTAAAGATAGCGGCTCGCCACCACGAGATCGGCGCGCCCGGTGCGTAAAGCGTCGAGCATGGGAACGAGCAATCCCTCGTCGTGCTGCAAATCGGCATCCATGACCGCGACGTAGCGGGCCTGGCTCGCAAGCATGCCCTCCAGGCATGCTCCGGCGAGACCGCGGCGGCCGATACGGCGAATGCAGCGCACGCGGCTGTCGGTTTCGCCGATGGCGCGCGCGGCCGCGGCCGTGCCGTCGGGAGAATTGTCGTCGACGAATACGACCTCCCAGTCGCAGGACGCGAGCAGGCGCGAGAGCCGTTCGACAAGGAGCGGAACATTGGCCCGCTCGTTGAAAGTCGGCACGACAATGCTGAGTTCGGGCGCGGGGCGCACGGTTGCGATCTTATCCGCGCGCGTAAGCGGCGCCGGCGAATTTGCTGGCGGAATATTGTCTATCGCCGACGGGGACAACGCGAAGCTTCCTCTCGTTCACCGCACTTATTGCTCTATCCGTATGCTCACGGTACTAGCTTTCTCAAGCCTTGGAAAAGGTCCGTGCGTTCCTTTCCAATTCGCCGGCTGCGGCCGGGCCCCGAGAGAAATGATGTCCATGGCGCGGCGCGACGCCACCGGCCGAATGCGTCCAGAAGTCGCGGACTTCGCTCACCGTCTCGTCCAGGTTGGAGAGCGTCTCATAGCCGGGAACGCCGAGGGCACGATCGTCCTCCTGGTCCTCTTAGCTTACATCGCCGTGTGGATGCTCTTCTGGACGGTATCGACGGCGTCGGTCGACGTCCATGTCGACGCCGACGAAGCGTTGATCTGGGCGCAGCATTTCGCTTTCGGCTACAAGCACCCGCCGATGACCGGCTGGCTGTTTGCTTTGTGGTTTGCCGTGTTGCCGCGCCAGCAGTGGGCGGTGGATCTCTTGAGTGTGACGACGCTCGCCGTCGCGCTCGCCGTCACATGGCGGCTTCTGCGCGACCATCTCGACAAAAATCGAGCGCTATTAGGTCTCCTCGCCCTCTTTCTTGTTCCGCTCTATGACGTCAAGGCGGAGGTGCTCAACGCCAACACGGTGACGGTCCCGTTTTGGGCGGCGACGCTGCTGTTCTATCTGCGCGCTCGCCGCGGGCTCGGCGTGTTGGATGCCTCGTTGGCGGGAGCGTTCGCCAGTCTCACAATGCTCGGCAAATACTGGGCAGTTTTTCTCCTCGCCGGCATGGCGGTCGCCTCCGTGGTCGGTCCGGGGGCAAGACGCTTCTGGCGCTCGCCGGCACCCTATGTGATGGCGGCCGGCGCAGCTGTGGTCATTGCTCCGCACGTGTGGTGGCTTGTCAGCGAGCGCGGGGGCGGGAGCATTCAATTCGCCGCAAGCGTCGCCATTCACGCATCATTCGGCAATGCGCTGACACAATCGGTCCTTTATCTTCTCGGCGCAGCGGCCTACATCGTCGGCCCGCTCACTGTTCTCGTCGCGTTGCGGCCGAGCAGGGTTGCGCTGGCGGACATCGTCTGGCCCGCCGACGATGACCGCCGGCAGGTGCTCGTGCTGCTGTTAGTGCCTCTCATCCTGCCGGCGCTGGTCAATTTGGTCACTCCGTACCGGCTGACGGCGGATTGGACCTTCCCAAACTGGGCGCTTTTGCCTGTCGTTCTCTACGCCTCGCACTACATCATCATCGATGAGCGCGCCGTCGCGCGGGCGGGCCTCGCCGTCCTGGCGATGATCTTGGCAATGCTCATTGCATCGCCCGTTATCGCTTGCGTGAGGCTCATGAACAGCCGCGACGAAAATCGGACCCATTTCAGGCAAGTCGCCGAAATGGCGGACAGTCTCGCCGGCAAACCGACCCAGTTATTTTGGGGCTCCGCGGACATTACCTCGGGCCTGCCGTTCTACTTGCCGCAAGCACGACCGATACCCGTCGACCCATTGTCGGTCGAAGGCCGCGCGGCCAGCAGCATCCATGGGCTTCTGGTCGTCTGCATGATCGGCGATGCACCCTGCCAGGAAACCGGCAAAACGCTCGCAAATGCCGGAGCGCGCTCGATTACCGCCACGTTCGAGCGCAGCTTCTTGGGATTGACCAGTCCGCCCCGGAGTTACCAGATCACCGTGGTGCCGCTGGCGCAAACGCCCGCGCGCACCACGGAGTGATCCTCAATAGCGGTATTGATCGGTCTTGTATGGGCCGCTCACCGGGATGCCGATATAAGTCGACTGCTTATCGGAAAGCTTGGTGAGCTTGACACCGATCTTGTCGAGATGGAGCCGCGCGACCTTCTCGTCGAGCCGCTTCGGCAACGTGTAAACCTTCTTCTGGTATTTGCCGGGATTGGCCCACAATTCGATCTGCGCCAGCGTCTGGTTGGTAAACGACGACGACATCACGAAGCTCGGGTGGCCCATGGCGTTGCCGAGATTGACGAGCCGCCCTTCGGACAAGAGGATGATGCGCTTCTTGTCGGGAAATTCGATCTCGTCGACCTGCGGCTTGATGTTTTCCCACTTCAAGTTTTTCAGCGCCGCGACCTGAATCTCGGAATCGAAGTGTCCGATATTGCAGACGATGGCGCGGTGCTTCATCTTGCGCATGTGATCGATGGTAATGACATCGACGTTGCCGGTGGCGGTGCAGAAGATGTCGGCACGCGTCGCGGCCTCCTCCATCGTCACCACTTCGTAGCCTTCCATCGCCGCCTGCAGCGCGCAGATCGGATCGATCTCGGAGACCAGGACCCGGCAGCCGGCTTGGCGTAGCGAGGCCGCCGAGCCTTTGCCAACGTCGCCGAAGCCGGCGACCATTGCCACCTTGCCGGCCATCATCACGTCGGTGCCGCGGCGAATGCCGTCGACCAGCGATTCGCGGCAGCCGTAGAGATTGTCGAACTTGGATTTGGTGACGCTGTCGTTGACGTTGATGGCGGGGAAGAGGAGCTTGCCTTCCTTTTCCATCTGATAGAGACGATGCACGCCGGTGGTCGTCTCCTCGGTCACGCCGCGGATTTCCTTGGCGGTCTTGCTGTACCAGCCGGGCTGGTGCACAAGCCGTTTCTTGATCGCGGCAAACAGCACCTCCTCTTCCTCATTGTTCGGGTGGTGCAGCACCGTCGGGGTCATCTCCGCTTGCGAGCCCAGATGCATGAGCAGCGTGGCGTCGCCGCCGTCATCGAGGATCATGTTAGGCGCGCCGCCGTCCGCCCATTCGAAGATGCGGTGGGTGTATTCCCAATACTCCTCGAGAGATTCGCCTTTGACCGCGAAGACCGGCGTGCCGCCGGCGGCGACCGCGGCGGCGGCATGATCCTGCGTCGAGTAAATGTTGCACGACGCCCAACGGACGTCGGCGCCGAGCGCCTTGAGGGTGTCGATCAGCACGGCGGTCTGGATGGTCATGTGCAGCGAGCCGGCGATGCGCGCGCCGCGCAGCGGCTGCTCCGGCCCGTACTCTTCGCGGGTCGCCATCAGGCCGGGCATTTCAGTCTCGGCAATGGCGAGTTCCTTGCGGCCCCATTCGGCGAGGCTGATATCCTTGACGACATAATCGGCGGTGG
>JBEKSB010000028.1:0-26211 GCA_049517455.1 Xanthobacteraceae bacterium
GCCATATCCGTCCCCTCACCCGCGCTCGTCGATCTGCCGCGACAGGATCGCCGAGAATTCGTCGGCAAAACCCTCCAGACGCTGCGCCTGCCGGTTCACCTCGGAAATGAACTTATTGTAGAAAATCGTCGCCGGAATGGCAGCAACGAGGCCGATCGCGGTCGCGAACAAAGCTTCGGCGATGCCCGGCGCGACCACCGCCAGCGAGGTGTTCTTGGAGGCCGCGATCGACTGGAAGCTGGTCATGATGCCCCAAATCGTGCCGAACAGGCCGATAAATGGCCCGGCAGAGCCGACCGTCGCCAGCACCAGAAGCCGTCGCTCCATATGTTCGACCTCGCGCGCGATGGCGACATCCATCACCTTTTCGATGCGCATTTGCAGGCCGGCGAAGGAGCGGGCATGGCCCTCGAAGCTCCGTTTCCATTCGCGCATGGCGGCGACGAAGAGCGCCGCGGTGGAATGGCCCGGTTTGACCGCGAGCGACGTATAGAGCTCCTCGAGCGACTGGCCGGACCAGAACGCCTGCTCGAAACCGTCGGTGGCCCTGCGGATGCGCGAGAACAGCACCGTTTTGTCGATAGCGATCGCCCAAACCCACACCGAGCATATGAGCAGGCCGGTCATCACCGTTTTGACCAGCCAATGGGCCTGCCAGAACAGGTGAAAGAGCGACAGATCGGAGGAGGTCAACGGCAGGGCCGACGCTGAGATGTCGGCAGGGTTCATGGGCGCGTCCTTTCGGCGATCCGACCGGGACCAGTTGACCGGAGCGGCGCGCCGGCGCCGGGACCAACGGCAGGGGCGCCGCATGCGCGCGCCGACCAAGACCCGAATATTTCGCAAGGACCCCGCCGGACCCGCCACCGGCAGGACCGAAATCATCGCGAAACTTGTCCAAACTAGGGCGCACCACCGGTCGTTCGCGTCTAACGAAGCCCGGTTGTCCTTAATGCGGGGTTAATGACGCGCACTGCGTTCCAAGCGCTGCAAAAATGCGCGGGCCGTCCACCTCGACGAGATGGACGGCCCGAAGTTCGTGCGATGCCGCGTCGGAAAAGTCAGGCCGGCGGTTGCCGCTGCGGAGCTTCGTCATGCGGACGGTTGCGGCGCTCGGTCATGAACTGATCGAACTCCACCCGGTCCTTGGCAAAGCGCAGCCGCTCCAAGAATTCCTTGAATTCGCGCTGCTCATCTTCGAGACGGCGGAGCGTTTCGATCCGATAATCGTCGAATGCCCGATTACCGCTTGACGGTGAAGTACCCCACCAGTCGCCACCGCTTCGCCCACCGTCCATCCTGGCGCGCATGCGGTCCATCTTCTCCTGCATGCGCTCCATCTTCGATTGCCAGCGGCCCTGCCACCGGCCGCCGTTCTGACGATACGAGCATCCCATTCTTCCGCTCCCTAAAGAAAAGGCGAGGACCGCGAGACCAACCGGCCACCACGCTATGAAGCCGAGGATCGCGAGTGCGATCCAAGCCGGCTTTCCGAGTTCATCGAGCTTGTCGACGAGGACCATAAGGGACCTCCTAGGTGTGAATGTAAATAACATTTACATCGGCATTTCGGGCTGTCAAGGGCCTCTCGATTTCGTGAAGGCCGACAGCGCCTTTTCCGCCATTTGGGCGTCCGGCGTGAAACCGCTAGGCCGAGGAGCCGGATTTCGCCTCAGGCACACCGAGGCCGCGCAGATAGATCAGCACCTGGGCTTCAAGAAGCTCGTCGGGCGACATCGGCAAACTGCGCCGTGCCGCATCGCCGCGTCCAAAGAGCGAAGCAACGCCGTGCGACATTGCCCAAATATGCAATGCGACCATCAGCGCGGGAGGCCGATTCCGCGCCGGCGTCTGCGCGCAAAGCTTTTCGGCAGCTTCGCGCAGGACAGCGAAAGCGCGGTCGCCAGCCTCGCGCAGTTCAGGATTGGTGGCGAGCGGGATGCCGGCCTCGAACATCGCCGAATAGTAAGCAGGCTCGCTGCGCGCGAAGCCGAGATAAGCTCTGCCCAGCCGGTCGAGCGCGACGAATACGTCCGGGCGGCCGCCGTCCCACGCTCGCGCCAGCGCGGCCTCGAATTGATTAAAGCCCCGTAGCGCGATGCTGGCCAAAAGCTCGTCGCGGTCGCGAAAATGGCGATAGGGCGCCGCCGGGCTTACGCCCGCCCACCGCGCCGCCTCGGCGAAAGTGAAGCCGGCTGGCCCCTTCTGCGCGATCAGCTCAAGCGCCGCGCGAAGGAGCGCCTCTTTCAGATTGCCGTGGTGGTAGCCGCGCGGGCCTTCCCTGTCTTCCTTCGACCAGCTCATGTAAATAGTCCTTACATGAGTCCGGCGGGCCCGTCGACCTGCACGAATCCGAGGTCTTTCGGCCGGTTCAGGATTGCACGGTGTCCAGATCGGCCTTCATGGCGATACGCAAAGGCTTTGGGATCGGCCGCGCCCGGCCGCCGCTGATGAAGGCGACGCGCACACTCGACTCCACCAGAAGCTCGTCGCCACGCATGACGCGCTGGCGCAACGTGATGGAAGCGCCTTTGACCACTTCCGGCTCGGTGACGACATCGAGCACGTCGTCCATGCGCGCCGGCTTGAGAAAGTCGAGCGTCATCGAGCGCACCACGAAGGCAAATCCCGGCGCCTCCTTTTCGGTCGCTTCGAACAGCGCGCGGTGATCGGCGCCGATGAGGCGGAGATAATTGGTGCGTCCGCGCTCCATGTAACGCAGATAGTTGGCGTGATAAACGATGCCGGTGAAATCCGTGTCCTCGTAATAGACGCGCACGGCGAGCACGTGGCGGCCGTCGCGGATTTCGCCATCGAGGTGAAGGGCGTTCATCGTTCTATTTCCACGGCACCCGTCCCGCAACAGCGTGCTCCCAATTCTGCCCGTCGAAAGCATGCGGCTTGATCGCCGCGAGATCGACGCCGTCGAGGCAGCGGACATTGACGTCGATCTTATCGGGATCGGAACGCGGAACGTAGAAGGCATGGATGCCGCAGGTCGTGCAGAAGGTGTGCCGCGCGGTGCCGGTGTTGAATCGATACGTGGTGAGCGCGTCGGCGCCGCTCAAAAGCTCGAACTGCTCCGGCGCCACGATCAGATGCAAAAAGCCCTTCTTGGTGCAAATTGAGCAATTGCAATCAGTGACGCGCGAAAGATCGGCCGTCACGCGAAAGCGTACACGGCCGCAATGGCAGCCGCCTTCATAGGTTTGCAAGCCGTCACCCCGCCCGCGCCAAAGGCGGTGAAGGCTCCGGAATTTCCATTTTCCATTCCTTGGCGGCTTCGATCCATGAGGCGATGGCTTCCTGCACGTTCTTCAAGGCATCTTCCGGAGTGTCGCCGTCGGACATGCAGCCGGCAGATCGGGCACGGTCGCCAGATAACCCCCGCCGTCGCTTTCCGCCAAACGTTCGATACGCACGGCATATTCCAGTGTCATCGACTGCCTCCGTACGCATCAATATAGCGCACGAGCTTCCGAATGTAGACCGGCTTGATAGGCCGACGCGCCGGGATGGTCAGGATTTTCCCGCGCCGCGGGGTGCCGCATATGGGTATGCGAAGTACCCTTTCCGAAACGGAACGTAAGACCATACTCTCGGCACAACACCTCGACATCCTGGATGCGCCAATCGCCAACCGGATCGCGGCGCATGCTTTCCGGAAGATCGGAAGGCATCAGCGATCCTCGTCGCCTTGGGCGAACAAGCCGAACTGCGCCGGATCGCGCGCCGGTTCCTGCAGACCCAGATGACGGAAAGCGTGGCCGGTGATCAGCCGGCCGCGCGGCGTGCGCTGCAGGAAGCCGCACTGGATGAGATAAGGCTCGATGATGTCCTCGATGGCGTCGCGCGGCTCCGACAAGGCGGCGGCGAGCGTCTCGACGCCGACCGGGCCGCCGCCGTAATTCACCGCGACTGTCGTCAGATAGCGCCGATCCATGGCGTCGAGGCCGGCGGCATCGACTTCGAGCGCAGCGAGCGCCTTGTCGGCGACCGGCCGGTCGATCGCGGCGGCGCCGGCCACGGAAGCGAAGTCCCGCACGCGCCGCAACAGCCGGCCGGCGATGCGCGGCGTACCCCGCGCGCGCCGGGCGATCTCGTTGGCGCCGTCGGCAGTGACGACGATGCCGAGCACGCGCGCGCCGCGATTGACGATCAGTTCAAGCTCGGCTTCGGAATAAAAATTGAGCCGCACCGGAATGCCGAAGCGGTCACGCAACGGATTGGTGAGAAGCCCGGCGCGCGTGGTCGCGCCGACGAGCGTGAACTTGGCGAGATCGATCTTCACCGAACGCGCCGCCGGCCCCGCGCCGATGATGAGGTCGAGCTGAAAATCCTCCATCGCCGGGTAGAGAATTTCCTCGACCGCCGGATTGAGCCGGTGAATCTCGTCGATGAAGAGAACGTCGCGCTCTTCGAGGTTGGTAAGAAGCGCCGCCAGATCGCCGGCCTTGGCGATCACCGGCCCCGACGTGGCGCGGAAGTTGACGCCGAGTTCGCGCGCCACGATCTGCGCCAGCGTAGTCTTGCCGAGGCCCGGCGGCCCGACGAACAGCACGTGATCGAGCGCCTCGCGCCGCGCCCGCGCCGCCTCGATGAACACCGCGAGATTCTTGCGCGCCTGTTCCTGGCCGATGAATTCCGCGAGCCGTTGCGGGCGCAAAGTCGCCTCCGCCGCATCTTCCTCGCGGCGCTCGGCGGTCACAAGCTTACGCCCCGCGCCGTTGCTCACCCCTCCGACCCCCGGCTGTACTTGTTTGGCAAGAGCTCGGCGATCGGCACCACGGCCTGCGCTTTGCCATTCGGCACGATCACCCGCGCCTGCGGATCGTAGTCGAAAATGAGTTCGCGGCAGGCGCCGCACGGCGACACAACGGCAATCGTTTGATCCTTTTCCCCGGGCGGCGGGTGACGCACCGCGACGATGGTTTCGATTCCCGCATCGCCGAGATCGACCACGGCGCGGCCAAGCGCCACGGCCTCGGCGCAGACCGCCATGCGGCCGAGATAGGCGTCGAGATTGACGCCGGTGAAGATTTTTCCAGAGCGGGTCCGCAAAGCCGCGCCGACCTCCTGCCAATCGTCGCGATAGCGTTGTTTGATCGCCGCGGTCGCAGCGGCAATTAATTCGCGTTCCGACTTGCCGAGTTTGGCGGGACGTTTCACTTCGCCAGTTCCTTGAGCCCGAGCCGGATGAGGGTCTTCACCTCCGCGGCGTCGCCGGCGTTGCGCGCCGCGGCAGCAATGGCGGCGGCCGCCTGCGGTTGCCCGTAGCCGAGATTGACCAAAGCGGATACCGCGTCCGTTACCGGCTGTGGCGCGCGTTTCTCGTCGAGCGCGCCGGAGAGCCGTACCAAAGCCGGATCGACATCCGTATAGGCCGGCGCCTTGTCTTTCAGTTCGATGACGATGCGCTCGGCGACTTTCGGACCAACACCCGGCGTGCGCGCTACCATTGCCTTGTCGCGCATAGCGATGGCCGAAGCGAGCTCGGCCGGCTTGAGCGTGCCGAGCACCGAGAGCGCAACCTTTGCTCCGACCCCCTGGACCGTCTGCAACAGCCGGAACCACTCGCGCTCGACGTCGGCCGAAAAGCCGAACAGACGGATCTGGTCCTCACGTACATACGTCTCGATCGACAACGTCACCGGCTGCCCAACGCTCGGCAATTCCTGCAACGTGCGCGCCGAGCAATAAACCAGATAGCCGACACCGTTGACGTCGACGATCACAGAATCCTCGCCGTAGGAGTCGATCACGCCCTTGAGCTTGCCGATCATCGCCCTGCCACCTTCAGCGCCGCGTGCAGAATTACGCTCTGCCGGTGGTGCGCATGCGTCACCGCGATGGCGAGCGCATCGGCGGCGTCATCGGAGGACGGGTCGGCTTTGGGAAGAAGGACCCCGATCATCATCCGCACCTGCGTTTTATCGCCATGCCCGGCGCCGACGATGCTCTTCTTCACCAAGTTGGGTGCGTACTCGGCGACCGTCAGGCCAGCTCTCGCCGGCACCACCATGGCGACGCCGCGGGCCTGTCCGAGCTTGAGCGTCGCCTTGGCGTCCTTGTTCACGAACGTCGCCTCGACCGCCGCCTCGTCCGGACGAAACTCTTCGAGTATGCGCATCAGGCCGTCGTGAATGGCGAGGAGCCGCGCCGCGAGCGTGTCATCGTCGCGCGTCGACACCGAGCCGCAGGCGATAAAGCCGAGCCGGTTGCCGGCAATCTCCACCATGCCCCAGCCGGTGCGGCGGAGCCCCGGATCGATGCCGAGAATGCGAATCGGGCGCGTCATGCCGTGAGCTTCATACCACGCCCGGCACGCGGAGCGCTTTCGCCCGCTACGCGCTCATCCGGGTCACCAGCGCGTCGGACACCTCGAAGTTCGCATAGACGTTCTGCACGTCCTCGTGATCGTTGAGGTTCTCGATGAGCCGGAGGACCTTTTCGCCCTGCTCGTCGTCGACCGCGACGGTGTTTTGCGGCCGCCAGACAAGAGAAGCCTTGCGCGGCTCACCGAATTTCGCTTCCAGCGCCTTGGCAACCGCACCGTACCGATCCTGCGCGGCATAAATTTCATGGCCGCTCTCGCTGGAGACGACGTCGTCGGCGCCAGCCTCGAGCGCCGCTTCGAACATCGCATCAGGGCTGGCCACTTTGGCGTCGTATTCGATGACACCAACATGGTCGAACATGAAAGAAACCGCGCCGGTCTCAGCGAGATTGCCGCCACTCTTGGTGAAGGCCGCGCGCACCTCGCCTGCCGTGCGGTTGCGGTTGTCGGTCAACACCTCGACGATTACAGCGATGCCGCCAGGCCCATAACCTTCGTAGCGGATTTCCTCGTAGGTCTCCGCATCGCCGCCCAATGCCTTCTTGATGGCGCGATCGATATTGTCTTTCGGCATGTTTTCCGCCCGCGCCGCGATGATGGCGGCGCGCAAGCGGGGATTCATCGCCGGATCGGGCAGGCCGAGCTTGGCGGAAACGGTGATTTCGCGGGCGAGCTTGCCGAACAGCTTGGACTTCATCGCGTCCTGCCGCCCCTTGCGGTGCATAATGTTCTTGAACTGCGAATGTCCAGCCATCGTCCGTCTCTCGTTTCGCTCCCCGCTGCGCGCCTCGCAAGGACGCCCCTATAAGGCGGCGCGATGAGGAAATAAAGTCAGCGGGAGTTCACGTCTAGAACGCGGGGACCGCCTGTTCGAGGCAGCCGCCGAGACGCACCGCGCCGACGCGTGTCGCGAGCCCGGTTGCCGGATCGGTCTCGACCGCGATCCCGCAGAGCGTCGCCGGGCCGGAAGCCGCCTCGAAGCGGCCTGACGTGATGCGGCGCGTAAAGCGCTGCAGCGGCTCGTCCTTGGTCATGCCGATCACCGAGTCATAGTCGCCGGTCATGCCGGCATCGCTCATGAACGCGGTGCCGTGTGGCAGGATACGCAGATCGGCCGTGGGCGCATGCGTATGGGTGCCGACGACGATGCTGACACGGCCATCGCAGAAATGACCCATCGCCTGCTTTTCGCTCGTCGTCTCGGCGTGCATATCGACGACGATGGCGTCGGCACCTTGCCGCAACGGGCAGGCCGCGAGCTCGCGATCGATCGCGGCGAACGGGTCATCGAGCGGGTCCATGAAGACGCGGCCCATGGCATTGACGACGAGCACGCGTGCACCGCTCTTGGCCTCGCACAAAGCCGCGCCGCGGCCGGGCGTGCCGGTGGGATAGTTGACCGGACGTATGAGACGCGGCGCCCGCTCGATGAAGACCAGCGCTTCCTTCTGGTCCCAGGCATGATTGCCGAGCGTGACGGCGTCGGCGCCGGCCTCGATGAACTCGTTGTAGATCGCCTCGGTGATGCCGAAGCCGCCCGCGGCATTCTCGCCGTTGACCACCACGAAATCGAGCTTCCAGTCGCGGACAAGGCCGGGCAAACGCTCGGCGACGACGGTGCGCCCACTGCGACCGACGACATCGCCGACGAACAGGATGCGCATTCTCAACCGCCCCGCAAATCGATCACCTCGCGTTCGGTTAGCACGAGATCGAGGCGCTCGTCGCGGGGCGTCGTTGGCACGGCGGGAACCTCCTGAGTGGCGAACGCGAGCCCCACCGCGATAACGGCCTTGCGTGCGCGCAGTTGCGCGATGGTGCGATCGTAATAGCCGCCGCCGTAACCGATGCGATGGCCGGCGCGGTCGAAGGCCACAAGCGGCACCAGGAGGATATCGGGGTTCACCTCCGCCGCCTCGGGCTCCGGCTCGCGGATGCCCCAGACGCCGGCTGAAAGCGGTTCGCCACTCGCCCATGCGCGCATGATCAGCGGCTTGCCACGCCCCGCCATAACCGGCAGCGCCAGCCGCGCGCCCTGCCCTGCGAGCTTGCGCATGAGCGGCAGCGGATTGATTTCGGTGTTCATTGGCATAAAGCCGGAGACGATCGTGCCGGGTGCGATCGCGAGCGGAAACGGCCGCGCCGCGATTGCCTCGGCGGCCGCCTGCCGCGCGTCTGGCGGCAGCGCATCGCGGCGCGCCGACGCCTCACGGCGGAGTTCAGATTTTGCGGTTATGACTAGATCGGTCATGCCTGGATAACGAGCAGCAATTTATCGCCGCGTCATCGGCGGACAGCAGGAACGGTGCCGAATTATCGGGATCACCGGGTCTCAGCGCGTAGCGCCGGCCTGGTAATGACGAGTAAGTGCGGAGCCGCGCTGGCCGTAGGAGCGCTGATCCCGGGAACCTACATAAGTAGGTGGGCGCCATGTGTCCGAACCCAAGGGTCCGGCAGGGACAGCTCCCGTCAGGATCGTAAGGCCCCGGGGATTTGACTCCTTCGCACCCCGCAGCCCCGCGCCGTCAATGTAGTACCGATGCGCAGCCCGCGCCATCACCCCAGCGCGACGCTGTTGCCGCCGATGGTCTGATTGAGCTTTTTGGTGATGCTCTCGATCCGTTCGGCGGTGGCGGTCAAGGCGGCGGCAACCGATGCCTGCGCGATTTTGTTGCGGTCGGTTGTGGCCACCTGCGCCTCTTGCACCGCCATAAGTTCGTCCTCCAGGCGCTGGATGCGCGCGCCCATCTCGCCAAGCTCGTCGGCAATGGTGAGCGCCGCCATCACGGTCAGCCGCGTGTCGCCGATCTCGCCGAATTTGGCGCGCAACCGTTCGATACGCACGTCGAGCTCGCGCGCGAGATTCATGAGGTGGCCTTCCTGGCCATCCTCGCAGGCCATCCGGAACTGCCGCCCGTTGATGGAGACACTGACCTGGGCCATGGCTAAGCTTGGCTCACTCCGCGACAGCTTGCTCCTCAGTCATCGTGGGTCAACACGCCACGGATCGTTTCGATCGCCTGCGCGATCCGCTGTGCGACCTCCCGGTTGACGGTTTCGAGCCCGCGCGAACGCGCCGTCGCATGATCGAGCTCGCTGGCGAGTCGCGCCCGATCGGTGCCGAGCGCGTGGATCTGCGTGACCAACCCGTCCCGGTTGCGATCGGTCTCACTGCGCCGCTCGGCCGCCGCTTCGAGCGCATCGAGCGCGAGCGCCAGGCGCCGGCTCGCGATCTCGATCGCATCGGTCTCGCTCATCGGGCCATCCGCTGCGGCCACAAGCGGCGCGCACTACAGGTGAAAACTGTGCGACGGCAACTATTTACAATCGGAACCTTACGTCGCATCGAGCAAGAGCGTCAACGCTGAAAGCAGGCCGCGCCCGGCCCTGTGCATGACGGCTTCGGGATAAGCCGCCGCGCAATTGACTCGGGGGCCTCCCATGCTATCTGTGCCGCCCGTTCCCGTAACCGCGGCCGTCCGCATTCGTGCCGCGCTTGGCCCGTTCATGACGATGCCGGACCGCCTTCTCGCGGCGAGCGCAGCCCTCGCCCAGCCGTCACGCTTTCCTACGACAGCCACGAGTCCGGCCGCGCGCGCGGAGCACGACCGCATGGCGAACGCGATCCGTGCGCTCGCCATGGACGCGGTCGAGCAGGCGAAGTCCGGTCATCCGGGCCTGCCGATGGGCGCGGCCGACATGGCGACCGTCCTGTTCACGCACTTCCTCAAATTCGATCCCGCCGATCCGGCGTGGCCCGACCGCGACCGCTTCGTGCTCTCGGCCGGTCATGGCTCGATGCTGATCTACGCGCTGCTCCATCTGCTCGGCTACGAGAAGATAACGATCGGCGAGATCAAGCGCTTCCGCCAATCCGGCTCGCTCACGCCTGGCCATCCCGAATATGGCCACACGCCCGGCATCGAGACCACGACGGGGCCGCTCGGCCAAGGGCTCGCCAATGCCGTCGGCATGGCGATCGCCGAGCGCCATCTCGCCGCTTTGTTCGGCGGCGACATCGTCGATCACACCACCTACGCGCTGGCCTCCGACGGCGATCTGATGGAAGGCATCAGTCAGGAAGCGATCGCGCTTGCGGGACACCTGAAACTCAAAAAACTCATCGTGCTGTTCGACGATAACGGCATCTCGATCGACGGCCCGCTCGCGCTCGCCGATTCCGTGGATCAGGTGAAGCGCTTCGAGGCCGCCGGCTGGGCGGCGACGCGCATCGACGGCCACGATCCGGCGGCGATTGCCACGGCGATCGAAGCGGCGAAGAAATCCGAACGGCCTTCGTTGATCGCCTGTCGCACCACCATCGGCTTCGGCGCGCCGACCAAGGCCGGCACCGAGAAGTGCCACGGCTCGCCGCTTGGCGCCGACGAAATCGCGGCTGCCCGCGTAAAACTCGGCTGGACCGCGCCGCCTTTCGAAATTCCCGCCGCCATCCGGGAGCAATGGCGCGCTGCCGGGGAGCGCGGCCGGCCGGCTCGGCTGTCCTGGCAGCAGCGCCTCGCCGCGCTCGATCCGGCAAAACGGGCGGAATTCGAACGCCGCATGCGCGGGGAACTCGCCGAAGGCTTCGCGGCGGCAGTCGGCGAGGTGAAGCAAAAACTCGCAGCCGCGCCGAAGGAGATCGCCACCCGCTCGGCTTCCGAATTCGCGCTTGAGGCGCTGACGGTGGCGCTGCCGGAAATGATCGGCGGTTCAGCGGACCTGACCGGCTCCAACAATACGCGCACCAAAGCCATGAAGGCGATGAGCGCCGCGGACTATTCCGGCCGCTTCATCCATTACGGCGTGCGCGAGCACGGCATGGCCGCGGCCATGAACGGGATGGCGCTGCATGGCGGCATCATTCCCTATTCCGGCACGTTCCTCGTCTTCTCTGATTATTGCCGGCCGGCCATTCGGCTCGCGGCGCTGATGGGCCAGCGCGTGATCTACGTGATGACGCACGACTCGATCGGGCTCGGCGAAGACGGGCCGACGCACCAGCCGGTCGAACACCTCGCCGCTTTGCGCGCCATTCCCAACCTCAAAGTCTTCCGGCCGTGCGATGCGGTGGAGACGGTCGAGTGCTGGCAGCTGGCGCTGGAGAGCAAGGACGGACCCAGCGTGCTCGCGCTGACGCGGCAAAACATGCCGCCGCTCCGGCTTGGTCTCGACACCGACAATCGTTGCGCACGCGGGGCCTATGAGCTGATCGCGGCCCAAGACGGCGCCGCAGTGGTCTCGCTATTCGCTTCGGGATCGGAAGTCGTCATCGCGGTCGCGGCACAAAAGCTGCTGGCGGCGCAAAACATTTCCGCGCGGGTGATGTCGGTGCCGTGCTTCGAACTCCTACTCGCCGCGCCGGACGCCGAGCGCGCGGCGATCGTCGGCAAGGCCACAGTCAACGTCGCCGTCGAAGCCGGCATCCGCCAGGGCTGGGATGCGATCATCGGCTCCAACGGAGCTTTTGTCGGCATGAGCGGGTTTGGCGCCAGCGCGCCCTACAAGGAGCTTTACCAACATTTTGGAATTACGCCTGAGAAGGTGGCAGAGGCGGCGCTGGAGCGTTTAAGAAAGTCATAGGGAGACCGGAAATGTCGGTTCGCGTAGCCATCAACGGATTTGGCCGGATCGGTCGCAATATTTTGCGCGCGGCTGTCGAAGCGGGCCGCAAGGATATCGAAATCCTCGCCATCAACGATCTCGCCCCGGTCGAGACCAACGCGCATCTGCTTCGCTACGACTCCGTGCACGGCCGCTTTCCCGGCCAGGTGACGGTCAAGGGCGATACCATCAATTGCGGCACCGGCGCGATCAAGGTCACCGCCATCAAGGACCCGACGCAATTGCCGTGGAAGGAGCTCGGCATCGACGTCGCGCTCGAATGTACCGGCATATTTACGTCCAAGGAAAAAGCCGCGGCGCATCTGCAAGCCGGCGCCAAGCGCGTGCTGATTTCAGCCCCGGCCGACGGCGCCGACCTCACGGTGGTCTATGGCGTCAACCACGACAAGCTGACCAAGGCGCACACGGTCGTGTCCAACGCGTCGTGCACGACCAACTGCCTGGCTCCGGTCGTCAAGGTGCTCAACGACGCCGTCGGCATCGACAAGGGCTTCATGACCACGATTCACTCCTACACTAACGACCAGCCCACGCTCGATCAGGTGCACAAGGATCTCTACCGGGCGCGTGCGGCGGCGCTGAACATGATCCCGACCTCGACCGGCGCGGCCAAAGCGGTCGGACTGGTTCTGCCGGAGCTTGCCGGCCGGCTCGACGGCGTCGCCATCCGCGTGCCGACGCCGAATGTATCGGTGATCGACTTCAAGTTTGTCGCCAAGCGCGCGACTTCAAAGGACGAGATCAACGCCGCGGTCAAGCGCGCCGCCGAGCAGCAGCTCAAGGGCATTCTCGGCTATACCGACGCACCCAACGTCTCCAGCGACTTCAACCACGATCCGCGTTCCTCGGTCTTCCACATGGACCAGACCAAAGTGATGGACGGCACGCTGGTGCGCGTCATGTCGTGGTACGACAACGAATGGGGCTTCTCCAATCGCATGATCGACACCGCGGTGGCGATGGGCAAGCTGACCTGAACTCGCCGCCAAGACTCGTCACCATGCGCTTCCGCAACCTCGACGACGCCGACGTGAAGGGCAAGCGCGTGCTCCTGCGCGTCGATCTCAACGTGCCGATGCAGAACGGCAAGGTGTCGGACGCGACCCGCATCGAGGAAATCGCGCCGACCATTACCGAGCTGGCGGACAAAGGCGGCAAGGTCATCCTGCTCTCGCACTTTGGCCGTCCCAAAGGACCCGATCCGAAGGCTTCGCTACGGCCGGTGGCCGCAGAGATCGCGAGAATTGTGAAGCGGCCCGTAACGTTCGCCGAGGACTGCGTGGGTCCGAAGGCGGAAGCGGCGATTGCCAAGATGAAAAACGGCGACATTCTTTGTCTGGAAAATACCCGCTTTCACCCCGGGGAAGAAAAGAACGACAAGGAATTCGCAAAACAGCTTGCAGCGCTCGGCGACATTTTCGTCGACGACGCGTTCTCGGCCGCGCACCGCGAACACGCCGCCAATACCTCAATCGTAACAGTCTCAAACCTGCCCGCTTATCCCGGCCGCGCCATGAAGGCCGAACTCGACGCGCTCGAAAAAGCGTTCGAGACCCCCGAGCATCCGGTGGCGGCGATCATCGGCGGCGCCAAGATTTCGACCAAGCTCGAATTGCTCGGCCACCTGTTGTTAAAAGTCGAAACGCTGATCATCGGCGGCGGCATGGCCAACACGTTTCTCGCGGCGCAAGGGAAAGCCGTCGGCAAGTCGCTGTGCGAAAACGATCTCGTTCCGGCGGCGCGCGACATTCTCGCCAAGGCAAAATCTCTCGGCCGGGAAATCGTGCTGCCGGTCGATGCCGTCGTGGCGCAAAAGCTGGCCGCGAATGTGCCCTCGCGCGTCGTGCCGGTGGATCAGATCGGCGCCTCCGACATAATCCTCGATATCGGCCCGCGCAGCATCGAATACGTCATCTCGGTTCTCGCGCGCTCAAAGACGCTGGTTTGGAACGGTCCGTTCGGCGCCTTTGAGTACGAGCCGTTCGATAACGGCACGATTGAAGTGGCCGAGGCGGTGGCGGAACTGACGGAAGCCGGCAGGCTTGTCAGCTTTGCCGGCGGCGGCGACACCGTGGCGGCGCTTAACATGGCCTCGGTAACGGGCCGATTGTCCCACGTATCGACCGCGGGCGGCGCCTTCCTGGAATCGCTGGAGGGCAAGACATTGCCGGGGGTTAAGGTATTGTTGCTGCCGTAGACCCTTGTCCGCACAACCGAATAGAGTAAGAACGCACGCAAGCCGCCGGACTGCGAGCGCGGAACATCGAGGAGGGCCGCGATGAATCTCTCGGAATTGAACAAAGTCGCGGAGGCCATGGTCGCCCCCGGCCGCGGCATCCTGGCCGCGGATGAATCCACCGGCACCATCAAGAAGCGATTCGACTCCATCGGGGTGGAATCGACCCCCATCACGCGGCGCGATTACCGCGAAATGCTGTTCCGCAGCGCCGAGATGTCGAAGCACATTTCCGGCGTCATTCTCTATGACGAGACGATCCGGCAGAACGCCAAGGACGGCACGCCGTTGGTGAAGGTCATCGCCCAGGCGGGATCGCTGCCTGGCATCAAGGTCGACAAAGGCACCAAGCCGCTGCCGTTCTGTCCCAACGAAGTCATTACCGAAGGGCTCGATGGCCTGCGCGAACGGCTGGTGGAATATCGCGAACTCGGCGCCAAATTCGCCAAGTGGCGGGCGGTGATCGATATCGGGCCCGGCATCCCGGGCTATGGCTGTCTCATGGCGAACGCGCACGCGCTCGCGCGCTATGCCGCTTTGTGCCAGGATGAAGGCATCGTCCCCATCGTCGAGCCCGAAGTGCTGATGGACGGCGACCATGACGCGGACCGCTGCGCCCTGGTGAGCGAATGGCTTCTCAAAACGGTGTTCGAACAGCTTTTCTACCAGAAGGTCGCGCTCGAAGGCATCGTGCTCAAACCGAACATGATCGTGCCCGGCAAGAAGTCGCCGAAGCGGGCGTCAGTCGAAGAGGTCGCGGAGAAGACATTGCGGGTGCTCAAAGCCTCGGTGCCGGCGGCCGTTCCCGGTATCGCTTTCCTGTCGGGCGGCCAGTCCGATGAGGAAGCGACCGCGCATCTTGACGCCATCAACAAATCGGGTCCGCTGCCGTGGCGCGTGACGTTCTCTTACGGCCGCGCGTTGCAGGCCGCGCCGCTCAAAGTGTGGTCGGGCAAGCCGGAGAACATTGCGGCGGCGCAACGCGCCTTCGGCCATCGCGCCACGATGAACGGCATGGCCATGCTCGGCCAATGGAAGGCCGATCTCGAACGGAAAGCAGCGTGAGGCCGCGCCTCCGCGGTGCGGTAACTGACGCGACGCGATGAGCCCGCAGCGGCCTCGCCAGCGGCTTTATCTGATTACGCCGCAGCTTGGCGATACGTCATCTTTTGCGCGCGATATCGGCGCGGCGCTGGAAGCCGGCGACGTCGCCGCCGTTCTTCTTCGCCTTGAGCCGGCCGACGAGCGCACGCTTATCGAACACGCCAAAACGATCGCGGCCGTGGTTCAACGCCGCGATATTGCGCTCCTCCTCGACGGCCATCCGCAGATCGCCGCCCGCGGCGGCGCCGATGGCGCCCATCTCACAGGCATTGAAGCACTAATCGCCGCGCTCGCCATACTGAAGCCCGACCGCATCGCCGGCGCCGGAGGACTGCGCAGCCGTCATGATGCCATGCTCGCAGGCGAGGCTAACGCCGACTATGTGATGTTCGGCGAACCCGATAGAAGCGGCGGCCGTCCGTCCTTCGACACCATCGAGGACCGGCTGGTGTGGTGGTCGGAGCTGTTCCAGGCGCCGTGCGTCGGCTATGCCGCAAACCTCGACGAAGTCGGACCGCTCGCGCAAGCCGGCGCCGATTTCGTCGCGCTCGGTGATTGGATATGGACGCAAACGCGAGGGAGCGCTGCCGTGGTGGCGGACGCCGCCAGCCGCCTTGCCGGGCCGGCCGGGCCGGGATGACGGCAATGGTCTTTCATGCGGCGATCAGACTGACGGCAACATTTCTGCTGGCGGCGATCCTCGTACCGCAATGGCAACGTGTCGCCCGCGCCGCCGAGCCCGACCCCGCTTATGCTTCATTCCAGCGCGGCTATTACCTGACGGCGTTCGGGCAGGCGACGCACCGCGTCGAGGAGAACGGCGACGTCAAGTCGATGACGCTTCTTGGCGAGCTCTACGCCGGCGGCCTGGGCGTTCCGCAGGACGAAGCCAAGGCGGCAGAATGGTACAAGCTCGCCGCCGCTCGTGGCGACCGCGCGGCGATGTTCGCGCTCGCGATGTTCCGGCTGCAAGGCCGCGCCGGTCCGCGCGACCGCGAAGCGAGCGCCAAACTGCTGGCCGCCGCCGCCAAACTCGGCCATCCGCTCGCCGCTTACGACTTGGCCCTGCTCTACATCGAAGGGCAGCTATTCCCGCAGGATTTCAAACGCGCCGCCGAGCTGTTGCGGGCTGCCGCAGATGCCGGCAATCCGGAAGCGCAATACGCGCTTGGCACCCTCTACAAACAGGGACGCGGGGTTGACAAGGACATGCGTGAAGCGGTCCGGCTGTGGGCGTTAGCTTCGATCGCCGACAACACCGACGCCGAGGTCGAGTACGGGATTGCGCTCTATAACGGCGATGGCGTCGCCAAGAACGAACAGGCGGCCGCGGCCATGTTCCGCAAGGCGGCGATCAGGGGCAGCCCGATCGGACAGGACCGGCTCGCGCGCATCCTCGCCAACGGCCGCGGCGCGCCGGCCAATCCGGTCGAGGCGACGAAGTGGCACCTGATCTCCAGAGCGCACGGCGAGACCGACATCATGCTCGACGAGTTCGTGAGCAAACTCGACGCTGAAACCCGCGCCGCCGGCGAGAAGGCGGCAAAACCCTGGCTCGACGCGCTAAAGCATCCGCCGTCGTGAGGCCATTGCGATAGCCAATTCGCCTGCTCACTTCGCAGTGCCGGATATTTCCTCTAACCGGGCGAGCGCCAGACGTCGGCCGACCGGGAATAGCTGCAAGTCATAGCGCAGGGCGACCCAGCCCCAAATCCCCGACGGCGCCTTCAGCATCACCGCGATGGCGATGATGCCCATCAGGATCAAATAGTACGAGCCATAATCAGCCAAAAGTTCGCGCAGGATGATAAAGACCAGCATGCCGATGAATGGCCCCTCCAGCGTGCCGATACCGCCGATAACGACCATGAAAATCACCACGACGGTCCAGTCGTTGATGCTGAAGCCGGCCTCGGGCGAAACGCGGAGTTTTTGTAGGAAGATCAGTCCACCGACAAGACCCGTGCAGGCGGCGGTCACGATGTAGATGATGAATTTTGTGCGGAAGGTGTTGACTCCGAGGCTCGCAGAGGCCGGTTCTGAATCACGTATCGCCGTCAATGCAAGCCCATGGCGCGAGCGCAACAGCAGGTAGACGATCGCGAACACCAGTACCGAGACCGCAAGCGTCATAAGATACAAAATTGTATCCCGTGTCGCCCGATCGGGCGAGATTTGGCGCAAAATCGCGGGCGTCAGGGAGAGGCCTGAACCTGCGCCAAGTACCCCGATGAGACTGGCCGAGAGCGCGAACACCTCAGCAACCACCCAGGTGCCGACAGCAAAATACGCACCGCGAAGCCGAAAGACCGCAAACGAGACCGGAATCGAAATCAGGCCCGCAAACGGTCCGGCGATCATCAGGGCCAGGTAGACATTCATGTTCAGCACGCCGGTCAAATAGAAAAGTGCATATGCGCCGAGGCCGACATAGGCTTGTTGGCCAACGGACACGAGGCCGGCATAGCCGGCGAGCAGATTCCACAGTTGCGCGAGGGCGAGGAAGTAGGCCATTTCCGCAATGAGCCGCATGTCGCCCGCGCCGCCCCACCACGGCAATGTCACGAGCGCCGCCAGCGCGGGCACCGCCAAAATGGCGAAGATGCGACTGGCCCTCGTTCCACGCTCGACCCGGACGAGCTCCATTTCAGTCCCTCGTGCGTGGGAACAGCCCGTTGGGGCGAAGGATAAGGATGATCAGAAAGGCGATATGTCCGGTGAGGATTTGCCAGGTCGGTGAGAGTGCCGCGCCGACGGCCTGGGAAACGCCCAGTACCACGCCACCGAGCAGCGTACCCCAGATGCTGCCGAGGCCGCCGATGATCACAGCCTCGAAAGCCAGGATCAGGCGGATCGGCCCCGCTGCCGGATCGAAGTTTGCACGAATTGCAAACAGTATTCCTGCGATTGCGGTGAAGACCATCGCAATTCCCAGCGCCACCGCGTAAAGCTTGCGGTTGTCGATTCCCATCAGCTCGGCGGTGTCGGCATCATCTGAGACCGCGCGGAAGGCGCGGCCTAAACGCGTGCTGTAGAAGAGAAGTTGCAAGCTGGCGATGGCGCACACCGCAACCGCAAACACCAGCAGCGGATAGACCCCGACAGCGATGCCACCAGGAAGTTGTACGCTGGCTGTTTCGATCGCACCCACCTGGAGCCGATGGGTATAGGCGCCAAAGCCCTGCAGCAGTCCGTTCTGGATGATCACCGAAATGCCGAATGTCACGAGCAGCGGCGGCAACAGCCCGCCGCTGAGCGTGGAGTTCAACAGCCCGCGTTGCAGCGCGTAGCCAAGGGCGAACATCACCGGTACGACGATGACAAGGCTCGAGATTGGATCGAGCCCCGTGTTCTGGCCGACAACCAGGGCGACGTAGGCCGATAGCACGATCAAGTCGCCATGGGCGATGTTGACGAGCCGCATGATCCCGAACGACAGGGACAATCCAATGGCAAACAAGGCATAGATGCCGCCGAGCAGGATTCCCTGGATGATGGTATTAACCCATTCCATGGCGGCGGCCCGTCCTACAATCCGAAATAAGCCGCGGTCAGCGCGGCACGATCGAAATCCTTGGTAGGTGCGCTCAACGCAAGGCGACCTTCCTGGAAACAATAGAACCGCGCCGACGCGTCGAGCGCCCGAGTGATGTCCTGCTCGACCAGCACAACCGCCGTGCCCTCGGCTGTGATGGCCCCCAAGCATTCATAGATGTCGCGAATGACGACCGGAGCCAGCCCGAGCGACAGCTCATCACAGAGCAACAGCCGCGGATTGGACATCAAAGCGCGGCCCAAGGCCGCCATCTGCTGTTGCCCGCCCGACAGTGACGGTGCCGGCAGACGGCGCAACTCTTGCAGCCTGGGAAACAGCTCATAGACGCGTTTAAGACTCCACGGCCCAGCGCGCTCACTGTGGGTGCCCAGCAAGAGGTTCTCCTCCACCGAAAGGCTGGGAAAGAGCCGCCGCCCTTCCGGCACCATAGCTATTCCGAACCGCACGATCTCGTGCGCTGTCTTGTCACCGATCGGTTGGCCGTCAAACAAGACCGTGTCAGGGTCAGTCGCCAATGCACCCGCAACGGCGCGGAGAAAAGTCGTCTTGCCGGCGCCGTTGGCGCCGATGATGGCGACCGTCTCGCCTTCTTCGACAGTCACGTTAATATCGAACAGCGCCTGGAAATCGCCGTAGTAGGCCGACAGATTTTGTGTCCGCAGCAACGTCATGACACCGGAATGCCCATGTACACTTCACGCACGCGGGCATCGGCCATGACAGCACGCGGATCGCCTTGGGCAAGGATCTGGCCGAAATTCATCACGATCAGCCGGCTTGCCACTGAAACCAGTGCGTGGACGATGTGCTCGATCCACACGATCGTTGTGCCTCGGGCGTGAATTTCCTTGATGGTATTGACCAGTTCGCCGCATTCGAACTCGGTCAGTCCGCCGGCGATCTCGTCGAGAAGGAGCAGCTTGGGGTGAATGGCAAGCGCGCGTGCAAGCTCCAGCCGCTTACGTTGTAGCAATGTGAGAGTGCGCGCCGGCACGTTGGCTTTGTCATAAAGTCCGGTGATTTTGAGTAGGTCGCTGCAGCGCTGGTAGCTCTCCCGCTCGGGTGCGCCACCGCCAAAGATGGCCCCGACCAGAAGGTTCTCGAATACGCTCATGTTCGCGAACGGATGGGGAATCTGATAGGAGCGACCGATCCCGAGACGGGAACGAGAGTGCGGCGCCATCGTCGTCACGTCGGACCCATCGAACAGGACGCGTCCCGCCGTCGGTGCAACATCGCCGGTGATCAGGTTGAACATGGTAGATTTTCCGGCGCCGTTGGGGCCGATGACCGCCAGTGCCTCGCCGTTTTCGACGGCGAGTCTTACCGTGTCCACGGCCTTGAGCGCGCCGTACAACTTGGACACAGCATCGAGTTCCAGAAGGACCGTCATGAAAAGATTTACCGGCGGCCGCCGCGCGCGGAGCGCGGCGGCCGTTTTTTAGCTCAGGATCGAGCAGCTCAGGAATACTTAATCGGCTCGAACGGGCTGTCGAGCGGAATGTTCGGCGCGGACTTATTGAAGACGACTTCTAGGTCGTACTTGAACTTCTTACCCTTCTTCCACTGCCCGCCGACGAGCGGCGTGGTGCAGACGTTCGGCACCGGGTTCGTCGGTCCGCCCTTCCAGGTGATCGGACCGACGAGTGACTGATAGTCGGTCTGGGCAATGGCGTCGCGGATCGCGGCGGGCTCGAGCTTCTTCGCACGCTTGAGGACGTCGATCGCGACCTCGAGGTTGGCGTGCTTGAAGCCGAGCGGCTGCGTCCACTGCTTGCCGGTCGCCTTTTCATAAGCGTCGCAGTATTGCTGCGCCGTCTCGCCGGTCAGACTGGACTTGAACGGATGGTGGTGCGACCACCACACCTCGGTGGACATGCCCACGCCGCGGTCGCCCAGCGCCTCGACGGCGGTTGGGAATAGCAGCGCCTTGGGCGGCGTCACAATCTTGGGCTTGAAGCCCTGCTGCGCACACTGCGTCCAGAAGGTCGCGAACTGCGGCGGATTGAAAATGCCGCAAACGATTTCGGCATTCACCTTCTTCATTTCGGCGATCTGCGAAGAGAAGTCGTCAGACAGCGGCGGATAAAGTCCGAGGTCGTGAACGTCGAAGCCTTTGGACGTGAACAGTCCCGGTAGTCCGTGGACCTTGTCGTCCGCGGCAACGCCGTCCGGATCGTTGGTGAACATTGTCGCCAGGACTTTGCTGGTCGGCAACGACAGCCACATGTCGGCGAACGTGTTGCCGACCATGTCGAAGCCCCAGAAGAAGTGGTAGGTCCATTCGAAGCCCTTCTTTGGATCGCCCTTGCGGGGGAAGAACCAGGCTTGCCACGGATCGTCGGAGGTCACGCAGGGGACGCCCGCGAGCTCGCATTGGTCGGATACCGGATTGACCGTGTCGGACGTCGACGAGCCGGTCATGATATCCACTTTGTCGTTATTGATGAGCTGGGCCGTCACTTCCGACGCGCGGTTCGGATTCGACTGGCTGTCCTTGGTGATGATCTCGACATTGTATTTCTGGCCACCGACGGTGATCCCGTCGGCCAAAGCTTTGCGCACGCCAGCGGCAACCCATTGCGACGGCTCACCGAACGCGGCGATCGGGCCAGTTTCCGGGGTGACCATGCCGATCTTGATGGTCTTGCTGGCAGCACGCGACGATTGAAACATCCAAGGCGATGCGATCGCGCTGGCGCCACCTAACGCCGCAAGCTTAAGGATCTTGCGGCGTTGTTTGTCGACCTTTTCCGTCTGCTTGCCTTTCAGTCCCCACTCGCTCCGCATGGTTCATTCCCTCCCTGGTTTAGCGGTGCCGCCCACTTCGTCGAGGTGGGACTGGCCCAACACAGGACCCATCACAGACATGCCGCTGATAGGCCGTAATAGTCATGATACTACATCAATTCCACCCGGGATACGGGGTGGAATGACCCACCATGCGGGTCAGTGGAGCCGCTCCGGCGGCGGGGGTGAGCGGCGGAACGGGCTTCTCTGGTCAGCCGCAACACGAGCCCAGGCCTCCGCTACGCCGTTTGCCGGAGACCGTTCAGATCAGCGGCGTGACATTGTTTTCGACGCCAAGCAGAGCCTTGCCGTAGAGTTCGTAGCCGATCGGCGGCAGCACGACGGCATGCCGTGAAGCCACTGCCGCGTCGCGCCATATGCGCTGCAGCGGGCTTGCTTCCGCAAAGCCCGCGGAGCCGTGCGCGAACATCAGCTTGTCGATAGCCTGGGTGATCTTTTCGACGACGTAGCCGGTGTCGGCACGAACCCTGGCGCGAGTCAGCAAATCGGGATAGGTGCCGCGCGCCGCAGCATCGTCGACGTCGTCGGCCGCGCGATAGGCATGCAGATGCGCCGTATCGATCATCATCGCCGCTTCGGCGAGCTGCAGCTGAAAGCCGACTGACGAGCTCTGTTTGTCGAAGAAGGTGTACGCAATCGTCCGCGATCCGGCTTTTTGCCGGACGAACTCCAGCGCCGCGCGGCCTAATCCTAGGATTGGCCCGACCAGGATGATCGAGAGGATCGGAACGAATGCCGACCGATAGAATGCCTCCTGGCTCCGCATTTCCGTCGGGTAGTCGCCTTCGATCGCGCGCGGCACCGACAAGATGCGGTGATCCGGAATAAAGACGTCGTTGGCTTTCAGGCAAATGCTGCCGCTCGATCTCATGCCGGCGACAAACCAGGTGTCGACGCGTTCCAGATCGGCCATGGGAATCAGCGCAAGGCCCTGATCGATCGGCTCGCCGGCGTCGTTGACGATCGGCATGCCGAGCACGGCCCATTGCGCGTGCCAGCCGCCCGAATTGTAGTGCCACGTGCCGGTGATGCGGAATCCGCCGGCCACTTTGGTCGCGGTCGCCGTGGGGTTGAGCACGCCGGACACGCGAACGTCCGGATCGGGACCAAAAACTTCGTCCTGCGCCCTGACGGGAAACAGGCTGGTCAGCCAGCAGCAGATATTGTTCAGGTTCACCACCCAGGCCGATCCGCCATCGGCCTCGGCCACCGCGGCGCCGACGTCGAGCATCGCCCGCGTATTCATCTCCCATCCGCCATAGCGCTTGGGCGTACAGACCCTCATCAGACCGGCCTTCTTCGCGGCCTCGATGGTTTCCTCCTCGACCCGCCGATTGGCTTCGCCGGCCGCAGCGTTTTTGCGGATCAGGGGCGCGAGTTCCCGGGCCCTCTCGACAAGCTCCTGCGCCGTGGGCGGCGCAAAGCTGTGCACGCTTGCGGTCCTCGTCATCGATGTCTCCTCCCAACAAAATCCGTTGTCAGTTATCTGATCTTTTGCGCTCGGCGTCGCCGGCCATCAAATCGGGGAATTTCTCCAACTCAACTGGCACGATTCGCTTCAAGTTTACCCCGTCACAGCCGCCGCTGCGCCGCAGCCACATTCAGATCGCCCGATCCCCCGCGCAACCGCGGCGAAGTCACCAGGATTTCCATCGTCCGCGTCAGATGTTGCTCGATCAACTCACAGGCGCTGTCGGCCTGACGCGCAATGCATGCATCCAGAATGCCCTTGTGCTCCGCATCGACGTCCCGATTTTCGCGCGCCAGCGCGACCGACAAATGCCGATAGCGTTCGCTCTGCGCATAAAGCATCGCGCGCAACGTCAACATCCACGGACTGTCGCAACCGGCAGCGAGCGCCGTGTGGAAGGTCATGTGAGCGGCGGACCAGGCTGGATTCACGCGCGCTGCGCTCTCCGCAACGTGAACTGGAATGCGATGCAGCCGGTGATAGGCGGCGACGATGGACGTTTCCCATTCGACATCGCCGTGCGCGATCGCGACGCGCAAGCAAAACTGCTCGATGATGATCCGCGTCCGCGTGAGGTCCTTCAACTCTTCGATCGAAACCGGCGCGACGGAGTAGCCCTTTTGCGCAGTCGCTATGGCCCATTTCTCGGCGGACAAGCGGGACAGGGCTTCGCGAACCGAGCCGGGGCTAAAGCCCAACCTCATAGCGACTTCGCTGATCGTGATTTTGGCGCCGGGGGCAAGGCGCCCATCGAGGATTTCCGCCAACAGCGCCTCGTAGGCCTGATCTGCCTGCGTCACGGACTGATCGACGTTGGCCAGTCTATTCATGATGATCAGCGTGTCGGGCGGCCAATTTAAAGTCAACGAAAAAATATTTTCCCTTGACAGAAATTTTTTGCGGCCGATTAAATATGCTTGACGCGAGATCGAATAAGGCGTGCGCGGCTTTCCACTTCCAGATCGCTGAAGCGGAAAATCCCGCAATCGAACAGGTTGGCGTATTGTCCAATTCGATCGTCGAAGAAGGCGTAACGAGAGAACGATCGACGGCGGCTGCCTAGCAGAGTCGCCTTACGCGCGGCGCACAACGCCGTACAGATGGAGGAGATGCGATGACAGCGATCCAGGGATTTATCAAGCCGAGCCGCCGCCCCGGGGAACTCGGCATTCATTCGCTCGATCGTTTTCACTTCGCAGTGCCGGATCTTGCGGTCGCGCGGAACTTTTACAGCGAATTCGGGCTGGATATCAAAGAAAAGGGCAACCTTCTGACGATGAACACCTACGATCATCCCCATGTGTGGGGAACGATCAGAGAAGGTCCACGGAAGAAGTTCGGATATTTGTCCTTCGGCGCGTTCGAGGACGACATCGACCGGTTCTCCGCGCGACTGCAGGATATGGGGGTAAAGCGCCTTGATCCGCCGCCCGGCGTCGACTCCAACGGCCTCTGGTTCCGCGATCACGACGGCAACCTTGTCGAAATCAAAGTCGCCGCAAAATCGTCACCGGACGAAAAGACTCGCTTTTCCTTCCGGTCTACCGGTCCGGGCGTGCGCGGCGCGGCGTTCCGCAGCGCGACGCCGCTAACGCGGCCGCGCCGTCTGAGTCATGTCCTCTTGTTCACACGCGACATACCTAAGGCGATAGAATTCTACACGCGCGTGGTGGGCATGCGTGTATCGGACTATTCGGGCGACAATATCGCCTTCCTGCACGGCATTCACGGCAGCGATCACCACATGATGGCGTTCGCGCGGTCGGACGCGCCCGGCTATCATCATCTCAGCTGGGATGTCGGATCGGTTGACGAGATCGGCATCGGCGCGATGCACATGCTGGAAAAAGGCTTCGACAAAGGCTGGGGTTTAGGGCGGCACGTGCTCGGGTCGAACTACTTCCACTATGTTCAGGATCCCTGGGGCAGCTACAGCGAATATTCCGCCGATATCGACTACGTTCCGGCGACCTGCGATTGGCAGGGCGGCGATCAAGACCCGGACGATTCCTTCTACGCCTGGGGTCCTAATGTGCCCGAAGACTTCGTGCACAATTACGAAGCGTGATCGCGCTATCGTGCCCGTCTCGGCCCATTGCCCGCGTTTGCGCGGCTGAAGGAAACGCGCATGAGCAAAGACAATGGCGCGGTCGATGAGATCAAAAAGCTGGAGGACCGGCGTTATCAGGCCATGATCGACGGCGATGCCGCGGTCCTCGACGCGCTCTGCTCAAAGAACCTCATCTACACGCACTCGCGCGGCGACAACGACGACAAGAAAAGCTACATTGAGAAGGTCGCATCCGGCTTCTTCGATTATCACGAGATCACGCACCCGGCCGATCGCGTCATGATTTACGACGGCGCAGCCCTGATCACCGGCAGGATGACGGCGCGGGTTTCCGCCGGCGGCGAGCTCAAGCACGTCGACAACCGCTATCTCGCCGTGTGGGCGATCGAGGACGGCGCCTGGAAGTTCGTCGCCTATCAGCCGACGCCGATTATCGAGGGGTGAGGGCTCTTCACATTACGCCACGGCGCGTTTGGCCGACACGCGAAAACAAGCTCGTAGGGAGAACACTAGACCGGTTGAACGCCAAAACCGGTCGCATTGGCCCTACATGCCGGACCGGGGCAGCGCGCCAGAAAGACTCAGCACGGCTGCCATTTGATCGAGATCAATGCTCGGCCTGGCCTGTCTGCCGGTAACCAAGTATGGCGTATGTGCGTTCAAGGACCTTCGCCGAGCGCCTTCAGCTCGGCCCCGGCAGCCTCGGAATAGCTTTTCGGGCAGTCCGCCGCTGCGAGCCGGAACAGACGCGCGGCGTCGTTTTTCTTGCGCTGCTGCAGCGACAGTTCGCCGATGTAGAAATTGGCGTCACAGACCTGACCCTTCTTTGTATCGGCGTCGGCATTGTCGGCAGCTGCCAGCACGTCCGCAGGCGTCAATTGGCCGAGGTAGAGGCGGATTACCGGCGCCGGCCATTTGGTCATGTCGATTTGCGTCGCCGCCTGCGCGAGCCGGCTCGCTAGATTGCTGCGCTTGTCCACGATGTCGAGCCAGATCGCCGTAT
>JBEKSB010000029.1:0-26165 GCA_049517455.1 Xanthobacteraceae bacterium
GTCTTGCCGGTGCGCGGCGGCGACACGATCAGCGCGCGCTGGCCTTTGCCGACCGGCGCCACAATGTCGATGACGCGAGCGGAAAGATCCTTCTTGGTCGGATCCTCGAATTCCATCCTCAGCCACTCGTCCGGATAAAGCGGCGTCAAATTGTCGAAATTGACCTTGTGGCGCGCCTTCTCGGGATCTTCGAAGTTGAGCGAGTTCACCTTGAGCAAAGCAAAGTAGCGTTCGCCTTCCTTCGGGCTGCGGATGTGCCCGTCGATCGTGTCGCCGGTGCGCAATCCGAAACGGCGGATTTGCGATGGCGACACGTAAATATCATCCGGCCCCGGCAGATAATTTGCTTCGGGCGAGCGCAAGAAGCCGAAGCCATCCGGCAGAACCTCGACGACGCCTTCGCCGACGATATCAGTTTCCTGGGCGGAGAGCTGTTTGAGGATACCGAACATCAGCTCCTGCTTGCGCATCGTTGAGGCGTTCTCGACCGCAAGCTCCTCCGCGAAGGAGACGAGTTCCGCCGGAGTCTTGGTCTTGAGTTCTTGGAGTTTCATTTCCCGCATACAGAATGTCCTATGGAAATTGGGCCAGCGGCAGGATTGGGAGGCGACGTCGCTGGCGGAAAGAAAGTCGTAGGTCTTGGGCTGCGAGGGGCTTGGGGGCCCCGGTCCCGATGCACCAGCCGGCTCCGGTTCGACCGGTGCCAGAACTCAATTGCATCCGCCTACGTTGGGTGGGATGTGCCAAACATAAGAAAAGATTGCCCGTCAGGCAAGTGCCGAAACGAAGTGTTCACTGGCAACGCCGCTGGCTCAAAACGGTTTCAACACCACCAGAATGACGATGCCGATCATCAAGACGGTGGGTACTTCATTGATTATTCTATAGAATCTCTGCGAATGGCGGTTTTGGTCGCGGCCGAATGCCTTGACCCATCGAGCAAACAATCCGTGGATACCCGAGAGGATAACCACCAAGACCAGTTTAGCTTGCAGCCATCCAGAGGCGAACCATCCGTAGTGGGAATCGGGTCCATGCCAGGCAAGCCAGAGCCCGAACACCCAGGTCGCAATCATCGCGGGATTGATGATCCCGCGCAGCAGCCGGCGCTCCATCACCTTGAACGTTTCCGACTGAACCGACCCCGTCTCGGCAGCGCAGTGATAAACGAACAAGCGCGGCAGATAGAGCATTCCTGCCATCCAGGCGATCACCGCAATGATGTGGATTGCCTTGATCCATCCATAGGTATCCACGGTTCGTTCTCCCCCGAACCAAATGCCTCAACCGAACGCCGGCGCGTTGCGCACGCGCGCGATCAGCCGCTCGACGTGGGCAATTGGCGTATCCGGCAGCACGCCGTGGCCGAGATTGAAAATGAACGGCCCCTGCGAAAACGCCTTGAGAATCAGATCGATTGAACGGTCCAGCGCCGCGCCCCCTACCCGTAGCGCCAATGGATCAAGATTACCCTGAACAGGTCGTCGAGTCTGAACCTGATCGCGCACAAAGCCGAGCTCCATGGTCCAGTCTATTCCCACCGCATCCACTGCAACGTCATCGAGATAGCATCCGAGTTCAGTCCCTGCACCGCGGGGAAATCCGATGATTCTTGCATCAGGAATTTGCCTGCGCACCGCCTCCACAATTCGGGCGTTCGGTTCAATGCTCCACTTTCGGAACTCATCGGCTGGCAGGATTCCCGCCCAGGTATCGAAAATCTGTACGGCATCTACTCCAGCCGCAAATTGCCGGATCAGATAGCTGGCCGATGCGTTGACCAGTATTTCGATCAGTTTTGCGAATGCATCGGGATACCGATAAGCGAATAGCCGCGCCGGGAGTTGATCAACAGTTCCACGTCCTGCAATCATATACGTCGCCAACGTCCACGGCGCGCCGCAGAAGCCCAATAGCACTACGGTTGGCGGCAGTCCCTGCTTAACCCGAACGATCGTCTGGTAAACCGGCTCAAGCAGTTTGTGGTCAATCTCCCGACGAAGACCGTTCAACGCCGCGGCATCTTCAAGTGCGTCGAGCCGTGGTCCCTCGCCTTGCTCGAACGTTACGCGTTGTCCCAATGCATGTGGCACCACTAGAATATCGGAAAACAAGATCGCAGCATCGAAGCCGAAGCGCCGAATCGGTTGCAAAGTAATTTCTGCCGCGCGTTCAGGGTCAAAGCAGAGTTCGAGAAAACTCCCGGCCTTCTCGCGAATCGCACGGTATTCCGGAAGATATCTCCCGGCTTGCCGCATAAGCCAAATCGGCGCGACTGGCTCACGTGCGCCCGCCAAGACACGAAGCAGCGGTTTGATCGAAGATGTCCCCGTCACGCTCCTATCCTAAACTAACTGAATCTAAAAGAATCTGTTGTAGTGCTTGGTCGGTTGATTGGACTCATACATTTCTATCCACATACCATTCACAATTCACCCACATATTCCCGCTAATCGCCTTTTGATCACGGCTCGATAGAGTCTGACGTTTTAATTGGACTTCTGGGGACGCCTAGCTTTGTCCCGCGGCTACTATCCACATTTCACACCAGTGTTCGAGACATGGTTGTTTCCGTAAGCGTCAGCGGCACGGGTGTGGATGGATTCATGACTACGTCGCCTATTATTCTTGCACGGCGGTCCAAGCCATGGCCTTCTCCCAAACTGTCGACAGGTTATTCAAGTTTTTCCCATGACGTCCTCGGCCGGCTATTTCCAACTACACCTGATCTCCGACTCGACCGGAGAGACCCTGATTACAGTCGCTCGCGCCGCCACGGCGCAATACGCTAGAGTTATGCCGGTCGAGCACGTGCACCCGCTCGTCCGAACGCAAAAACAGCTCGACCGGGTGCTGGCCGAAGTTGAGGCAACCCCCGGCATCGTGCTTTACACGCTGCTGCAGGAAAACTTGGCGACCAAGCTGGAAGAAAAATGCCGCGAGCTCGGCCTGCCATGCCTCTCGATTCTCGGGCCGGTTCTGCACCTGTTTCAGTCCTATCTCGGCGCTGAATCGACCCACAAAGTTGGAGCGCAGCACACCCTCAATGCGGAGTATTTCCGCCGCATCGATGCGCTCAATTACACGATGATGCATGACGATGGCCAGCAGGCCGATGACCTCGAAGAGGCCGACGTTTTGCTGATCGGGGTGTCGCGGACCTCAAAGACGCCGACCTCGATCTATCTCGCCAACCGCGGCGTGAAGACGGCCAACATTCCCCTCGTTCCGGGGGTAACGCTGCCTCCGGGAATCGAGCGGCTCAAACGCCCGCTGGTTGTCGGTCTATACGCAACGCCCGAACGTATTGTGCAAATCCGGCAGAATCGGCTGCTCGGTCTTAAGGCGCATCGCGACGATGACAAATATATCGACCAGCAGTCCGTGGCCGAAGAGATTTCCGCCTCGCGCCGGCTCTGCGCCAGACATGATTGGCCGGTGATCGACGTCACGCGACGCTCGATCGAGGAAACCGCGGCCGCGGTTCTTGCGCTGCTTGCCGAGCGCCGTCGGCAAATGGCCTCATGAGCGATGGCGCTGTGGCTTGCCTCCGATCCGCTCGTCCTCGCATCGCGGAGCGCCGCACGCCGTGCGCTGCTCGCGGCTGCCGGCGTTTCGATCGAGTTGTATCCGGCGGATCTCGACGAGCGAGGCCTGGAAGCCGGTGTAGCGTCGCAGGCGCCGGCCGCTATCGCGGCACTGCTTGCGCGCGAAAAGGGCTTGTTTGTCGCGGCATCGCGTCCTGGCAGGCTGATTCTCGGAGCCGATCAGACTTTGGCGCTTGGCTCCGAGCGATTTGCCAAGCCGGCGAATCGGGCGGTCGCCCGCGCACAGCTTCGTGCGCTCTGCGGCCGCACTCATGAGCTTCACTCGGCGATCGCGTTCGTGCAGGACGCGACCGTGCTGTTCGAACAGGTTTGCACGGCGCGGCTTACAATGCGCTCGTTCTCGGATCGATTCCTCGAACTCTATCTCGATACCGTAGGAGACGCCGCTACCGCGAGCGTGGGGGCCTACCAGCTTGAGGGTCCGGGTGTTCAACTGTTCGAGCGGATTGACGGCGACTATTTCACCATCCTTGGATTGCCGCTTTTGGCCGCGCTCGATTTTTTGCGGCGGCGGGGATGCCTGGCGCCATGAGTGATGAACGGCCCTTTGTTCTTTGTCTGACCGGTTCGCTCGGCATGGGTAAATCGAGAACGGCGACGTTTTTCGCCGAAGCTGGCGTACCGGTTCACGATTCCGATGCCGCCGTGCATGCGCTCTATGAAGGGGAAGCTGCACCGCTGATTGAGGGCGCGTTTCCCGGCACGACCGCAGGCGGCAAAGTTGACCGCGCCAAACTCGCAGCGATGGTGCTCGGCGACGACGCTGCGCTGGCGAGGCTTGAAGCGATCGTGCATCCGCTGGTCAGCAATGTGAGAGACAAGTTCCTTGCGGATGCCCAAGCGCGCGGCGCAGCCGTGGTTGTTCTCGATGTCCCATTGCTGTTCGAGACCGGGGGCCAGAGCAACTGCGATGCCGTCGTCGTGGTGTCGGCGCCGCCCGAGATTCAGCGGCGCCGCGCCTTCGAGCGCCCGGGCATGACCGAGGAAAAATTTACCGCATTCATGGCCAAGCAAATGCCGGATGTGGAAAAGCGCCGGCGAGCCGACTTTATCGTGGATAGTTCGCAATCGTTCGATCACGCCCGCGCCCAAGTGCGCGACATCCTGCGCGCTGTGGCTAAAATGCGCCCGGAGCGCCGGTGATTCGTAAACGATCGGCGACCTGGATCGGCGATGACACGAGGCTTCCATGCGCGAGATTGTGCTTGATACCGAGACGACGGGTCTGGATCCCTTGGACGGCCACCGTCTGGTGGAGGTCGGCTGCGTCGAGCTGGTCAACCGCATACCGTCCGGCCAAACATTCCACGCCTATTTCAATCCCCAGCGCAGCATGCCGGCGGAAGCGTTTGCAGTTCATGGCCTCAGCGACGAATTCCTCAAGGACAAGCTGTTTTTCGCCGAGGTGGCGGACGATCTGATCGCCTTTCTGGGCGACGCGCCGCTTGTGATCCATAATGCCGCGTTCGATCTCGGGTTTCTCAATGCCGAACTCGATCGCGCGGGCCGCTCGCTCATCGCGCGCGAGCGGATGGTCGATACGCTGCTCATTGCGCGCCGCAAACACCCCGGCGGATCGAACCGGCTCGACGATCTTTGCGTGCGCTATGCCATCGACAATTCCCGCCGTACCAAGCATGGCGCGCTGCTTGACGCAGAGCTCCTTTCTGAAGTCTACGTCGAGCTGATCGGCGCCCGCCAAGCGCAGCTCATTCTCTCCCAGGCGACCGTACCGGGCCAGGCGATCGGCGAGCCGATCATGGTGCGTGAGCGGCTGGTGCCGCTCGTCGCGACGGTCACAGCCGAAGAACGCGCTGCGCATCAGGCGTTCGTCGCCACTCTCGGCGAGAACGCAATTTGGCGAGACTATGTCAGTTCGGATTGATCGGTTGGGACGGCGGCGAAGGCTGCGCAGCCGCCAGGCGCTGGCGGTAGAGGCCGACAAAATCAATCGGATCGAGGAGGAGTGGCGCAAAGCCGCCATTCCGCACCGCGGTGGCGACAATCTCCCGCGCGAACGGAAATAGCAGGCGCGGGCATTCAATCAGCACGACCGGCTGCAGACTATCCGGCGGTACGTTTTGGATGCGAAACGCGCCGGAAAAGATCAGCTCGAAACTGAATAGCAGCATGCCCTGGGATTCGGCCTTGCCTTCCAAGCGGAGCGTAACCTCGAAATCCGTCCCGTTCAGGGGGGCGGCATCGACATTGACCTGAATGTTGATGGTCGGCTGTTGCCCGCTAGGCGCCATCGAACGGGGAGCGTTGGGATTCTCGAACGAAAAATCCTTTACGTACTGAGCAAGAACGCCGATTTGGGGCATCGTCGCTTGGGGCGTCCCGGTTTGGGGCTGAGAACCGCCGTTCGTCGCTGACATACGCATCTCCAGCCCGCCTTTGGGCGTTAAGGCTTCGCTAACATAGGCAAAGCGGGCGAACAATGCCGGTAACGGGCGCCCCGTTGTCCGTCGCTCCGTTGCCCCGGCTTTTGGCGGGCTGCCCAAAAGCATGTCATTGTGTCCGGCGAGCGGCGGATTTCCGCGCGGATTCAATATAAAGCGAACGGTTCCGACGGTTACAATGTTGGCGCGGCGGCGGCGATCGTTTAAGCTTCGGCGTCGGCACGCTTATCGGACAGCGGCCACTGGATGGTTCCCCGTGCGTGCCTACATAGAGCGGGGACCGGACGCCCTGTAGGTTCGGCCCTTTGAACCACCATCGGGATATATACCGTCCCGTCGTTCGCGACGCCGAGAGAATTGAGACGTGTTCGACATTTACACCATCATCTTCCTGGCGCTCGCAGTTTTCATTTTCCTGCGGCTTCGCAGCGTCTTGGGGCAGCGTACCGGCCGCGAGCGGCCGCCCTACGATCCCTATTCGGCACGCGATGCGGTGCGCAGCCCGGCAACCGACAAGGTCGTGACCTTGCCGACGCGGCCGGCAGAGCCGGTATCGACGCGGCCGGTCGAGGTCACGCCGGCGGCGTCGGCGGATCGCTGGAAGGATGTCGCCGAGAGCGGGTCGAGTATTGCGGCTGGGTTGGATGCGATCGTGGCAGCGGACCCAAGCTTCGACGTCAAGCACTTCATCACCGGTGCACGCGCCGCCTATGAGATGATCGTGACCGCCTTCGCCGAGGGCGATCGCCGGCAATTGAAGAACCTGCTCTCGCGTGAAGTTTACGATGGTTTCGATACTGCGATCACCGAACGCGAAGGTCGCGGCGAGACCGCCGAGACACGCTTCGTTTCAATCGACGGCTCGACGATCAGCAGCGCCGAATTGCGCGCTCGTACGGCGCAGATCACGATACGTTTCGTCTCCAAGCTTATTTCCGCAACCCGCGATCGATCCGGGAACGTCATCGAGGGCAGCGCCGAAAAAATCACCGACGTCACTGACGTGTGGACGTTGTCCCGCGATGTCTCCTCCCGCGATCCCAACTGGAAGGTTGTCGCCACCGAAGCTGGGCAATAGAGGCGATGGCGGCCCGTTGTCCGGCGTTGCTTCTCGTTGCCGCGGTTGTCGGTCTCGCCGGCATTGCGACTGCGGCGCAAGGCGGGGAGCAGGCGCCGATCAAATTCCCGGATACGCAATATGAGCCGGTGAATTGGGCGGACCTCGACGGCTGGACAAGCGACGATCACGCCACGGCTTTTGCTGCGTTCCTCGAAAGCTGCCGCGCGCTGAACAGTAAGCAGCCGGGCGCCGAGGCGTTGGCGATCGCCGACGCGCTCAAAGCCATCTGCGGGCGAGGCTTGGCAGCGGTGCCGCTCGAAGAAGACGGTGCGCGGAAGTTTTTCGAGGACAATTTTCGGCCGCTGCGCATCAACAAGCTCGGCGATAGCGACGGCTTTCTCACCGGCTATTACGAGCCGATTATCGAGGGTTCACGCGTACCCACCGGTGAGTTCACGGCGCCGCTTTATCGCCGGCCGCCCAATCTCGTCATCTCGGGTCGCCGCAAGCTCGGCGATTCGTTTCCCAGCAAGGGCGTCAAGGTCGGCCGCCGCGTCGGTCGCCGCAAGATCGTGCCGTATTACGATCGTGCCGCGATCGAGGATGGCGCGCTTAACGGCTGGCATCTGGAAATCTGTTGGCTGCGCAGCCCGATCGACGTCCTATTCGCGCAGATCCAGGGATCGGCCCGGATCAGGTTGGAAGACGGCACCATTCTGCGGGTCAACTACGACTCACATAATGGCTGGCCCTACACGCCCGTCGGCCGCGTGCTGATCGACCGCAAGATCATTTCCAAGGACGAGGTGTCGATGCAGCGCATCCGCGATTGGATGGCGGCCGATGCGGCCGCCGCCAAGGATGTGCGACGGCAGAACAAGTCCTATGTCTTCTTCCGCATCACGGACCTTGCAACGGAGGACGAAGCGGTCGGCGGCGAGGGCGTACCGCTGGTGCCAGGCCGTTCGATCGCCGTCGATCGTTCGTTGCATGCCTACGGCACGCCGTTCTTCATCGCGGCAGATCTCCCGATCGCCAACGAAAAGGGCGGGACGAAATTTCGTCGCCTCGTTTTCGCGCAAGATACCGGCTCGGCCATCGTCGGACCCGCGCGAGCCGACATCTATTTCGGAGCGGGCCCCGACGCCGCGCGTATCGCCGGCCGCATTCGCCATCCCGGCCAGTTCGTGATGCTGCTGCCACGCGAGCTCGATCCGGTCGAGGCAGCGCGCGATGTGCCGCTGCCTCCCGAGCGCCCGAGCTTTTTCGCGCAGTTCAGCGCCGGAAGCATGATCGATCCGACAGCGGAAGACGTGCCGCTGCCGGAACCCAAACCACCGGCGGAACCGGAGCCGAAGCCGAAACCAAAATCATACTCGCGGCGAATCCGATGAGCCGGCGGCCTAGATTGAGCGAAGAAGAGCACGCGCTATGGACCGGCGTCGTGCGCTCGATCAAGCCGCTGCACCGCGCGCGCAAGTCGGCCGAGCTATCCGTCGACGATAAGCCGCCGCCCGCACCGCCGCGTCCGGCGGTGCGGCGCGAAGCGCCGCCTGAGAAAAAAGGGCCTCCGCTCGCGCCGCTCGGGCGACGGCTTAAGCAACGTGTCGCGCGTGGGCGTGAAGCAATTGACGCCCGCCTCGACCTGCACGGCCTCACGCAGACTGAGGCGCATGCGGCGCTGCTGCGCTTTCTGCACCGCGCCCAAGCGGACGGCGCCAAGATTGCACTGGTCGTCACCGGCAAAGGAACGGGCAAAGGGTCGGACCAGCGCGAAAGCGGCGTGCTCAAGCGACAGGTGCCGATGTGGCTGTCGCTGCCACAGTTTCGACCCTTGGTCGTCGGGTTCGAGGACGCGCATGTCGGTCACGGTGGCCAGGGCGCGCTTTACGTGCGATTGCGGCGAATACGGCAGTGAATCGGCCGTTAACCCTAACCATTGGAAAGCCGTAGGACGTGCAAGAAACGGTCAATTTCGTCTGCGAAGAATGACGTTCTTGATCGGAGTACCCGCCATGTCCCAAACCGCCGATGCGCAATCGAGGCTCAATTCAAGACGAGATGATGCTGCCGACAAGCACGCTCTCGATCAGGTTGAGAAGTGGATGGCGATGATCCGCGAGATCAGCCACGAGCGCCAGGACAGACGAAGCGCCGCGGCTGAGTGATGCGCGCCTCAGCCGGCTACAAAATATACCGGCTCAGATCGGCGTTCTTGGCGAGATCGCCGACGTGCTTTTCAACGTAGGCCGCATCGATCTTGACCGTCTCACCTGCCCGGTCGGGTGCTGCGAAGGAGACTTCGTCGAGTACCCGCTCCATCACTGTTTGCAGCCGCCGTGCGCCGATATTTTCCAAGCTCGAATTCACCGCGACCGCCGTGTCGGCGACGGCATCGATGGCATCCTCGGAAAATTCCAGCGTTACCCCTTCGGTTGCCATAAGCGCTATATATTGCTTGATCAGCGACGCCTCCGGCTCGGTGAGGATGCGTCGCATATCGTCCCGCGTGAGCGGCTTGAGTTCGACGCGGATCGGTAGCCGGCCTTGCAGCTCCGGCAGCAGATCGGACGGCTTCGAGATGTGGAACGCGCCGGAAGCAATGAAGAGAATATGGTCGGTCTTCACCGAGCCGTGTTTGGTCGCAACGGTGGTGCCTTCGATCAGCGGCAACAGATCGCGCTGCACGCCTTCGCGCGATACGTCGGCGCCGATGCGGCCATCGCGCGCGCAAATCTTGTCGATCTCGTCGAGAAAGACGATGCCGTTATTCTCGACGTTCTTGATGGCCTCCTGGGTGAGCTGCTCGGTGTCGAGGAGCTTGTCGGATTCCTCGTTGATCAGGATTTCGTAGGAATCGTGGACGTTGACGCGCCGCGTCTTGGTGCGGCCGCCGCCGAGCTTGCCGAAAATGTCGCCGATCGAGATGGCGCCCATTTGCGCACCCGGCATGCCGGGAATTTCGAACAGCGGCATGCCGCCGGAGGATTGAACCTCGATCTCAATCTCTTTGTCGTTGAGCTCGCCGGCGCGCAGCTTGCGACGGAACGCCTCCTTGGTCGCCGCGCTGGCATTGGCGCCGACCAGCGCATCGAGCACACGGCCTTCGGCGGCCTGCTGGGCTCTGGCCTCGACATCTTTGCGCTTCCTGTCCCGCGTCAGGGTGATCGCGATCTCGACGAGATCGCGCACGATCTGTTCGACGTCGCGGCCGACATATCCGACCTCGGTGAATTTCGTCGCTTCCACCTTCAGAAACGGCGCGCCGGCAAGCTTGGCGAGGCGGCGGGAGATTTCGGTCTTGCCGACGCCCGTCGGACCGATCATCAGGATGTTCTTCGGCAGCACTTCCTCGCGCAGCCGCTCTTCGAGCTGCAATCGGCGCCAGCGGTTACGCAACGCGATAGCGACCGCGCGCTTGGCGTCGCCCTGTCCGACAATAAACCGGTCGAGCTCGGAAACGATTTCGCGGGGGGAAAAGTCACTCACGCTTTCAATGTCTCGACGGTGACGTTGCGGTTGGTGTAAACGCAGATGTCGGCGGCAATGTCGAGCGAACGACGTACAATCGCCTCGGCGTCGAGTGGTCCGTCGGCCAGCGCGCGGGCGGCGGCAAGCGCGTAATTGCCACCCGATCCGATACCGACAATGCCAGCTTCCGGCTCGAGCACGTCGCCGGTGCCGGTGAGCACCAGTGACACGTCCTTATCGGCAACAATCATCATCGCTTCGAGGCGTCGGAGGAAACGATCCGTACGCCAATCCTTGGCGAGTTCGACAGCAGCGCGCATGAGCTGGCCGCGATATTGCTCAAGCTTTGATTCCAGCCGCTCGAACAGGGTGAAGGCGTCGGCCGTGGCGCCGGCAAAGCCGCCGATTACCTCGCCGCCACCAAGACGCCGCACCTTGCGCGCGTTGGACTTGACGATGGTTTGGCCGATCGACACCTGCCCATCGCCGCCGATGGCTACGACGCCGCCCTTGCGGACGGTCAGGATGGTTGTGCCATGCCAGGGCCCGGATGAGCCGGATTCGGGGGAATGCATATGCCGGGAAGCCTTTTGTCCTAGGCATGATCTAGGAGTTGGCTGCCAGCAATGCAAATACACCGGGCGGAAGATTGGCGAAGCGGTCCAAGCCCTGATAAAAGGCGCGGCGCGCTGCGGAGATCATCATGCGAAAGGCGTCCGTGAAGCGGACTACCAAGGAGACCGCTGTCGAGGTGGCTATCGACCTCGACGGCGAGGGCCGCGCGTCGATTGCAACCGGCATCGGCTTCCTCGATCACATGCTGGATCTCTTGGCGCGCCATTCGCGGATCGATATCGACGTTAAGGCCGAGGGCGACCTCCACATCGACCATCATCATACCACCGAGGATGTCGGTATCGCCCTCGGCCAGGCGGTAAAGCAGGCGCTCGGCGATATGAAGGGCATCACCCGCTACGCCGATGTGCACGTGCCCATGGATGAGGCGCTCACGCGCGTGGCGATCGACATCTCCGGCCGGCCGTTCCTCGTCTTCAAGGCTGAATTCGTGCGCGACAAGGTAGGTCCATTCGATACCGAGTTGGTGCAGGAATGGTTCCAAGCCTTCGCCGTGAACGCAGCGGTGACTCTGCACGTCGCGACGCTCTATGGGACCAACGACCATCATATCGCCGAATCCTGTTTCAAAGGTTTGGCTCGGGCGCTACGGGCGGCGGTGGCCATTGATCCACGTGCCGCTCATGAGGTGCCCTCGACCAAGGGCACGCTCGGCGGGTGACGCGCTGTCTAGCCCGCGAAGACCCCTGACCAGCAGTGGAAAGACGCCATGTCCGTCTACACCGTTCACGAGCCGCCATTGCGCGCTGCCGAGGCTCTGCCCGATCCCGAGCGCATCGCGTTCGTGCGCGATGGATTCTATTTCTGGGCGTTTCTACTCCCGCCGCTTTGGATGCTGCGGTACGGGATGTGGCTCGTGTTTTTGATCTACGTCGTGATTGCTGTGGGCGTCGAAAACGCAATGCATTACGCCGGCGTCGGTTCGGCCGCTTTGACGCTTGCCGAACTGCTCATATCGCTCTTGGTCGGCATTGAGGCGAGCACTTTGCGCCGCCTCACGCTGGCATGGCGTGGCTGGAAGAATATCGGGATCGTGAGCGGCCATGACCTCGAAGACGCCGAGCGGCGCTTCTTCAGCACTTGGGTTGGGGCGGCGCCCGGCAAGCGAGTCGAGCCGCCTCCGACGTCTCAGACTCCGCCTGTGGCACCGGTACCTCGCGTGCGGCAAACCTCCGACGTCATCGGCCTGTTTCCCGAGCCGGGAGGGCAATTGTGAGCGTCGCAATCGTCGATTACGGCTCCGGCAATCTGCACTCGGCCGCCAAAGCATTCGAGCGCGCCGCGCGTGATGCCGGCATCAGCGAGCCTATCGTTGTGACGCAAGATCCGCGCGCGGTGGCGTCCGCTGACCGCGTCGTGCTGCCTGGCGTCGGCGCATTTGCCGACTGTCGGCGCGGCCTCGACGCGGTGGATGGAATGGTCGCGGCGCTTGAGGAAGCGGTGCATAAGAAAGGCCGGCCGTTCTTCGGTATTTGCGTCGGCATGCAGTTGCTCGCCGAGCGCGGGCGTGAATACGAAGTGACCGAGGGACTAGGCTGGATCGCCGGCGAGGTGGACCGCATCACGCCCGCCGATCCGCAACTGAAAATTCCGCATATGGGCTGGAACACGCTCAATGTCGCGCGGCCGCACAAACTGGTCGAAGGTCTGACGCTCGGGCCGCAGGGGTTGCACGCCTATTTCGTGCATTCCTACGAGTTCAAAGTGGCGCAGCGCATCGACTTGGTGGCGGAGGCCGACTATGGCGGTCCGATTACTGCGATCGTGGCACGCGACAACATCGTCGGCACACAATTCCATCCCGAGAAGAGCCAAAAGTTCGGTCTCGCGCTGATCGCGAATTTTCTCAAGTGGAAGCCGTGATCCTCTTCCCCGCGATCGATCTCAAGGAAGGCCTTTGCGTGCGCTTGCAGCAAGGTGACATGGAACGGGTAACCGTGTTCGAATTGAACCCTGCGGTTCAGGCGCGGCTTTTCGAGAACGAAGGTTTTGAATTTCTCCACGTCGTCGATCTCGACGGTGCTTTCGCTGGTATGCCGATGAATGCGGAGGCTGTGGAGCGCATTCTCACTGCGGTGCAAATTCCGATACAACTCGGCGGCGGCATCCGTGATCGTGCGACGATCGACGCGTGGCTCGACAAGGGAGTCCGGCGCGTCATCATAGGCACGGCTGCGGTGCGCGATCCGGTACTGGTGAGGGATGCGGCGCGCGCCCACCCCGGCCGCATCGCCGTCGGGCTTGATGCGCGCGACGGCAACGTTGCGGTCGCTGGCTGGGCGGAAACGTCCGAGCTCTCCGCGCTCGAAATTGCCGGACGGTTCGAGGACGCGGGCGTCGCCGCAATCATCTACACCGACATTGCGCGCGACGGCATGCTCAAAGGGCTCAACCTCGACGCTACGATCACTCTCGCCAATGCCGTTTCCATTCCGGTCATCGCCTCGGGCGGTCTTGCCTCGCTTGACGACATCCGCGCACTTCTCGCCCCGCGCGCGAAAAAACTCGCAGGCGCCATTGCCGGCCGCGCGCTCTATGACGGCAGGCTCGATGCGGCGGCGGCGTTGCAGCTGATTCGCGCAGCACAGGCGGCCTGACGTGTTCAAAGTTCGCGTCATACCCTGCCTCGACGTGAAAGACGGCCGCGTCGTCAAGGGCATCAAATTCGTCGACCTGCGCGACGCCGGCGATCCGGTCGAGGCGGCGATCGCCTATGACCAAGCCGGCGCCGACGAGCTTACCTTCCTCGACATCACCGCGAGCCACGAGGATCGCGACATCATGCTTGATGTGGTGCAGCGTACCGCCGAGGCCTGCTTCATGCCGCTCACGGTCGGCGGCGGCGTGCGCACGATCGAGGATATCCGCGCACTGTTGTCTTCCGGCGCCGACAAGGTTTCGATCAACACCGCGGCGGTCGCGCGGCGCGCCTTCGTCAAGGAGGCGGCGGAAAAATTCGGCGATCAATGTATCGTGGTCGCAATCGACGCCAAGAAAGTGTCGAAGCCGCCGGAGACCGATCGCTGGGAGATATTCACCCATGGCGGGCGCCACCCGACCGGTCTTGAGGCAGTCGACTACGCGCGCGAGGCGGTCGCGCTCGGCGCCGGTGAAATTCTCCTGACGTCGATGGATCGCGACGGTACCCGGCAAGGCTTCGATATTGCGCTGACGCGGGCCGTTGCGGATGCCGTGTCGGTGCCGGTGATTGCCTCGGGCGGCGTCGGCAATCTCGACCATTTGGTCGAAGGCATTCGCGACGGCCATGCGAGCGCCGTGCTTGCCGCCTCGATCTTCCATTTCGGCGAGTTTTCGGTGCGCGACGCCAAAAACTATATGGCCCGCGCCGGGTTGCCGGTGCGGCTCGATCCCTGATGAGTATGAAGTTGCGCGCGCCGCCCGCGCAAACGCGCTTTTGGGCCTGTCCCTGCCCCAGAACAACTCGCTGTCCTAGCCCCGCGCCTTAACGATTGGACCGAGCAGGAATGGCCGGAAATTGACCGTCACACGGGCTTTGCTTGCCAGCGGGACGATGCGCATGGCCGCCGGGTAGGAATTAAGTCGACGCGAAATCGAACCAGAAATCCAGGGTCGGCGCCGGCATCGGGCAATCCTAGTCCGGGCCTGAGGCGCTGGGAGATATCATCCATGCAAGCGGCCTCTCCCCGCTTGGGTGGGGAAATGCTAAGGAGCGCGCATGGCCCGGTTCACCCTTCATGACCTCGAAAAACGCGTGCAGAAACGCGCACAAGCGGCTCCCGGCGCTTCCTACACGCGCACGCTGGTCGATAAAGGCGTGGCCCATTGTGCCAAGAAGCTTGGCGAAGAGGCGGTCGAAGTCGCCATCGCCGCCATCGCCGAGGACCGCGGCCGCGTGGTCGCGGAGGCCGCCGATCTTTTGTACCACCTGCTCGTTGTCCTCCATACGCGCGGCATCCTGCTTGATGAGGTCGAAGCGGCCTTGGCGGAGCGCACGCGGCAAACCGGCCTGGACGAGAAGGCCGCCCGCAAAGGCGGCTGAGGGCCCACGGCATGGAGCAACGCACCGAATCGGACGTCTCGCCGTATCGCGTGTTTTCGCGGGCGGAATGGGCGAAATTGCGCCAGGACACGCCGATGACGCTGGAGCCGGCTGAGGTTTCGCGGCTGCGCTCGGTGCACGACCGGCTCGACATGTCGGAGGTCGAGGAGATCTACCTGCCGCTGTCGCGCCTACTGTCGCTCTACGTGGCGGCGACGCAACGGCTGTTTCGAGCGCAGCAGGGCTTTCTTGGCACCGAAGACGCCAAGATGCCTTACATCATCGGGGTCGGTGGCTCGGTCGCTGCCGGCAAATCAACCACCGCCCGCGTGCTGCAGGCGTTGCTCGCGCGTTGGCCTAATGTGCCCCAAGTCGACCTCATCACCACCGACGGCTTCCTCTACCCCAATGCCGTGCTCGAGCGCGAAGGCCTGATGGAGAAAAAGGGCTTTCCCGAAAGCTACGACTTGCCGGCGCTGCTGCGCTTTTTGTCCGACATCAAGGCCGGCCGCCGGCCGGTGCGCGCACCGGTCTACTCGCATCTCATCTACGACGTCATACCGAACCAGTGGATCGAGATCGACCGGCCGGACATTCTCATCGTCGAGGGTCTTAATGTCCTGCAGGCCGGGCGCCTCCCCAAGGACGGCAAGGCCATTCCGTTCGTCTCCGATTTCTTCGATTTCTCGGTCTATCTCGACGCCGACGAGGGCGTGCTGCTGTCTTGGTACGTCGATCGCTTTCTTGCCTTGCGCGGCACGGCTTTCGCCGATCCGAAATCCTATTTTCATCGCTACGCAAAATTGTCGGATGAGGACGCGATCGCCACCGCGACCTCGATCTGGAGCCGCATCAATCTTGTCAATCTGCGCGAAAATATTCTGCCGACGCGGCCACGCGCCGATCTGATCCTGAAGAAGGGTGAAAGTCACCAGGTCGAGGAAGTGGCGCTGCGCAGGCTTTAAGGACGATGCCTTAAGGCGCCGCTGCGCGCCAACTTTCAACTTCCGCCAGCTCGGCTTCCGGTCGCTCGGCAACGACATTGCCCCGACCAAGATAGATCGCCGCCGCTTCGCCGTCGATTGAGAGCCAATCACCCTCCTTTATCTCGACTTCCGCGAGCCGCGCGCAATGACCGGCGACGTCGATCGACAACTCCCTGCAGCCGACGATGCACGGCTTCCCCAACTGCCGCGCCACCAGCGCGGCATGAGCGGTTCGGCCGCCGACCGCCGTCACGATTCCTGCGGCGATGGCGAAGCCGCCAACATCGGCAGTCGTCGTATCAGGACGGATGAAAATGACCGGTTCGCCGCTCGCCGCTAAGCGTGCGGCGCTCTCTGGATCGAAAACGGCGCGGCCTACCGCAATGCCGGTGGATGCGCAGGTTCCGCGGCCAGCCGGTTCCTCAGCTATTTCCAGACGCTTGTGAACGAGCGTACGCAGATCCAAGCCATTGAGGCGCCGCAGGGCCTCCCCAGGTGCGATCCGTCCTTCCTTCACGAATTCGATCGCCAATCGTAGCGCCGCTTGCGGTGTCCGCTTTGCCGAGCGCGTCTGCAGCATCCAAAGCTTGCCGTTCTCGATGGTGAATTCAACGTCCTGTATGTCGGCAAATTCTCGCTCGAGCCGCCGCAGCGCTTCGCGCAATTGTGCCGCAACCTCGGGAAGGGAACGGGTTAGAGCCTCTTCGGTCTCGGGATTATTTCCTCCGGACACTACGTCTTCGCCTTGGGAATCGAAGAGCACGTCGATGACCGGCTGGTCGGCGCCAGTCGAAGGATCGCGCGAGAACGCAACGCCCGCTGCCGACGAAGCTCCGCCATTACCGAATACCATCGCCTGCACGGTGACGGCGGTGCCCTGTAAATCCTCAAAATGCTGGAGTTTGCGATAGGTGCAGGCGCGATCGCTCATCCATGAGTGAAACACCGCCTGCGCCGCCGACTTTAAGTGTTCCATCGGATCGTCGCTCAGCACATGGTCTTCATCCTCAATGATTTGCTCGTAGGACATCGCCAGTCGCTCGAGCGCGTCGCAATCGAGGGCGCGTTCGCCGCTTGTACCTTCGCTGGCGATGAGCTCGTTGCGCTTCTTTGCAAATGCCGTTCGATCGATACCGAGCACCACGCCGCCATAGCTTTCGAGAAAGCGGCGCCGGCAGTCGCTCGCAAAGCGCGGATGACCGGTCATGCGCACAAGGCCGCGAACCGCCGCGGACGTGCAACCGACGTCAAGTACCGTCTCAAGCATTCCCGGCATCGAGCGCGCCGCGCCCGAACGCACCGACACCAAAAGGGGGCGGCGCCGGTCGCCAAATCGTTTGCCAGTGGCATTTTCGAGAAACTCTATTCCTTCGGTCAGGCTATCCGCAAGATTTTGCATAGCCGCGGCTTCGCCGTTTACCGTCGCCGCACAAAGGCTGATTGGGAGCACGAATGCAGGCGGCACCGGCAGACCGAGACCGGCCATGCGCGCCAGGTTGGCTGCCTTCCCGCCGACAATTTCGACCGAATATTGTTCGGCCAGTCCGTCACCAATGCGGGCAATCTGCATTTTCAGGCCATCCCCTAAGCAGAAAGATCGGCGAGCACGTGCTCACGCAAAAGATGCCCGAACGCAGCCAACCGGTCGGTCGATCGTTCAAGGGCGCGGGTGAGTTCGAGAACGGACAGCGCCGTTTTTAGATTGAATTCACCGGTCAGGATTCTCGCCGTCACCATACGTTCGGCGGCGTCGGCTCTGTGCTCGACGTCGATCAGTCGACCGACCGCCGCCAATGCATCCTCGGTGTCCACGCGGTGCCCGTCGGGAACCTCGGCCGCGGCGGCGACCCCGGCCGCGGCGGCTTCCGTCCCCGAAACCGTTGCCGCGCATAGTTCGGCCAGCGGTTCGAGCAACTCGGGTGGGACCTCGATCGGGACAAGCGAAGCTACGAAAGCCGCCTGTTCAAGCTCGTCGATCGCGTCCTCTATTTGATTCACCAGCCGCTCGATGCCGCGGTCGGCATCGAACCGCGTAATCTCGCTTCGCGCCTCGATGGCGATCCGGTCTGCTTTTTCCTCGATACGGCGCGCCCGCTCCGCCAATGCGGCGCAGTCAAACGGTCTGTGTGCCTGCCGTTCGGCAACGAAACGCCCGAGGCCGGCGGCGATTTCGCGCGCCAAGCCCGTTTGGCGAATTATGACGGCCAAGAGTGCTCGATCGACCCGTTCCAGGTGCGCAACAAGGGCGGCTTCGATGCGGTCTCTGGCCAGCCGGACCGAGCTACCTTCTAGTAACGCCTCGGCTGAGACGCGCAGCACCGTCTTGAGAAAATCGACGGCGGCGTCGCGCCCGAGCGAGCGCTCCAGGCGCTCGCCGAATCCTATTCGCGTCGGCGTTGCGTGACGAACCGCTGACCCGACAAGTTCTCCGCCGCCAAGTTCCAGGAACGCTCTGTGGCCGACCCGATGGAGTGCCGCCCAATTGAGAATGCGAATCGCATCGGTCTTTGATACCCATTCCCTGAGGACCTTTCGCGCCTTGTTCCAGTCGATCAGAAATACAAGCGACGCGCCGAGGTTCTCAAGAAAAGCGTCGCGGCCGGCGCTGCTGTCGAACGGAAGTCGTCCGGTGACAAGGTAGAAGGCGCCGTCGTCGCCGAGGCCAATTGCGCTTTTTCGTTCAAGTCCGCTCCATTGAACGTGGAAATTGTGGAATAGTCCGATAAAGAACTTTGCGCGCGCCAAATGTACGTCGGTGTATGTAACGGTGACGGCGTCCGGCTCGACGGCTATTACCACGACGTGCGCGTCGGTCTCTCCGATATCGTTCTGGATCGTAAGCCGCCCGCCCGCTCGCGTCGCGGTTGTTGCCAATCCTGGATGACCAAACTTGAGCTTCGCGGTAGCCTCAACTCCCCGCATGAACGCCTCAACCGCGGGCCGATCCTCGGGTAGCAACGCGGAGACGTGCGCACCCGCGAATATTTCTTCCGCATGAGCGGCGGCGAGCCGATTGAGCGCTTTGTGCAAATCCATGACTAGGCGATGCAAGCTGTCGGAATCGCCATCGGAAAAACCCGTCAATCGAGTAATTTGCCGAAGCTCGATATCATCAGAAGCTCCGAAAGGGACTAACGCTCGGATCGCCGAAAGACGCTCGGCGGCTTTGTTGCCCTGCGGCGGATCCCCGGCTTTGACGGCGCGAATCATGGTTCCCACGTCGTCCCAGATCGCAGCTCCCAGACTTCTAAGCCCGGGCGCCGAGATCCGTTCGCCGACCGATAGGGTGGCGCGGTTGACCAGCGCTTCGGATGCCACATGATCAACGCCAGCAGCTCGACATTCGTTCGTCAGATCGAAGCGAGCACTGGTCGGTTCGCACGCACGACGGGTGGCCGCTTGCAAAACGCTCAGGCGGAGCTTCACCCGGTCGTTTGCGGCCAATCCCTCGGCGATGAGGGTTGGCAGCAGCAAGTCGGCTTGTCCGAGCTGCTCGATGATTTCAGATTTCATGCGTCGCCACCTGCGCCAGTCATGGTGTTACAAAAGCAGGTTTGGATGACGTGTTTATTGAGCTAAATCATTCACGCCGCTGTCACAATTTTCCGCCCGGGGCGGAATCGGAAACGGGGAATGCCAAACTATGCCGCGAGCGCGGCGCTTCCGAATGCTGCGAGCGCAGCGGCGAGGCGCTCGCGGTCGAGTGGCTTGACCAGAAAGCCGTCCATGCCGGCGGCGAGGCACTCCTCGCGATCCTCGGCGGACGCGTTCGCCGTCAGTGCCAGAATCGGCATTCGCGGCGCGTTCGTCTCCGCCTCGATCGCCCGGATCTGTCGGGTCGCTTCTAGGCCATCCATGCCCGGCATATGCAAGTCCATGAGTACGCGATCGAAGGGCGTGCCGGCTGCGCGCGCGGCGAGCCAGGATTCGATTGCCGCGGCGCCGCTTGCGGCCATGGTTGGGTAATGGCCGAGTCTAACCAAAAGAGCGCGGGCGAGCAGCGCGTTGATCTCATTGTCCTCGGCCACGAGGATCGAGAGTCCGCCGCCGGGACGCGTTACGCTCGGCGCCTCCGGAATGTCCATTGCCGCCCCGGGGTCGAAGGCATCGTCGGTCGAAAAGCGCGCGGCCAGTGAGGCGGCGCGTACCGGCTTGATGAGATAGCCGGTGAAGCCGGCCTCCTTGAGCGCGGCAAGCTCGTTGCGCATCGCCGGGGTGACCAGCACGATTCGCCGTGGGATCGCGCCGGCCAGACGCGCGAGCGCTTCGCTGGCTTCCGTGCCGAGGGCGTGGTCGACGAGCACCGCGCTCCACATTTGCTCCGGCAACAACGCCGCCGCTACCCGGTCGTCGGGAACGATTTTCGTGCGGGCGCCCCAACGTTGCAGCCGCCGCGCGATCAACGAAGCTTCGGTCGCGGCCGGGGCGACAATCAGGATGTCGGTGCCGGCAAGATCGGGCACTGCAAGCGGGGGCTCATTGGCATCGTCCGCACGCGGCAGCGGAACGGTAACGCGGAACGTTGAACCTTTGTTTGGGGAGCTGTCGACTGCGATCGAGCCTCCCATGCTCTCGACGATTCTATTCGAAATGGTCAAGCCGAGGCCGGTACCGCCGAATTTTCGTGCCGAGCCGCCGTCGGCCTGCTCGAATTCGAGGAAGATACGCAGTTGATCCTCCGGCGAGATACCGATGCCGGTATCGTGCACGGAAATGGCAATCGTATCAGGCTGTGGGTTTGTCTCGACGATGATCGACACGCCACCTTGCTCGGTGAACTTGATTGCATTGCCGGCGAGGTTGAACAGCACCTGACGCAGGCGCGCTACGTCGCCTACGACGCGCGCGGGCAAGCGCTCGTCGACGTAGCAGCCGATTTCGAGTCCCTTTGCTTGGGCGCGGGGTCCGAGAAGCTCGACCACCTCCTCGGCGAAGGCCGCCAGCGGGAACGGCCGCGCGGCGAGGTCTAGCCGGCCAGCCTCGATCTTGGAGAAATCAAGGACTTCCTCGATCAGTGACAGCAGCGTCTCCCCCGACGTTTTCACCGCCTTCAAATATGTTCCCTGTTCGGGGGTGAGCGGGGTGTCGCCGAGGAGATCGGCCATGCCGAGAATTCCATTCAGCGGTGTGCGTATCTCGTGCGACACCATTGTGAGGAAGCGTGACTTCGCGCGATTCGCTGCCTCGGCCTGATCGCGGGCGACGGCCAAAGCATGCTCGGCGAGCACGCGGTCGGTCACGTCACGGCCGACACTTTGCATTTCGCTGTGGCCGTCGGCGCGGACCGTGACTTCGCGCCAGGCGATCCAGCGTGCGCCGTCCGCGGCGGCTATCTTTTGGTCGTGTGCGCGCGTGCCATCGGTCAGCAGACTTGTCTCGCCTTGTTCCAGCACCGGAAGCGTAAAGTCGGTTGCGAGCAGGTCGTGGCGAGCGCGATCGGCAAGGGCGCAGAAAGCGTCGTTGACGTATGTGATCGCGCCCGCGCCGTCGCGGCGCACAATCACGTCGTCTTGCGCCTCGAAAAAGCTCACGGTGCGCTCTTGCGCTTCCCTTATTTCCCAGTTGCGGTCCGCCTCCTCGTCCAGACGGGTCTCGAGCTCGCGCAGCTCGCTCTTCATTTGGCGGATGCGGGAGATGAGGATTCCCATGGCGCCGCATGAGGCGCCGAACAGCGACGCTACGCCGATTGCGAACATGTAGGGGTCATAATGCGCCGCCGGCGAGGTCGCCCCGGCGAGGAAGCCGAAGGCGACCGCAAACGACATCGACGTAATGATGGCCGAGCGGACGATCAGGGAGACCAGCCGGCGCCTGACGATGGCGGGTTTTCGGAGGTTGGCGCGAGGCCGCATGGTCCGTGTCCCCGCTCGGCCCGGTCAGCGCGGCTGCTGATCATAAACCACGGCGGTGCCTGTTGTTATCGATGCACTGGCGCCAATTTTGGCCTATGAACCTTGCGCATCCCTTGCAGCTCGTATGAACGATTGGAGCGAGGGTTGATGCTTTGTTAACATTGCGTTGGGCTGGCCGATGGCAAGGCAGAAGCTCAAGCGCGGCCGGGAGATAGGGAATGGATAAAGTGGTGAATTCGAAGCGTGCGGGGGCGAAATCTCCCGGGCCGGCCCGGCCGGTGCGCGCGACGCGCGAGGAGGCGGAAGAAGCCGTGCGCACGCTCATCCGTTGGGCGGGGGACGATCCCGATCGCGAGGGACTCCGCTCCACGCCCGGACGGGTTGTCCGCGCCTATGAAGAGTGGTTTGCCGGCTACAAGGATCATCCGCGCGAGTATCTCAAGCGCACTTTCGAGGAGACCGGGGGCTACGACGAGGTGGTGGTGCTGCGCGATATCCGCTTCGAATCGCATTGCGAACATCACATGGCGCCGATCATCGGCCGTGTGCATATCGGCTATCTGCCGCGCAACCGGGTGGTGGGGATTTCCAAACTGGCGCGGCTGGTCGAGGTCTATGCGCGGCGGCTGCAAATCCAGGAGAAGATGACGGCCGAGATCGCGACGTGCCTCGATGAGGTGCTCAAGCCCCATGGCGTTGCCGTGGTGACCGAGGCGACGCACCAATGCATGACCACCCGGGGCGTGCACAAGACCGGCGTCAGCATGGTGACGAGCCGCATGCTCGGCGTCTTCCGCGACCACGCCGAGACCCGACAAGAATTCCTCGCCGCGATCGGCATCCGCGGAGCGATCAACGGCAGGTGAGAGTTACGCCGCGCGCCCGATCTCATCGGCAAGCGCGCGGTAGGACAGGGCCTCGGCGAGGTGTATGCGGCCGACTTTTTCCGCCCCGTCGAGGTCGGCGAGTGTGCGCGCCACCCGCAGCAGGCGATGGTAGCCGCGCGCGGAGAGCCGCATCGCGTCGGCTGCTTCGCGCAGGAGCGAGAGTCCGCTTGCATCCGGGCGCGCCACATCTTCGAGAACTGCGCCCGAGACCGCGGCATTGCTGCGCAGGTGGGGTAGTCCGATCGCGGCAAAGCGCGCGGCCTGCCGCTCGCGGGCGAGTGCGACACGTTCGGCGACCTCGCGGCTTCCTTCGGTTGGCGGCGGCAGGATGAGATCGGCGGCGGTCACCGCCGGCACCTCGATATGCAAGTCGATGCGGTCAAGGAGCGGGCCCGAAATGCGCCCCTGGTAGTCCGCCGCGCAGCGCGTATTGATTCCGCGGCGGCAGGTGTAGCCGGGTTCGCTGGCGTGCCCGCACTGGCACGGATTCATTGCGGCGACCAGCATAAACCGCGCCGGGTAGGTGACGCGATAATTGGCGCGCGCGATCGACACCTCACCGGTCTCGAGCGGCTGACGCGGCGAGTCGAGGGCTTGCGGCTGGAACTCCGGAAGTTCGTCGAGGAAGAGAACGCCGTTATGCGCGAGCGAGATTTCTCCCGGCCGCGCGTGGATGCCGCCGCCGACCAGCGCCGGCATGCTGGCGGAATGGTGCGGGCTCTGAACGGACGCCGGTTGGTTAGCGCGCCGCCCTCGATCACTCCGGCCACTGAGGCCACCATGGAGATAGCGGAACCCGTAAGGTCAAGAACAATTAGCGAACAAAATACGTCACAAAGGGTCGCGGCGATACGTCCTAGCGTTCGGCGGCGGCTAATAATTCCCGGAGCGCCGCTTCCAGGATTTCATTCGACAGGGATGAATCCCTCACCGTTCGGGCGAGCGTCAACGCGCCAACGAGACCGGCCATGGCGGCCACGGCCTTCCGCCGCCGCGTCGCCTTCGACCGTCCGGGCACGGCTTTGGCGAGAATATCGATTAAGGGCTCCAAGCCCTCCGTGAAGGCTTCGCGCACTGCCTTGCCGCTGCGGCCGGCATCAGCGCTGAGCGCCGCAAAGGCACAGCCGCGATCCGGTTCGTCCCGATGGCGCGGCGTGAGGTAATGGCGCAGCAAAGCTGCATAAGGCTGATCGGGGGCGCCGGCTGCGACCCGCTCCCACTTCACCGCCGAGCGCGCCATGGTCCGCCGGCTTGCCTGCGCGACAAGATCGTCCTTCGACACGAAATGGCCGTAGAAGCCGCCATGCGTCAGGTCGGCGGCCTTCATGATGTCGGCGACCCCGACGCCGCCGAAACCCTTGGCACGAAACAACGCGCCGGCCGCATTGATGATGCGTTCCCGGTTCTCGGCGGCTTTTTCTCGGCTCACTCTCATTGCGCAGCCCCGTCATGCGTCAGACAGCGACCCTTGACAAATTATATGACGATCATCATCAATAAACAAGAATAGATGATCAGCATCATCTAAAGATTTTGCGGGCGGTACGCGACAATCATGATGTCCTCCGGGCTTGCCGCGGCACTGGCTCGCCGCAACATCCATTACGGTTGGGTCGTCGTCGCCGTCACTTTCCTCACCATGCTGGTGACGGCGGCCGCTATGGGTGCGCCCGGCGTACTCATCGTGCCACTTGAGCGGGAGTTCGGCTGGGACAACTCTCAGATTTCGGCGGCACTCGCGTTGCGTCTCCTGCTATTCGGGTTGTTCGGCCCGTTCGCCGCGGCCTTCATGAACCGGTTCGGCCTCCGCCGCGTCATGATCTGTGCGGCGATGCTGATCGTTGTTGGTCTCATCGCTTCACTGGCGATGACCCGCGTGTGGCAACTGATATTGCTGTGGGGTGTTGTCGTCGGCGTTGGTACCGGCCTTACCGCTGTCGTTCTCGCGGCGACAGTGGCGACGCGCTGGTTCACAAAGCGCCGCGGACTGGTCGTCGGTCTCCTGACCGCGAGTTCGGCGACCGGACAGCTGATATTCCTGCCGCTGATTGCGGAATTGACCGAACGCTTCGGCTGGCGCTGGGCGCTGATTTTCGTCTGTGGCTTGCTGGCAGCGGCCGGTCTTGTCGCGCTGGCGCTGATGCGCGACCGGCCGAGCGACCTTAATCTTCCAGCTTACGGCGAGACTTCCGTAACGCCGCCGCCGCCGGCCGGCGTCGGCCTGATGTCCTTGCTGTCGTCTCCGCTTGCGGTGCTTAGCGACGCGGCCCGCGTGCCGCTGTTCTGGATAATGTTCGCGACGTTCTTCATTTGCGGGTCGAGCACCAACGGCCTCATCCAGACGCATTTCATCACGCTCTGCGGCGACTATGGGCTCGCGGCGGTGGGCGCGGCGAGCGTGCTCGCCATGATGGGCGTGTTTGATTTCGTCGGTACGATCGGATCGGGCTGGCTGTCCGATCGCTTCGACAATCGCTGGCTGTTGTTTTGGTATTACGGGCTGCGCGGGATATCGCTGCTCTATCTGCCCTTCACCAGCTTTACGTTCTACGGCCTTTCGCTGTTTGCCGTGTTCTACGGTCTCGACTGGATTGCGACTGTGCCGCCGACCGTCAAGCTGACCGCCGACCGGTTTGGCCGGGAGCGCGCCGGAATGGTTTTCGGCTGGGTCTTCGCCGGCCATCAGATCGGCGCCGCGACCGCGGCGTTTGGCGCGGGCTTTTCGCGCACGGAGTTTGCCAGCTATCTGCCGGCTTTTTTCGTCGCCGGGGCGTTGTGCATTCTGGCCGCAGCGCTGGTGCTCACCATCGCGAAACCCTCGTCCGCGGGTTTCGGCGCGGCTTCGCCGGCACCGGCGCGCGGCTGAATCGCGTCCAGTCACATTGATGGGCGAAAATGTTGTACAAGATTGCATCGCGCTTAACCCATTGATCTCCTGGATCGGTTGTCTGTCTGCGCGAACGACGAGGCAAATGAGAGGCTCTGTCGGGCCAAATAGCCGCGCGCGCATGCCGCTGGCGGTAATCGCGATACTGGCGCTGCTGCCAATGCATGGTCGTGCCCAGACCGTGGGGCCGCCCGGCGGCGCGGTCTGGACTGTGCCCGAGATCGGCGCGTTGCCTGATGATGATCACGGCCGTCTTGTACGGCGTGGCCGCGATCTCATCACTGCGACCTACGCCCATATCGGGCCGGAAGTCAGCGATCCGGCAAAGCGCTATGCCGGCAACAATCTTGCTTGC
>JBEKSB010000030.1:0-25209 GCA_049517455.1 Xanthobacteraceae bacterium
AGCACGTGCTGACGGAATTTTGGCATGACCTCCTCGGCAAGGAGCTGCATCGACTGGCGTTCCCAGGCTTCGTTGGGACCGGCCCAGTCGACGCCGGTCATGAGAAGTGTCTCGAATGGTCCGACCTCTTCGCGGAAGGCGACGAGCTTGTCGAGCATCGTCCTTGGCGAGCCGTACAAGGTGCAGCCATCGATGATCGCCTCGACGGTTGCCTCCTTGTCAGGCATGTCCGGCCGCGGCTTCATGACGGACAACAATCCAACCCTGTCGAGGACCGTGCGGACATAGTCAAACAAATAGCGGTTGGAGGCCTTCTCGCCGAAGACGCGGTCGTGGGCTTCCGCATCGGTAGGCGCGACCATGACGTTGCGTGCCACGCGCCAATTCTCCCCGGAGGCACGCTTGCCGGCCTCGGCGCGGGCCTTGCTGTAGATCGCCCAATGTGAAGCCACCGAATAGGTCGGGATGATATTGGCAGACAGGATGCCCCAGTCGTTCAGCGCGGCCGTGCGCGCGGTAGACGAATGCGGGCTTGCCAGCGAAATCGAAATCGGCGGGCCGCCTTTTTGGAACGGTTTCGGCATATAGCCGATGCCGAGCTCGGGGATCACCGCATCCTTCAATCGGACGTTCCAGAACTCGCCTTTGATGTCGTAAGGCGGATCCTGCGACCAGATCTGCCGCATGATACGGATCGCTTCGACGACCTTGCGGTTGCGGACGGCGACGTCGCTGTGGCCGAACAATTCGAAGTCGGAAAGAAGGCCGCCCGGCCCGACGCCGAGCATGAACCGGCCTTGGCTCATGTGGTCGAACTGCGCCGCCTCCGCCGCGACCACGACCGGATGGTGGTTGGGAAGGCAGATAACGCCGGTGCCAAACTTTAAATTCTTGGTCCGCGGCACAAGCCCAGCCATGAACATCAGCGGCGAGGGGATCGGCTCGCTCGTCGCCGAAAAATGTTCGCCCAGCCACAACTCGCTAAAGCCGAGGCGATCGGCCAGTAGCGATTTCTCAGTATCCTCGGCGAGCGTTTCGGTGAAGGAACGAGCCGGTGGATGCACCGGCATCATGAAAAATCCGAGACGCATAATTCCCCCTATCTAACGCTGGTTGTATCGATGTGACGCGGCGGTTGCGCCGCCGCTTCTTGATTCCATTGTGGCGCTGGCGCAATGTGCCGTCAAAGGGAGGAAGTTTCATGAGCTTAGCCGAACTGCGGCCGTCCACCGCGCCGGGTAACGCCCCGACGGCTGCCGAATTGGTCGGCCGCGCGCAAAAGCTCGCGCCGAAACTGCGCGAGCGCGCGATTAAAGCCGAACGGGATCGCAATATCCCGCGCGAGTCGGTCGAAGAATTTATCGATGCCGGCTTGATCCACACGCTGCAACCGAAGCGCTGGGGCGGTTACGAGCACGACCACGAAGTGGCGTTCGATATTGCGATCGAGCTTGGCAAGTCGACCTGCGCTTCCTCGGCCTGGTGCCTGAACTATCTCGCGGATCACGCCTGCATGCTGGCGCTCTTCCCCGAAGAGGCGCAGCATGACGTCTGGAGCGAAAACAAGGCTGCCTGCATCGCTACTTCCGCGGCGCCGACCGGCACCGTAACGGTGGCGCCCGGCGGCTATCGCCTCGACGGACGCTGGTCCTGGTGCAGCGGCTTGCGCCATTCGCATTGGATCATGATCGGCGGACTCGTGTTCCGTGCGGAAGACCATCCCGACATGCGGCTCCACCTTGTGCCGGTGTCGCAGGTGAAACAGGACGACACGTGGTTTTGCGCGGGCTTGCGCGGCACCGGTTCGATCACCGCGGTGCTCGATAACGTGTTCGTGCCCGAGCATCGCAGCGTGTCATTTTCGACGCTGCGCGACGCCTGCTCACCTGGATCCAAGGTCAATACCAATCCAATCTACCGCACGCCGTTCATTGCGGTCCATTCCTATGCGCTACTCGGGCCTGCGCTCGGATCGGCGCGCGGTGGCTACGCCGATTTCGCGGAATGGACCCGGCAGCGATATCTGACCTACACCCAGCTCAATATCTCCCAGCACGTGCCGGTGCAGCTGAAAGTCGCGGAGATAGCCGCTCAGATCGACGCGGCCGAACTCCTGGCGCGGCGGGCGCTGGCGACCGCGCGCAAAGATTACAGCGGCATGTCAATGGAGACGCGGACACTATTGCGGCGCGACTTCCCCTACGCCATGCGCATGCTGCGCGATGCGATGGATTCGCTGATCAAGATCAGTGGTTCGAGCGGTCTGATGGAGAACAATTCGGCGCAACGCTGCTGGCGCGACGTGCACGCCATCTCCTCGCATGTGGTGATGAACTGGGACGTGCCGGCTGAAAACTACGGGCGCGCCGAGTTCGGGCTGCCGCTCAACCCGGCCTATCCGATGTTCTAGAGCATGATCCGGAAAAGTGGATGCCGGTTTTCCGATAAGATCATGCTCCACTTAATGTCATTCACGCTGTCGGCCGGTTGTGGCCGACGGTCTTGAGATACTGCAACGTCTCGTCGAGCGACACGACGTCGGCATACTTGGCGTTGAGGTCAAACAGGCTCTGCTCGTGCGCCGCCGCCGAGCGGTCGCCGACCGCCTCGCGTACCACGACCGGGCGAAAGCCGTTCTGCACCGCATCGACCGCGGTCGCACGCACGCAGCCACTGGTGGTGCAGCCGGTGATGATCAACGTGTCGACGCGCCGGCTGTTCAGCCGCGGGACGAGATCGGTGCCGAAGAAGCACGAGGCGTATTTCTTGACCAGCAGGATATCCTTCGGTTGCATGCCAAGACGCGGATCGACCTTGACCGCCTCCGAGCCCGCAGTGAGCGTGAGCGAACCCTTCATCTTGATGCCCCAGAGGCCGGCATCCTTGGCTTCGGCTTCCTCGTACATCACCGTCGAGAATATGACCGGGATGTCGCGTTCGTGTGCGACCTTGAGCAGCGGTTTCTGCGCCTCAATCTGCGTGTCGAGATTGGCGCCGAGCGGCATCGTGGGGTCGGTAAAGCCCTTGAGCATGTCGATGATGATCAGCGCCGGCCGCTCGCCGAAGCCGATCTTGATGCCAAAGCCCCGCTGGCGGAAGAATTCCTCGTCCTCTTTGCCGCTGGTCACGATCTGCACTCCTTCTGCTTCGTTTGCCCCATTGGCGGTCGTGGTTTCGACGGACCGCGAAACCCTTCACTTGCGCCCTTCTTACATGCGAACAATCGTGCGGCAAGAAACGGGAAGGCTTGAGTCATGACCAAGAGGCACGAGGGACGCACCGCGGTTATCTCGGGCGCCGCATCCGGAATAGGACAAGCGTTTGCGGTGCGTCTAGCCGAGGAGGGCGCGCAGATCGTCATTGCCGATCGCGGCAACGCGGATCAAACATTGCAAATGATCGCGGCGATAGGCGGGCAGGCGACGGCGGTTGTCTGCGATGTCAGCGATCCGGCAAGCGTCGCCGCGCTCAAGCAAGCGGTCGGGAAAGGCGGCGGGCGCTGCGACATCCTGGTGAACAACGCCGGCATCTATCCGGTGCAGACGTTCGACGAGATCACGTTCGACGATTGGCGGCGCGTCATGTCCGTCAATCTCGATTCGATGTTCCTGATGACCAAGGCGCTTGCCGACGGCATGCGCCAACGCGGCTGGGGCCGCATCGTCAACATCGCATCGGATACGGTCAGCCTCCTCGTGCCCGATTTCGTTCATTACATCACCAGCAAAGCCGGCGTCATCGGATTCACGCGCTCGCTCGCCACCGAATTCGGCGAGCACGGCGTCACCGTCAACGCCATCGCGCCCGGGCTCACACGAACGCCGGGTGCGCTTGCCCGCCGCGAGATTCCCGGCGGAATGTCCACCGCCGCGCTTTTCGATTTCATGGCCAATATGCAATCGATCAAACGCGGCGAGCAGGTTTCTGATCTGGTCGGAGCGGTATCGTTTCTCGCCAGCGACGATGCCGGGTTCATCACCGGGCAGACGCTCTACGTCAACGGCGGCCTCACCCGCACGACATAAGTCGTCAGTTCCAGCGCCACACGCCGTAAGCGTGGCCGTTCTGCATTTGTGGCGCGATATAGTTTGGCTTGTGATGGCCGATGGCGCCGAGCATCGCGATCCAGTTGAGCAACTCGCCGCCGACATTGCCGGCCTTGAGGAGCTGGTGTTCGGTGGCCTCGCCGATGAGTTTTTCGATCTGCTGCTCTTCGAGATATTTGATGATCCGCCAGGCCCAATCCGGATCGGGGACGCCGTCGGTGCGGCCCGGCGCCATGCGCGGACCGGCGACCTCAAGAGAAAAACTGCCGCTACCCATGACGACGACGCGCAACGGCGCCGGCCATGATGCGATTGCACGGCCGACCGTTTGGCCGAGCGCGTAGCAGCGTTGCGCTGATGGCAGCGGCGGCACGTGCCCGCTGATGAAGAAGGGAATGACCGGCACTTTCATATCCGGCGTGAGGAAATGGAGCGGCACGGCGATCGAATGATCGACGGAGAAATGCTGGGTCAGCGCGGTATCGAAGCCGGCTTCGATGCTGATTTGGCGGATATGTGCCGCCAAATCGACCGCGGAGGGAATTTTGTACACTGGCATTTCCCGCGGCTCGTCATTCGGACCGGCAAAGGACTTGTCCACGCCGACCGCGAAAATCGGCAGATTATCCAGGAAGAAGGTATTGAGATGATCGGTGTCGAACATCACGATCACGTCCGGACGCGCGGCGGCAAGGTGTTCCTTTTGCGCCGCGAACAGCTTGGCGGTTTCGCAATCGGGGCCGTCGCGCTTGACGAAGAACGGAAAGACCGGGGTATGCGGCACGCCAAACCCGGCAACGATATTGGCCATCTCATGAACTCCCTTCAGTCCATTCACTTCCACGCGGTTCTTGTGCGACATTAGTCGTCGCGGCACAACGCCGCTAGATCAATCGCGTGAGCAATCGGGAGGAATGCGTGCCGCGCAAGCCAGTGACGAAGGCAATCAAGAAACGTGGCGCCAAACCACATGTCACCGCCGCCGCGCGTCGTGGCGCGCGAAAGACCGCGCCGCCGCAACCACCCATCCCGACCGAGCATGGTCGGTTCGAATACTCGGCGATCATCGACCGGCCGCGGTTGTCATGGCCGAACGGCGCCCGCGTCGCCGTCTGGGTTATTCCGAACATCGAGCATTTTCTATTCGATCGGCCTTCGACGCGCCTGACCAATCTGCCGGTCAACCCGGATGTCCTCAACTATTCGTGGCGCGATTACGGGGTGCGGGTCGGCATTTGGCGGATGATGGAGGTATTGGAGCGATACGGAATCAAGGGCACCGTCGCGCTCAATTCCGATGTGTGCAAGCACTATCCGCGCATCATCGAAGAGGGAAAAAAACTTGGCTGGGAGTGGATGGGGCACGGCAACAATAACTCGACGCTGTTCAATAACCAGTCAGAGGCGGAGGAGCGGGCGCTCATCAAAGACGTGGTCGGCACGATTACCAAGAGCGTCGGCAAGGCGCCGCGCGGCTGGCTCAGTCCAGCCTTGAGCGAGACACTGCGCACGCTCGATGTCCTCGCCGAGAATGGCATCGATTACGTCGGCAACTGGGTCAACGACGACCAGCCCTATCCGATGCGGGTGAAGAAGGGCTCGATGATCGCCATGCCCTATTCCGTGGAGATCAACGATATTCCGGCACTGCTCGACCTGCATCAGAGCCCGGAGGTTTTCGGCCAAATGATCTGCGACCAGTTCGACGTGCTCTACGAGGAGGGCGCCAAGACCGGCCGCGTGATGTCAATCTGCCTGCACCCGTTCTTGGTCGGCTATCCGCATCGCAGCAAGTATTTCGCCAAGGCGCTCGCCCACATCACCTCGCGTCAGGAGGTGTGGATGACCACCGGCAGCGAGATCGTCGACTGGTACAAACAAAAATATTTGAAAGGCCGACGGGCGGCGGGAAACGAAGCGTGAGCAAGCCTCAAGCGATCAATTGGCGGGCTATTGTCTTCGCAACGCGCGCGCCCGGCTGGTCGCTCCTCGTTCGCCTTCTCGTCGGCTTGGCGGTCTTTTTTCCCGAAGGGATTCAAAAGCTCGCGTTTCCGGAAATTTTGGGCGCCGGCCGCTTTGCCAATATCGGCATTCCCTATCCGGAGTTCATGGGGCCGTTTGTGGGCGCGGTCGAGACGATCTGCGGCGCGCTCATCGTTTTGGGTCTCTGCACCCGGCTCGCTGCGATCCCGCTGATCTTCATCATGATCGTGGCCATCGCTTCGACCAAGGTTCCGATCCTGCTCGGACATGATTTCTGGATGTTTCACCTACCGAAGCTGCCGCGCTACGGCTTCTGGAGCATGTTGCATGAAGCCCGCGCGGATTTCGACATGCTGCTTGGATCAATCTATCTGCTGATCGAGGGCGGCGGAGCGTGGTCGCTGGACGCGCTGCTCAGCCGAGTTCCTTCGCCCCGATCAAGCTGAAACGAGCACCGCACCATGCCCCAGCTACGCACTCGCCTTCTGGTCATGGCGGCCACGCTCGTGAGCGGAATATTGGCGGGGGGCATTATCGATCGGGTGATCGTGGGCGGGCCCGCTTGGCACGAACTCGGCGCTGAAGCCTGGGTGGAGTACAGCCGTCGCGCGGATCTTTGGACCGGTCTGGTCGCTTATCCGGTCGAAGGCATCGGCGCTACGCTGCTGATTGTAGCAGCCGCCCTGAGCAACTATTTCGATCGCAGCGCCCGACGCGAAGTGGCGCTGGCCCTCTACGGTGCGGTCGCGCTTTCCATTGCCGGATTGCTGCTCACGGCCAAGGCGGCACCAATCATGCTGAGCCTAGCCACACCGCAATCCGCCTCCGCCAATCGTCACGCGTTTGATGAATTCTTCCTGTGGGGCCTATATCTTCGGGGTTTCGCCGACACGTTGGCGTTTGGCGCTTTGGTTTGGGCGCTCTCCAACCTGACCCGGCGGACAGGTTAGCCGAACCGACAGTCGCGTTGCGGGTTGCAAGGGCGGCACGAAATATTTCGGATTCATGGTCCTCTTCACATAAACCTGACAGATGGAAAACGGTGACAAGCCCGATTCGCCCGTGCCCGCTAGGGGCGTCCAACAATATTTTGCCGGCCTTTCGAGGACCACGTTCCTTTTCACCTTCGCCAGTTTGTTCTCCGATATTTCCACGGAGATGCTCTACCCGGTTCTGCCGGTCTTCCTGACGCAAACGCTGAACGCCAGCGGCAGCATCGTCGGACTGGTCGACGGTTTTGCCCAAGCGGCGCAGAACATCGTGCAGGGCTTCTCCGGAACCCTTTCGGACAAATTGCAACGGCGAAAACCCATAGCCCTCGCCGGGTATTTCGTCGCCGCTGTCAGCAAACCGCTGATGGGTCTGGCGACGGTTTGGCAAGTCGTGTTCGGCGCGAGATTGGCGGATCGCCTGGGCGCGGGCGCTCGCTCGGCGCCACGTGACGCGCTGATCGCTTCTTCAGTTGACGAGCAAAACCGCGGCCGGGCTTTCGGGCTGGAGGGAGTCGGCGATAACGCCGGCGCCTTTCTTGGGCCCCTTCTTGCCGTGTTCCTCCTCTACACGCTCGACGTCGGCATCCGTTCGGTCTTCTATCTGGCGGTCATTCCCGGTCTGCTGGCCTTCTGCATGGTTCTTTTGGTCAAGGAGCCGCGCACGGCGGGCACCACAAAGGCGAAGGTCGACATCCGCCTGCGCCACTTTCCGAAGGACTACTGGAAATATTTGCTGGTGACCGCCCTCTTCGGGTTGGGTAATTCCAGCAACGCGTTTCTCATTCTGCGAACACAGGATATCGGCGCCTCGCTGGAAAAGACCATCCTGATCTATGCGGCGTTCAACCTCGTCGCAGCGCTGATTTCCTATCCGGCGGGGTGGTTTTTCGACAAATGGGGAGGCAAAAACGTCTTGCTTGCCTCCTTCATCATTTTTCTGATCGCCTATCTGGGCTTTGCCCTGACGCAGAACATCGCCCTGATCGCGGGGTTCTTTGTGTTCTACGGATTGTACCAGGGAATATTTCGCACGGCCGGCAAGGCGGTTGCTTCGGGCTTCGTGGCGGACCGCCTGCGCGCGAGCGCTATCGGCTGGTACAATACGACTGTGGGCCTTTTACAACTCGTCGCCAGCATCATCGCCGGTTTACTGTGGGACCGGATCGGGCACGCCGCCGTGTTTTATTATGGCGCGGCCTTTGCTGTCGTCGGAATTATCGCGTTGTTGTTGCTCATTCCGGGGGCACAACACCGGCAGCGCGCATAGCGTGTGATATTGATCTTGGGCGGTCATTCGCGAGCACCCAACGCTTTTACGCCAGAACCAGAAATCCGGCGGTCCAGCTTGCCAGGAAGATCGCTGCAAAAGGCATCCAAGTTCCGATGAAGCTGCGAAACATGGCATAGCTGCGCTCGATAATCGGAGCGACCACAACAGCGTCGAGGATGACGACAATCCCAGTCAGCACCATGGCACGCAGCACGGGGTTGAATTCCGCGGCGAGCAATTTGTGAATGGCCGATACGAGGAACGCGATAGCCGGTGCCGCGGCTAGGTGAACGTGCAGGGTGGTATCGAGAGACCAAATTCTGCGGCCAATTGCCATCACGGCGCCACATAGGCCCCAAAGAACAAGCCCCAGCCCAAATAAATAGACCCAAGCCATTCGCATCCAATTTGTGAAACGTGATTATCCGTCTCGGATATCGCGCGCTCGCAAAAATTAGACCCGACAATTGTGGCGCGGCACAGCCATACACTAAGACGAGGGGCGTCTGTTCTACTTCGAGCGCCGAAACCGGCTGAATTGGAATTGCTGGATAGCTCCTGATGGCGTGTGATGCGCGCGATTGCGCGTTTCCAGCAGTTCGAAAAACGGACCGAGTACTTGACCGATCGAAGCGGCATTGTGACGAATGACGGGCAGTCCGCTACAGCGTTCGGGACCATCAGGTGCGAACGTCCCGATGATGACGTGACCGCCGGGCCTTACGGCACTCAAGACGCACTTCCCGTAAGCGGCGCGATCGTTCGCATCGGTCAAGAAATGAAAGGCGGCGCGGTCATGCCATACGTCGTAGGTTTGCGACGGTTTCCAGGCCGTGATATCCGCGGCGATCCATTGCACTTTCGCGCTTCGCGCGCCTAACCGGGCCTTCGATGTTGCAAGCGCCTCATCTGAGAGGTCAAGCACAGCGACGGCCGCGAAACCTTCGTCCAATAATGCATCGGCCAGCCGCGAGGTCCCGCCGCCGATATCGATGATCGACGCATCGGCTTTTATGCCCGTTGCATGAATGAGATCGAGGGAGATGGCTGGGCTCTCCTCGAACCAGCTGACGTCGCGCTCGCTTTTGCTTTTGTAAACGTTTTCCCAGTGGGACCGCAGGGCCACCTTGCTTGCCGCTTCGGCTCCGGCCATTTCCGCAAAACCCTTTAGCCGACAGGCTGCCCGATTTCGTCCACTTTCACCGCGCGCATGCGCTCGTTGTAAATCTCGACATTGAGGCCGCAGACCTCGAAACGGGCGAGATAGCCCATGAGGAAGCCGTTGACGCCCATGCGGTAAAGCGCGCCGACATCGCCGGCAATAAGCGCCCGCCGCTCGTCGTCGGTGAGCTCGAGCGGCGCCAGCGCCTTAGCCGGATCGGTCTTCATGGCCGCGCGGAAAGCGTGGTCGCGCAAAACCTCGCGGCAAAGGTAGTTCACTGCAAAAATGCTCATGGCTAGGGTCCGGCTTCGTACCGCGTTACGTTCGATGGTGAGCCGGCTGGGACTCGAACCCAGGACCCCGTGATTAAAAGTCACGTGCTCTACCGACTGAGCTACCGGCTCGTGCGCGCACTCCATACGCAATAGCGGCCGGGTTTTCCAGCCTCCCGCTCGCGCCGGCGCCTCCCACGCTCATTTTGCATCGATTTGCGCGAGAAACAGGCCGCGCGCAGCAACGCAGATGGCTGCTGTCGCAACGGGGACACCTTTTGCTACACTGTGCCTTCGGGGCCGGGCAGCGCCGAACGAGGACCACCACCATGCCGATCGTCAACCGCGTCGCCGACCTGCACGCCGAGATCACGGCTTGGCGGCGGGATATCCACGCCAACCCGGAACTGCTTTACGACGTGCACCGCACGGCGGCTTCCGTTGCCGACAAGCTCAAAACCTTCGGCTGCGACGAAGTGGTCGCCGGGATAGGCCGAACCGGCGTTGTCGGCGTCATCCGCGGCCGCAAGGCCGGCGGCAAGGTGGTTGGCTTGCGCGCCGACATGGACGCGCTGCCGATCGAAGAGGCGACCAACCTCGCCTACAAATCGACCGTGCCGGGCAAGATGCACGCCTGCGGCCATGACGGCCATACCGCGATGCTGCTCGGCGCCGCCAAATATCTTGCGGACACCCGCAATTTTGCCGGCACCGCCGTCGTGATTTTTCAGCCGGCGGAGGAGGGGGGCGCGGGCGCAAGAGCGATGCTGCGGGACGGCCTGCTCGATCGCTTCGGTATCCAGGAGGTTTTCGGCATGCACAACTATCCCGGCATGCCGGTCGGCGAATTCGCGATCCGCTCGGGTCCCATGATGGCCTCGACCGACTCCATCGCAATAAACCTGGAGGGAAAAGGCGGCCACGCGGCATGGCCGCATCTCGGCGTCGACACGGTCCTGGTCGGCGCGCAGATCGTCAATCAGATACAATCAATCGTGGCGCGCAACGTCGATCCGCTCGAGGCCGCGGTCATCTCGATCTGCGTGTTCCAGGCCGGTCAAACGGACAACGTCATTCCGCAGTACGCGAAGCTGAGGGGTACGATACGTAGCCTGTCTCCCCAAGTCCGCGAGTTTCTCCAACGGCGGTTGCAGGAAGTGGTTGAAGGGACGGCGCAGCTCTATGGCGCCAAGGCCGACGTCACCTTTTCGACCGGCTATCCGGTCCTGGTGAACGAAGAAGGCCGAACTGCGTTTGCGGCGGCGGTCGCGGACGAGATTGCCGGCAAGGATAAGGTCAACCGTGACGTTCCGCCGCTGATGGGCGCCGAAGACTTCGCCTACATGCTGCAGGAGCGGCCGGGCGCCTTCATTTACCTCGGCAACGGCGACAGCGCGATGCTCCACCACCCGGCGTACGATTTCAATGACGAGGCGATTCCGGTTGGCACGTCGTATTGGGTGCGACTCGCGGAAACCGCGCTTGCGGGTTAAGGGCGCTACTGCGCCGCCTCGACGCGGTTCTCCGCCGGCAGTTTCGGCGGCTCGGCGATGACTTTGGACCGCGGCAGCAATTCGAGGACCCGCGTTTCGATTCCGTGCCAGTAGGCGAACGAGTTGAGGCGACTGCCTTCGATCAGCCCGATGGCAACGGCCGACAGGAACGGCAGGCTTTGCACCACGAGAACCACCGCGAAGATGTTGATTTCGTGGACCTGCTTGTAGTTGGTCATGACGAGGGTGAGAGCCCCCACCAGGAGAAGCCCCGCGATCACGGCTTCCCAGAAGGCCGGGAAATCGGGCCCCTTGCGGCTGTTGCCGCCCTTCGACGTGCGCAGGAAGGGCAGACGCTCTTTAAATATGCCGCTGCCGACAGCGCGCGCGACGGTCCATTGCACGGACATGGCGGCGCACACGGCACCTAGCATTTGTCCCGGCGTTGCCCGCACCCGCAACCGATAGAGCGCGACAAAATGGGCGACCGAGATCGCGAAGGCCGCCAGGATTGGAATCGTCAGAATACGATCCGGCACGGCGATATTGGCGAACGCGACGATCGGCACCCAAACGATGTTGAGAAGAGCGACGACGACGCCAATGCTTTCGGCGCCCAGCCAGTTGAGCCAGCCGAGGCCATATTCGCGCTTCTGTTCGCGCGAAAGGCCGTCAGACCAAGGCAACAGTTGTTGCCAGTGCTTGCGCATAATCTGCAGTCCGCCGAATGCCCAACGGTGACGCTGCCGCTTGTAGGCGTCGAATGTATCGGGAAGCAGCCCATAGCCGTAGCGGCGGTTGGTATAGTGCGCGATCCAGCCTTGTTCGAGCAGCGTCAGCCCGAGATCGGCGTCTTCCACAATGGTCTCGCTCGACCATCCGCCTATGGCGTCGATAGCGGCGCGCCTGATCAAACACATTGTGCCGTGGACGATGATGGCGTTGGCTTCGTTGCGCTGGACCATGCCGATATCGAAGAACCCGGCATATTCCGCGTTCATCGCGTGGTGCATGATTGAGCGATCGCCATCGCGATGATCCTGCGGCGATTGAACCAGCCCGACGCGCGGGTCGGCGAACAGCGGCACCAAATCCTTGAGCCAGTCCGGCTGCACGACATAGTCGGCGTCGATCACGCCGACGATTTCCGCGTCGCTCGCCGTGTGCTCGAGCGCGAGCCGCAGCGCACCCGCTTTGTAGCCGCGGAGGTTCTCGACGTTGATGAACTTGAAGCGCTCGCCGAGCGTCCGACAATGCTCCTCGATCGGCCGCCAGAATGCCGGATCGGGCGTGTTGTTGATGACCACTACGCACTCGACATTTGGATAGTCGAGCTTCGCCACGGCATCCAGCGTCGCGCGAAGCATCTCCGGTGGCTCGCAACAAGCAGGTACGTGGATCGAAACCTTCGGCGCGAAAATTTCGGGCGCCAAGGGTGGCGAACTGGCGAGCCTGCGGGGCGGGCGGCCGAATGCGATTGCGGCGATCTCGTCGATGCGGGCCAGCGCGATGGCGATCAGCGGCACCAGGAGGGTCACGCCCAGCCCGAGCGCAAAGGCGGCGCCCGGCACGAAGTAATGGCCATTCCAGAACGCGACAATCGCCGCGAACCAGGCGCCGGCGAGGTTGGCCGATGTGGCGAGCGTCAGCGCCTGCGCCAGGGTTACGCCGCTCATCGCCAGGATCGGTAAGGATAGAAGTAGGCCGAGGAGGACGGCGAGCCCGGCGCGCTTGATATAGTCTGGATCGGTGATCGGTCCGGTCCAGGAGAACTTGGCCTGACGCGAAGCGTCGAACAGGCCCCAATAGGGGCCGACGCCGCCTTCAAACGTCTTCCAGGGCTGATCGATCGCCTCGACGATGTTGTAATCGATGCCATACGCCTCGGCGCGATTGACGAAATCGCGGATGACCATGGCCTGCTCGATGCGGCCGGGATTGGCGCCGTGATAGTTGTAGCCGGCGCTCGGCCAGCCGAATTCGGCGATCACGACCCGCTTGCCGGGGTGGACGCGGCGCAGCTTGTCATAGAATTCGATGGTGTGATCGACCGCGCGGGAGGCGTCAAAACCCTCCCAGTAGGGCAGGATGTGCGCGGCAATAAAATCGACCGCCGAGGCAAGCTCCGGATGGTCGATCCAGACCGTCCAGATTTCTCCCGTAGTGACCGGGACCGGGCTGGACCGCTTCACGCGTTGGATGAGCTTGATGAGGTCGTCGACGCTCATTTCCGCGCGCAGCGTGGTCTCGTTGCCGACCACGATGGCGTTGACGTTGCTGTAGCGGCGGGCGAGGTCGAGCGCCGAGCGGATTTCTCGCTCGTTGCGATCTTTGTCCTTGTCGATCCAGGCCCCAACCGTGACCTTGAGGCCGAACTCGGCAGCGATTGGCGGCACGAGCTCGCCGCCGCCGGTAGAGGAATAGGTGCGAATGGCGCGGGTGTAGGGGGCGATCGCTTTCAGGTCGGCCCGGATCTGTTCGACCGTGGGCCGGTCCCCGTAATCCGGATGCTGGGAGTTGACAAACGGAGCGTAGGAAACACTGGCCAGCTGCCCAGTAAAATCGGGAGCCGTTTCTTTAGTCCGTAGCGAAGCCCACAAGCCGGCATGCACGCACGCTACAAGCGCGAGCACGGCGACGACGGTGCGCATCGAATTTCAACCACGCGGGGCGAGGACACTTGGCCAAACCTGTCCCCAAGGCTTGGCAATGAATATGAAGAAGCGACCAATGAGCGGCAAAACTAGAGGTAGCCCTCAGTGGTGGCAAATTCAAGACAACGCATTTTGTTCCGTGCTTTTTTTAGCGCGTCTATCAGATCGGTAAGACCGAGCAGCGCTAGTTCTTGGCGGCCGGCGCCGCCGCGGCCGGGGGCGGGGCAGGGGGAGGAGGCGGAGCCAACGGATTGATCCAACAGGCGTGGACGCGCCCATTCAGGGTGTCAGCGGCTTTTGGATCGATGTTGCTTCCATGCAGGATGAGACAGCGGAATGACGCCTGGATGTGCGCGGCTGGGCAGCCGAAACGGTCGTAGAGATCGAGATGGCGGAAGGCGGTGTCGAGGTCATCCCGCCAGAGTAGGCTGACGACGCGGCGGCCGAGCCAGACGCATTCCGGATTGCCGGCCGGCCCGCTGAGCGCATGTTGCGCTTCCGCGAACTCGTCGACCCTCTGGGCCTCTTTGGCCGGTTCCTGACCCGCCGCGGGAGCCTTGTCCCCGGGTTTGGCATCGTTGGTCTGGGCGAAAGCGGAAGGAGCCAGGGGGCCAGTTGCGGCGGCGAGAAGAAAGAGCGCCGCGCACAACCCGCCGGCAACGCTGAACGAACGATGGAACATGGTGCAACTTGAGTTAGTGGCCGACGTGAGCCGAGAAGGGACGTTTCCTGGGCCACCGGATTGGGCCGTCATTGCGGCATCTTCCAGGCGCGGCCAGCATGAACATCACCCCAACGGCGCCGGTTTGTCCAGCGCGGATCGCGGCATCGCGCTTGAAGCTTGGCATCGCGCCGCCGCGAGGTTAATGGCAGAGCGTGTCCCGCCTGCGAAACCCCTCTGCAATCGGTCCGGCGCTTGCGTCGTTTTCGCTCACCGCGCTTGCTATCGGCGTGGCGTGGTGGTGGCTCGGTGCGCCGATCAAGCTCCCGCCGTCCCCGCAGGCTGCCGGGCAAAAGCTCTATTGCGTCTCCTATGCGCCGTTTCGCGGCGCGCAGAACCCGCTGGTCGAGGGAACCCGGGTCGAGCCTCAGCAGATCGACGAGGATCTTGCGCTCCTGTCCAAATACACCGGCTGCGTGCGGACCTATTCGGTTGATGACGGCCGCGACGACGTACTGAAGAGCGCCAGGCGGTACGGATTGAAGGTTCTGCATGGCGTGTGGGTCTCGAATGATCCGGAAAAGACCCGCCGGCAGATCGCGACTTCGATCGCCCTCGCCAAGGCTTATCCCGACGTCATAACGGCGGTGGTCGTCGGTAACGAAGTGCTGTTGCGCGGCGAAATGTCGGCGACGAACCTCATCGCCGTTATCCGCGAGATCAAGGCGCAGGTGTCGATGCCGGTTACCTACGCCGATGTGTGGGAGTTTTGGCTACGCTATCCCGACGTGCAGAACGCGGTCGATTTCGTGACCATTCACGTGCTGCCGTATTGGGAGGACTTTCCGATCCCGGCTTCGCATGCGGCCGCCCACCTGACAGCCATCCGCCGCCAGGTGGCCGCCGCCTTCCCGAACAAGGAGATTGTCATTGGCGAGTTCGGCTGGCCGAGTGCCGGCCGTATGCGGGAAGGCGCGCGGCCGTCCCCGTCGAACCAGGCGCGCGCCATTATTGAAACGCTGGCGCTGGCCCAACGCGATAATTTTCGGGTCAATATCATCGAGGCATTCGACCAGCCGTGGAAACGTGCCCTCGAAGGCGCCGTGGGCGGCTATTGGGGCATCATGGACCGGGCGACAAACGCGCCGAAGTTCAGCTTCGACGGGACCGTATCCGATCACCCGCACTGGCTGGCGCAGGCGCTGGCCGGGATATTCCTGACCGCGCTGACTTTTGCCGGCGCATTGGCGGCCGGACGCGGAAGGGAGCTTTCCGCGTATCTGTGGGGCAAGATCGCCATGCTGACGTTTTTCCCCGCGGTCTTGTTCGGCTGGACGATCGAGACGGTTCCGGTTGAAAGCTTCAGCCTCGGCAGCTGGCTGCGTTCGGTTGCCTTTGCGGCGACCGCAGCGGTCGCCCCGATCGTCTGCGCTAGCGCCTGCGCGGCCGGCCGTCCGGCGCCGATATTCGCCTCGTTCCTTGGCCGCGGTGCCTGGGACCGGCGCGATGGCTTCGATTGGGCGCTCGGCGGTACCAGGGTCGCCCTGCTGCTTGTTGCCGTCGAGGCGGCGCTCGGGCTGGTGTTCGATCCGCGCTACCGCGACATACCCTTCGCGCCCCTGACCGCGGCGGTCGTACCCTTCCTTGTCTTGTTGTTGTTTGCGCCCCGTCCGGCGGGCTCGCGGGGCATGGCGGAAACCGCGGCCGCGGCCGTACTCGCGCTCTCCGCGGGCTATATTCTTTTCAACGAAGGCTTCGCGAACTGGCAATCGGTCTGGTTCTGTGCCGGGTTGGTCGTGCTTGCCTTCATCCTGGTGCTGGGGCGGGACGCGCCAAGCTCAGGATAAGCACGCCGGCCGCGAGCGCCGAGAGGTCGGCGTTATGCAGCACGATTCCGAAAGCCGCTGCCGCGAGTGCAACAGCCACCAGAACGAGCGCCGGCCGCAGCAGGTTGAGCAACGCGGCTGCCAGTGCGACCCCGCCGAAAACTTCATAATTGAACAGGATGACCGTCAACCGAACCGTGCTGCACAGCCACGTATTGAGCCCCGTCTGGCAGGCGAGCGACACCGTGCTGGTCTCAAGCGCCTGATAGCGCAGATACATTGCCTCTCCCAAGAAGAGGAAAGCGATGATCAGAAGCCAATTCGTCTGGCCTGCTGTCGGCAGGAAGAGCGGGCGGCGCATGGTCAATATCGGCATACGCCGACATCATACTGGGCAAATCACTGCAGCGCGAGATGGCGTCCGTCGAACATTGTCGGCTGGCAGAATAGGTGGAAGGTGCCAAGCAGCGCGCAAAGCTGCGCTGCCGCTTCGGCGTTGGAAAACGGCCCGACCACCAGGCGCAACTCGATCCGGTTGGATCGTTGATTTTCCCTGAGACTCACGACCGGCTGCAAGCCCTCGAACAGCTGCGGATGAGCCGCGCGCAACCCGGCCCAGCGTGTGCGCAGCGCTTTGACCGAAAGGCCGCTGCCGATATCGGCGCCGTAAGCCGGGGGGCCGGAAGCGGCCGCGTCTGCCGCCGGCGCGACAACGGGCGTGACCATCGCCGCGATGTCCGCCGGCGTCATCGGCACAGGCGGTGCACTGTCGGGCCAAGGCGAAACGTGGGTATTCGCCGTTTTGGCCGTTTCGATCTGTTCTTTGATCGATCCGGTCATATCTTCCATATCATGCTCGACGGCGGCGAGCCGCGTCATGAGTCGATCGCGATCGTCTGTCAGGCCGTGCACAGCCTGCGCGAGCTGTCGCGTTGCCGATTCCGCGTCGAAGGCGTGCGGTGTGGCTTGGCTTGACTGCGACAATATAGGGGTGAGTTTCAAGAAAGAGAAAATGCTCGCGGCTCTCTGCCCGCCGACGTCGCTTCGGCCGCTCAGAATGGCGACGAGAAGGGCCGCAGCCGCCGCGGATCCCCACAATGCTTGGCGCCAGAGCCGTTGCATGGTGAGGGGCGATTTCGCGGCAACGCTCTGTGACGTCACGTTGAGATGGTGCTCTCGACCCAACATCCTGCTGCTGCTCCCGGGTCCCGTCAGCCGAATCAGTGGTAAAAATAGCAGATTCCATTTTTAGAACCTCTTGCTGGCGGCTTTGGCTTGTTCAGTCGAGCATGATGCTCTCGGAAACCCGGTTTCCACTTTTCCGGATCATGCTTTATGAGAGCGCCGCGGAGGCCTCTTTCAATGAAGGATCGGACCTGCCTTGCGATCGTGCTTGCAGCCGGGGAGGGAACGCGCATGCGTTCGGCCTCGCCAAAGGTCCTGCATTCAATCGCTGGGCGTTCGCTGCTCGCGCACGTGCTCGCTGCAATCGCCGAAGCGGGTGTCACAGCGACGGCCGTGATTGTAGGCCCCGGTCAGGAAGCCGTCGCCGCGGAGGCACGGCGAGTTCTGCCTGACGTAAAATGCTTCGTGCAACAGGAGCGGCGCGGGACGGCGCATGCGGTGCTGGCGGCAAACTCCGCGATCAAGCGGCAACAACCGGACGACATTCTTATTGTCTATGGTGACACGCCGCTGATCCGGGCGGCGACGCTCAGTCGGTTGCGCGCGCCCTTGGCTGCGGGCGCCGCCGTGGCTGCGCTGGCGTTTCGGCCTTCCGATCCGTCCGGCTACGGAAGGCTCGTCGTCGCAGGGGACAAGCTCATCGCCATCCGCGAGGAGGCCGATGCCAGCGCCGCCGAAAAGGTGATTGGTCTCTGCAACGGTGGCATGATGGCGCTTGCCGGAGCGCATGCGCTCGCCATCCTGGAGCGGATCGGCGACCGTAATCGTAAAGGTGAATTTTATTTGACGGATGCGGTCGAGATCGCGCGCGGCATGAAGCTCGACGCGGTCGCGGTCGAAGCCGAGGAGGACGACGTGCGCGGTATCAATACCAAAAACCAGCTCGCCGAAGCGCAGGCCGTCGCGCAGCAGCGCCTGCGCCAGGCCGCGCTCGACGCGGGTGTGACGTTGGTTGCACCGGAGACGGTGTTTCTGTGTGCGGACACCAAATTCGGCAAGGACGTCGTGGTCGAGCCCTATGTGGTGTTCGGCCAGCAAGTGACGATCGAGGACGGCGCAGTTATTCACTCGTTCTCGCATCTCGCCGGCGCCCACGTGGGCAAAGGAGCGTCGGTCGGACCGTTTGCGCGGCTGCGGCCGGGAACGCGGCTTGGCGAGAAAGCGCGCATCGGCAATTTCGTCGAGGTCAAGGAGGCGGTGATCGAGGCCGGCGCCAAGGCCAATCATCTGAGCTATATCGGCGACGCCTCCGTCGGAGCGAACGCGAACATTGGCGCCGGCACTATCACCTGCAACTACGACGGCAGCACCAAACATCGCACTTCGATTGGCAAAGACGCATTTATCGGTTCCAACTCGGCGCTGGTCGCGCCGGTCGAGATCGGAGATGGCGCCTATGTCGGTTCCGGCTCGGTGATCACCAAGAACGTGCCGGCGGACGCGCTCGCTTTGGCGCGCGGGCGCCAAGTCATTAAGGAAGGCGGAGCAGCGCGCTTGCGCTCCCTCAAATCGCTGGGCAAGAAGAAAGCGCGTTCGCCCGATTGACCCGTTGGTTCCGCAATTCCGCATGCTGTCGGGCTTGTTACGGTCCGAAACGTTTTTTATTTGGTATCCGCTAGGATTGCGCTTTAACGGTTAACGTCTTGAATAGCTAACGTCTTGGCGGGTTGGCCTGCGGCGGCGGTTGAGGAGACCATCCACACAGATGTGCGGTATTATTGGAATCATCGGCCACGAGCCGGTCGCGCCGCTGCTCATCGATGCGCTCAAGCGCCTCGAATACCGCGGCTATGATTCAGCCGGCGTCGCCACGCTCGAGCACGGCGTTCTGACGCGCCGCCGCGCCGAGGGTAAGCTCAAAAATCTTGAACAAAAACTCGCGGGCGAGCCGCTCTCGGGAACAATCGGCATCGGCCATACCCGCTGGGCGACGCACGGCCGGCCGACCGAGAACAACGCGCATCCGCACGCGACCGACCGGCTTGCCGTCGTGCACAACGGCATCATCGAGAATTTCGGCGAATTGCGGCGCGAGCTGGAAGCGAAGGGCGTCAAGTTCGCGACCGAGACCGATAGCGAGGTCATCGCGCATCTGGTCAGCGAGCAAATGAAGCAAGGCCTCTCGCCGGTTGAAGCGGTCGACGCGTCGCTGCCGCGGTTGCGCGGGGCCTTCGCGCTCGCCTTTCTGTTCTCGGGCGAGGAGAATTTGCTGATCGGGGCGCGTAAGGGCTCGCCGCTGGCCATCGGTTTCGGCGAGGATGCGATGTATATCGGCTCTGATGCGATCGCACTTGCCCCCTTCACCGATACCGTGAGCTATCTGGAAGACGGCGACTGCGCCGTCATTCACCGCACCAGCGTCGAAGTTCACGATGCCAAAGGCGAGGTCGTTCACCGCGCCGTGCTCAAGTCGCAGGCTTCGGTGATGCTCATCGACAAGGGCAACCATCGCCATTTCATGGCCAAGGAAATTCACGAGCAACCCGAGGTCGTGGGCCATACGCTGGCGCATTATCTCGACATGGTCGCCGAGCGCGTGGCGTTGCCGATGGCGTTGCCGTTCGATTTCCGCGAGCTCAGGCGGATCTCGATCGCCGCCTGCGGCACGGCGTACTACGCCGGCATGGTCGCGCGGTATTGGTTCGAGCGTTTGGCGCATCTGCCGGTCGAGGTCGACATCGCGTCTGAGTTTCGCTACCGCGAGGTCCCGCTCGATACCGGCGCGCTCGCGATCTTCATCTCGCAGTCGGGCGAAACCGCGGACACGCTCGCGTCGCTCCGTTATGCGCGCGAGCAAAAACAGCACGTGCTCTCCATCGTCAACGTGCCGACGTCAACGATTGCACGCGAAAGCGACATCGTCATGCCGACGCTAGCCGGACCGGAAATCGGCGTCGCGTCCACCAAAGCATTTACGTGTCAATTGGCGGCTCTTGCCGCGCTCGCCATCGCGGCGGGCCGCGCCCGCGGTGTGCTTTCCGAGAGCGACGAGAAGCGGCTCGTGCACGCACTGATCGAGGTGCCGCGGCACTTGACCGAGGCGCTCTCGCTCGAGCCGCAGATCGAGCAACTCGCGCGCGATCTCGCCAAATGTCGCGATGTGCTCTACCTCGGTCGCGGCACCAGCTATCCGATCGCGCTTGAAGGCGCGCTGAAACTCAAGGAAATCTCCTACATCCACGCTGAAGGCTATGCTGCGGGCGAACTCAAGCACGGCCCGATCGCGCTGATCGACGAGACCATGCCGGTGGTCGTGATCGCGCCCTACGATCGGGTATTCGAAAAGACCGTTTCCAACATGCAGGAGGTCGCCGCTCGCGGCGGCCGGTTGATTCTGGTGACCGACGCTAAAGGCGCGGCGGCCGCGGAGGGTCAACCGCTGGTGACGCTGATACTCCCGACCATGCCGGCGACGGTCGACCCGATCGTTTATGCCGTGCCGGTCCAACTCATCGCCTACCACACGGCCGTCGCGCTGGGCACCGACGTCGATCAGCCGCGCAATCTGGCAAAGTCAGTGACGGTCGAATAAACGCGGCGGTTGCCGCCGGTACCTCTGTGCGGGCGCGTCGTGTCCCTATATAGATGCCGCGATAGACGCAGCCGCGAAACCGTCTGGTACAGCCGAACCCATGATGGACGACAGCAACCCTATCGCGGGATTGTCCGCCGGTGCAGTGAAGCCTGCGCCCGGATTGGTCAGCCGCATCCGCAACTATTTTTTGACCGGATTGGTCGTTGCCGGGCCGGTGGCGGTGACGGTGTGGTTGATCTGGTATTTCGTCACCTGGGTCGACAATCTGGTGCGGCCGCTCATTCCGGTAGTGTATCGCCCGGAAACTTATCTGCCGGTCAACATTCCGGGCCTGGGCTTGATCACCGTCTTCGTGGCGCTAACGCTGCTTGGCTTTCTCACCGCCAATTTCGTCGGCAGCAAACTCGTGGATTTCGGCGAAGGCCTCTTGAGCCGCATGCCGATCGTGCGGCCGATCTATCGTACGACCAAGCAAATCTTCCAAACGCTCTTCTCAAGCTCGGAATCGAGTTTCCGCCGCGTGGGCCTGGTCGAATTTCCGGCGCCGGGCATGTGGTCGCTCGTGTTCCTCACGCAACCGCCGAGCCCCGCTATCGCCGGGCATCTGCCGCAGACAGAGCACGTGTCGGCCTTTTTGCCGTGCACGCCCAATCCGACCACCGGCTTTTTCTTTTACGTGCCGCGGGGTGACGTCATCGATCTCGACATCACCGTGGAGCAGGCAATGTCGCTGTTGATCTCCGCGGGAATCATCCAACCCGGTGTCGAGGATCCGCAAAATAGGCTTTCAGCGCTCGCCGAAACCGCCCGCGCGGCGCAGGCGGCGCGAAAATCAGCGGCGAGTCCGGTGAGATAAAGCCCGATATTCGCCAGCGTCGGTTACCGCGCTGTGCTATCATGATGCCGCGGAGTAAGTAAGCGCATCCTAGGGGGTAGCATGAACTTCAGCCAGGCAATCACATCGGGATTCTCGAACTACGTAAATTTCTCTGACCGCGCCACGCGCTCGGAATATTGGTACTGGGTGCTGTTCGTCATTCTCGCCGAGATCGTGACCTCGATTATCGATTACGTCATCGGCTATCAGCTGACGACCGGCATCTTTGGTCTGGCCACCTTCCTGCCGAGCCTCGCGATCGCGATACGGCGGCTTCACGATCTGGACCGTAGCGGCTGGTGGATACTGCTGGTCTTGATCCCGCTCATCGGCGCCATCGTGCTGATCGTCTGGTACTGCTCGAAGGGCACGGAGGGTTCGAACAGGTTCGGCCCGGATCGGTTGGCAGTCGTGAGTGCGCAAATCACCCAGCGCCCAACAACCTGATCGCTTCGTCGCGCGCGAACAGATAGAGCAGGTGGCGCAGCGCCGCGCCGCGCGCGGAGCTGAGTTTCGGATCGCGGTTGAGGACGAGCGCTGCGTCCTCGCGCGCCGTGCTGAGCAATTTGCCATGGACATCGAGGCGGGCGAGGCGAAAGCCGGGCATGCCGCTCTGCCGTGTACCGAGCACGTCGCCTTCGCCGCGCAACCTTAAATCCTCCTCGGCGATGCGGAAGCCGTCATCGGTCTCGCGCAGGATGGCGAGCCGGGCTTTCGCGGTTTCGCCGAGCGGGGCCTTGTAAAGCAGGAGACAGGTCGAGTGTGCGGCGCCGCGGCCGATACGGCCGCGCAATTGGTGAAGCTGCGCGAGGCCGAAACGTTCGGCGTGTTCGATCACCATGACGCTCGCCTCGGGGACGTCGACGCCGACCTCGATCACGGTGGTCGCGACCAGGATGCGTGCTGCGCCGCCGGCAAAGCGCGCCATCGCGCGGTCTTTTTCGGGGCCGCGCATGCGGCCATGGACCAGATCGACCGTGTCGCCGAAGCGCTTTTTCAAGGTCTCGTAGCGGTCCTCGGCCGCGGCGAGGTCGATGCTTTCGGATTCCTCGACCAGCGGGCACACCCAATAGACGCGGCGGCCGTCATCCAGCGCGCGTTTGACCGCCTCGATCACTTCCGGGAGCCGATCCAGCGGCAACGCGCGGGTATCGATCTTCTGCCGGCCGGCGGGCTTTTCGCGCAGCTCCGAGACATCCATGTCGCCGAAATAAGTGAGTACCAGCGTGCGCGGGATCGGCGTCGCCGTGAGCACCAGGAGATCGACCGCCTCGCCCTTGCGCGCCAGAGCGAGACGCTGATGCACGCCGAAGCGGTGCTGCTCATCGACCACGGCCAGCGCGAGATCGTGGAAGGCGACGTCGTCCTGAAACAAAGCGTGCGTGCCGACGATGAGATCGATCTCGCCGGCGGCCAGCGCCGACAAAATCTCCGGTCGTTCGCGCCCGCGCTCGCGGCCGGTGAGGATAGCGAGGCGGATACCTGCGGCGGCTGCGAGCGGCGCGATGGTGGAAAAATGCTGGCGTGCCAGAAGCTCGGTCGGCGCCATGAATGCCGCTTGGCGGCCTGCTTCGATCACGGTCGCGGCGGCGAGCAAAGCCACGGCCGTCTTGCCGGAGCCAACGTCGCCGTGCAGCAGCCGCAGCATCCGGTTGGGCTGCGCAAGATCTGCGATAATGTCGGCGACCGCGCGCTCTTGCGAGGGCGTCAGCGAGTAGGGCAGCGCGGCGATGATTCGAGCGCGCAAAAGTCCCTCGGCGGCGCTGCCGCGGCCCGCTCGTTTGCGCATATGACCGCGCAGCAGCGCGAGCGCGAGCTGGCCCGCAAGCAATTCGTCATAGGCCAGTCGCGACCAGGCCGCGCTTTGCGGCTCAAGGTCTGACGGGGTCGCCGGACGGTGCACGCTCCGCAACGCCTCGGCAAAGCTCGGAAAAGCATTGCGCTTGAGCCAGGCGCTGTCCTGCCATTCGGGCAAATCCGGCACGCGATCGAGCGCAAGCTCGAGAGCCTTGCGCAGCTGGTTTGGGTGCAGCCCTTCGGTGAGCGGATAGACCGGGTCGATCAGGGGCAGTTTTGCGAAGCCGGCGGCATCCACCACGCGATCGGGATGCAGCATCTGCAGGTGACCGTCGTAGAGGGTCGCGGTGCCTGAAACGTAACGCAATTGCCTCACGGGAAGCAGCTTTTCCAAATAGTCTTTGCGCGCGTTGAAATAAGTAATGGTCAGTGTGTTGGTCTCATCGCTCGCTTCGATGTTGTAGGGCGCGCGCGGCCGGTTCGGTGGCGGCGGCCGGTGGCGATCGACGGTGACGGCTACGGTGACGACCGTATCCGGCGTCACGGCGGAGAGTTTCGGCTGGTTGCGCCGGTCTACGTAGCCGGTAGGCATGTGAAAAAGGAGATCGACGATGCGCGGCGGCTCGCCCTCGCGCCCGATCAGGCGCTGGAATAGCTTCTCCAGCTTCGGCCCGATCCCGGACAGGGCCGGCAACGGCGCAAAGAGCGGATTGAGCACCGACGGGCGCATCGAACTCCCGCTGACATTTAACTCTTCGCCCTCTATATACGCCTCGCCCGGCCGCGTCCGGGCTTTTGGCGTTGGAGTTTTATTATGACCGAGCGATCGAGCCAAGGATTGGACGGGCGGCGGCGGAAACTCCTGTTCCGGGGCTGGCGTCGTGGCGTACGCGAGATGGATCTCATCATCGGCCGGTTCGCCGACGCCCATATCGACAAGTTCGACGAAACCGAGCTCGACGATTTCGAGCGTCTGATCGAAGCGCCCAATGCCGAGCTTTACGCCTGGGTCATCGGCGCCGACAACATACCGCCGAACTACGACACTGCCGTCCTCGCCAAACTGAGAGCGTTTCACATGCGGGCGAGCCAGATCCACGCTGAGGGGGAACGGTGACAACGCACGTGAGATCGCCGGCGCGATCGCCGGCGCAGCGTCTTGCTCCCGGCCGGCCGCTGCTTCTTTCCGGCATTGCCGACGGCGCCGAAGGCCTGGTGCTCGCCGATCTGGCGCGTTCGATCGCCGCCGGTGCAAGGGCGCCGGCGATCAGCCTCGCCGTTATCTGCCGCGACGGTTCGCGCATGGCGATGCTTGCGCGTTCGCTCGGCTTCTTCGCGCCGGATATCGAGGTGCTGGAATTTCCGGCCTGGGATTGCCTGCCCTACGACCGGGTGTCGCCGCATGGCGGCGTGGTGGCGCAGCGGATGATGACGCTCGCGCGTCTTGCCCGCGTCA
>JBEKSB010000031.1:0-25133 GCA_049517455.1 Xanthobacteraceae bacterium
GGCCGCTTTAAGGTCCACAGTCGGATAGGCGCCGAGTGTGAGTTTTCGATACACGTCTCCGAACGTGTAGCGATAAACAAACGACTTCGCGCCGCTCGGCTGCACGACAAGCCGCAAGCCCGGCCGCGACGCATCTTTGATTTCATATCGCGCGGCCTTCTTTGGCGCTTTCTTGATGACAACGTCAGTGAGCACGGCCTTTCCTCTCGGGGTAGCGCAGGGGTAGGTTTGCCCCCTGATTGAACCTGTTGGACGACGTTAGAACCATCGCCTTACAAAGTAGGAGGAAAGCCGCGCCAAATCGAGACTTCTATGACGTCAATGTTAGGGGATGTTGGGGCTTGCTGGAAACAAAGTTAGCGCCCTAATAATATTGACATGAATGGGGTCAGAGGTTCGATCCCTGTACCGCCCACCAGCCTTCGCTGCTTCGCAGCTACGGCTTGGTAAGCTATCTTTGTTCCCAAGCCATCTTCGTTCCTAAGCAGCGAAGGTAGCCGCTCCGCAGCCCGCAGGGCGAAGGCGGGCTGGGCGAAGGCGGGCTAGCGGCTGCGAGCTGCGGTTCTGCAAGCCGCCTTCGCTGAAGCCGATCACATACCTTCCGCTTTTTTGCGCTTGTCGCACTCACTCCAATATTGCGGCCATTTCATTCCGGGGGGCCTCGTTCCGGCCGCCTTTGCGGCCTTCCAATCGGCGCCGCAGGCGCGCTCGCGCGCGATCATGGCCGCACGTCCGCCGGTCGCAGGCTTCGCGGGTGCTGTGGTGGCCGCGGGTGCCGGCATCGGCTTCGGTTCGGCTTTTGGCGGAGCTTCGGCTTTCGGCGGCGGCGTCTCGGCCGCAGGCGCTCCTTCGGACATGCATTGCTTGCTGAAATCGCGATACTTCATGCCGTTGGTCTGGTTCGCCGCTTTCATCTCTTTCCATTGAGCGGCGCATTCCTTCATGCTCTTGGCCTCCGCCGGGACGGACACGGCCGCGCTGGCGAGAGCTGCAAGAAAAATTCCCGAAGTGATCAACAAGGCGGTTTTCATGGCGGCGATTCTCCTATGCCGGGGACGTGAAGAAGGAAGGCGCCCGCGCGGGGCGCTTCAATGACGGCAGTTCAGCTGCCGGTGGCGTCCGACAGGCACTTCTTGGTGAAGCTTGTCTCAGCCGCGCCGTGCAGTTTCTGCGCAGCAGCTTGATCCTTGCAGCATTTCTTCGCGAAGCTTGTCATAGCAGCGCCGTGCAAATTCTTGCCGGCCGCCTGGACTTTGCAACTGTCGTCCGCCATCGCCGCGGTGGCGACGAAACACAATGAGGTGAGAACAAGTGCGATCGTCTTCATTTTCCTCTCCCTAGTCGGAATGGTTCACAACGAAAATGATCTGTAAGCGCCCTTACATCGGCTTCAGCGTGCCGTTCGGCGATGCCTTATCGACGATGTCGGGCAGATATTGCGCCATCAGCTTGAGCGTCTCATCGACGGGCAAGCCGAGATGCCGGGCGAATTCCTGCACTTGGGTGTTGCCGAGAACCGCCTTCAACTGATCGGCGGTGATCGGAAGGTTGGTACCGTTTCCGAGCCACGATTGGACCTGCGGGCCGAGGCCGCCTTGCTGGAGCGCCGCAACGAGGCCGTTGAGATCATGGTATTGCGTCTTTGCCAGCACACCGTTGATCAGCGCCGGCAGCGCCGCCGACTCGGCCTGGCCCAAGGCGCCCTTGATTAAGTCGCCAAGGCCCAGATTGTCCAACAAACCCATGTTTCTTCCTCCTGGAAGAGCTCGCAACACTATGCAGAAGTCATGTCAAATTCGTAACCAGCTTACTCGAACATCGCGCTGCGCACCAGAGGCTCGCAAGCGTCTCCGGCTGCAGCGCCGTCGCTGCAAGAATTCCGAAGAAAATCATAAAATCATAAGCTAAGCGGCCGGCTTGCGCGCGAGCAATCCGAATGCCGCGATCGCCGCCAGCGCGAGCGAGATCAGCACGTTGTAGCCGGCGAGCGAGATGCCGAGAAAGCGCCACGCCGCTTCGTCGCAACGCACCACGTGGATCGACTGCAACTGATTGATCAGCGGCCCCTTCGCGGTGAGATCGGTCAACGGTCCCGAGCAATCGGTCGGGCCGGGCCAAAAGCGCCATTCGACGCCGGCGTGATAGGCCCCGAGCGCCGCGCCGCAGAGCACCGCGGCTAGGATCGCGACGAAGCCGACGGTAATCAGAGCGCGCGGCGCGCGCACGAATGCCGCGATCGCCATCAGCAACGAGAGCGGGATCACGATGTGGTAAGGCAGGCGTTCTTCAAGGCAGAGCGGGCAGGGCGGAAGCTTCAGCACGTACTGGAAATACCAGGCGCCGAGGATGGTCGCGGCGCTGAGCACGAAGATCGCCACCGCGGCGGCGGCGGCGGGTTCGCGGCGAAGCTGTTCGTTCCAGGTTGCCTTCATCGCCTCATCACCAAGCCGCCTTTATCGTCATCCGTATCGTCCACGCAATCCCGCTACGGCGTGCGCGGAGGTTGCAATTTGCCGATCCGGCAGGCGGATGCAAGCCCGATACCTTCACGGTCCGATCACGTTGACGCGGCTTTCCGCTCATTCCCGAGCAAGCGGGGGAATCCAGACCGGGCATTTCGAGGATCACGAATGCACTGGGTCCCCGCCTTCGCGGGGACGAGCGGGCGTGAGAGGAGTCAATTCAACGCGTCGGGTTCCTCGCCCGCTCGATTTTCTTTTTGCCGGGAGCGGCGGCCGAAGATATAGATGGCGCCCGGAGTATGATCCGGAAAAGTGGTGGCCGGTTTTCCGAATGGATCATGCTCTGCTAAAAATAGGCCCGTGTGGCGGAACTGGTAGACGCGCACGACTCAAAATCGTGTTCCGCAAGGAGTGGGGGTTCGATTCCCTCCACGGGCACCAATCGTAGATAAGCAGTATGATCCCATGAAATTCGCGCATTTTACCCATATCTGGGCCAAGCCCGGAATGACGCCGCATGAGCGTTACGAGCAGCTCTGGCGCGAGCTGCAATTGTGCGATGAGACAGGCTTCGACCACTCCTTTTGCGTCGAACATCATTTCCGTCCCGACGAGAGCTGGATGTCGTCGCCGAGCCTTTACGCGGTCGGCGCCGGCGCGCGCACACATCGGATGCGGATCGGGCCCATGGGCTACATCGTGCCGCTCTATCATCCGCTGCGGCTCGCCGAGGAAATTGCGATCGTCGATCAGATGCTCGGCGGCCGCATGGAGCTGGGGCTCGTTCCCGGCATCAATCCGGATTATTTCCGGCCCTTCGGCCTCGACTACGGCCAGCGCAAGTCGCCGACGCTCGAATTCGTCGATTATCTCCGCGCCGCGTTCGGCGACACGCAGCCGTTCTCCTTCCATGGCCAGGAGTTTCACACCGACGGTGCCGAGATTTCGGTGCAGCCGTTGCAGCGCCCGTACCCGCCGCTGTGGATGATGAGCCGCGATCCGCAGACGCTGGAATTCTGCGCCAAGAACGCGATCAATCCCGGCTACTTTCTGATCTATCCGCGCGCCGATGCCGCGCCGCGGTACCGAAAATTTCTGGCGGACTGGAAGGAAGCCGGCTGGCCCAAAAAGCCGAACATCGCCTATTGCTCGATCGTTTATGTCGACGACACCGATGAGAAGGCGATCGAAAACGCGCTATTCCGCGCGAGCCGCGCCTATGAGGGATTTTTGAAGCCGGCGCAGCCGGGCGAGACATTCGAGCAACGCGCGCGTGAACACGCCAAGAGTTTCATCGGACGCGGCGAGCCCGGCGCGTCCGAGATCATGCAGCATCTGTTCGACGCCGAATACCTTTTCAAGCACGATCTCGTCTTCATCGGCTCGCCCGAGACCGTGAGCGGAAAAATCCGCGCCGCCGCCGCAGCCGGCGTGTTCAATGTCTTCATGGGTGAATTCAACTTCTCCGATCTGCCCGAGCGCGATCTGTTGCGCTCGATCCGTCTATTCGGAGAGAAGGTGATCCCGGCGCTGCGCGAATACGAGCCGTTCTGAGTTATTCATCCGTGTTTGCGGCTACTGCGCCCGCGCCAGCTCCGGATGCGCCTTTAGCCGCGCGGTGTTGAGCAGATGGATGGCGAAGCAGACGATCGCGCCGATGGCGAACGGAATCGCCGACCACATGTACAATTGCTGCACCGGAAGCCCGACGAACAGCGCGCCGGCGAGCGGACCGACGATCGAACCTAGTCGCCCGAGGCCGAGCTGCCAGCCCGATCCGTTGGCGCGCAGCGACGTCGGGTAGAGCATGGCGCCGACGACGTTGATGCCGATCTGGATACCGAGCACGATGAAGCCGGCAATGAACGTCACCATGAGCAAGACGGCTTCCGACGTCAGCCCAGCATAGCCAATCGAGCCGACGACCGGTATAGCGAGCACAAGCAAGAGCGAAATGCCGAGGAAACGATTGCGCTGCAGCCACCAGCACAGCGTCAGTGCGCCGACCGTGCCGCCGACTTGCAGCATCGCGGTGGCGAGCGCGGCCGTCGCCGGCGGCAGCTTGGCCGCGGTCAACAACGTTGGCGTCCAGCCCAACAGGAAAAAATAGCCCATCAGGTTCAGCGCAAAGAGGAGCCATGTCAGCGGCGTGATTAGCCACAGGCCGTTGCGAAACAGATAGACCGGATTGGATGATGGAAACTGCTGCTCGTCCTCGATGACGAAGTGCGCATTCGCCGGCACCTTGAAACCGGGCCGGAGCGCCGCGATCAGCTTTTCCATTCTCGGCCGCTGGTTCTCGTGCAGCGCCATGTATTTGATCGATTCCGGAAGGCCGATGATGGCGACGAGCGCAATCGCGACCGGCACGATACCGCCGATCTCGAACAGGATCGGCCAGCCGTAGTGTGGAACGAGGGTCGCGCTGACCAACCCGGCGAAGGCGCCGCCCAGCGGCACGCACCCCACGGCGATGATCGGCAGCGTCGCCCGCAAGTGCCGCGGCGCCGATTCGGCGCAGATCGCCACCACATTGGGAATGACGCCGCCGATGCCCAAACCGGCGACCAGCCGCAGCCAAAAGAGTTGCGTCAGATCGGTCGAATAAGCGGCCGCGAAGGTGAGTACGCCAAACAGCAGGTTGGCGGCGATCAAAGCGGGCTTGCGGCCATAGCGATCGCCGATCCAGCCGAAAATGGCGGAGCCGAACAACACGCCGATGTTGCTGGCGCTGAGCACCGGCCCGAGCGCGCTGCGCGGAATGCCCCAGGACGCGACCAGATGCGGCGCCGCGAAGGCGATCGCACCGATGTCGTAGCCGTCGATCAGGGAGAGCAGAATGGCCCAGGTCAGCAATCTGATCTGGAATGAGCTCAGCCCGGTCTCATCAAGCAGGCGCGACACCTGAACTTGCGCTTCGCCGGCCATCGTTTCCCCCGTGCAAAGATTTTTGATTGTGCCGACAGTGGCGCACTTTGTCCGCTAAGCGTAAGTCAGTCACCGCGTCAAGAAAAGCGACAATCGCGCTAGGTCCGCCGGCTTTTCATATTGGCGTAAATTCGCCGCAGACCGCTTTTGAGTATTGCCAGCTCCTCGGCCCGCACGCCGGCAATGGCCGCCGCCTCATAGTCACGGGCTATCGGAATGAGGCGCGCGACCTGCGTTTTGCCCTTGGCCGTGAGCTTGACGACGACCTCCCGCGTGCTGCGGGCGGAGCGCGTGCGTGAAACCACGCCGAGCCCGACCAGGCGCGTCACCAGCCGCGACAAGGTCGATGCGTCGATGCTGGTCAGGCCGGCGAGATCGATCTGGCGTTGGTCGCCGTTGCTCGCCAGCACGGCCATGACGCGCCACATGGCGATGCTCAGGCCATAGGGTGCCAGCGCTTCCTCGCCGAACTGCTCGGCAATGATGGTACCGACCCGGTTCACCAGGTACGGCAGATAATTGTCGAGATCGAGCCTGGCGGAATGCTTCACGGGCCTGCTAATCCTCGAAGGCGAAAGGGCTTTTCGTCTAATTGAATTTCCTTTACCGGTCAAAACCGCGTCCGCTCGACGGCAAGGTCAGCCGACGACACTTATCATTGCATTTACAACAGATGCAAATTCAACCAATATCCGCAGTGGCTTACGTCTTCGGCGGTCCCGTGCCGTCGGTGACGCCAAGGGTCTGATCAAGACCGGAACCGAATCAGCGCCCTTAAGCGGCTGCGCCCAAACCAATTGCGGGGTTCGAGGAGGAAACCATGGACTTCGGCTACTTCACGCTGAGCGACAATCACTACGAAAACAATGCGCGCTCCTCCAATCAGTTCGTCGCCGACATCACGGCGGAGGCGCTCTTCGCCGACAAGCTCGGGATGCACTCGGCTTGGATCGGCGAGCATCATTTCAACTCGCTGGGCGTTCTGTCCTGCCCGGATATCGTGCTCGGTTACGTCGCCGCCAACACCACGCGGATCCGGCTTGCGCCGGCCGTGACGGTGCTGCCGCTTCATCACCCCATTCGTGTCGCCGAGCAATGGGCGACGCTCGATCTTCTTTCCAACGGTCGTGTCGATTTCGCCTGCGGCCGCGGTTACGACCAGCGCGAATATCTGCCGTTCCATGTCTCGTTCGAGGACAATCAGGGAATCTTCGAGGAGGGGCTGGAGCTGGTGCGCAGGCTTTGGCAAGCGGAAGATCGCATCTCGCACCACGGCAAGCACTATTCGTTCGACGACGTGCGGATCACGCCGAAGCCGGTTCAGCGGCCGATTCCGACCTATGTTGGATCGTTTTCAAAACCGTCGATCGAGCTGGCCGCGCGATTGGGCTGCGGGCTGATCGTGGCGCCGTTTGCCGCCGCGATCAGCTACGGCGGGCTCCAGCAGGTCGCGGACCTCTATCACGAGACCTGCGCAAAACATGGCACCAAGCCCGGCAGGCTAATGTGCAGTTACTTCACGCATTTCGCGGAAAACAAAGCGCAGGAAGACGCCCAGCGCGCTCGCCAGATCCGCTACTATAAGGAGTGTGTGATTCCGGCTTTTCCGGGCGATCCAAAGACCGCGCCGCCCAGCTATCGGTATTTCGTCGGCATGGTCGAGCGGCTGCAGAAGGTGAAGCCGGAGGATTTGACGGAGAACTCGGTGCTGCTCGGCTCGCCCGCCCGCATGACCGAAACCCTGAAGAAAGTCGAGGCGGCCGGTTTTGATGAAGTGATCCTTTACTTCAACGTCGGTTTGAAGCCGCACGGTCAGGTCAAGGACGAGATGGCGCGGTTCATGGCCGAGGTCGCGCCGTCTTTCGCCGGCGCGCGCAAGGAACACGCGGCGTAACGCCGTTCGGCGACCATGTGCGTGCGGCTCACACCTCCAGCCACGCTTCGCGCGCCGCGGCGTCGGCGGCCAGCTCGGATGGGGTGCCTTCGAACACCATCCGGCCGTGGCCCATCACATAGACGCGATGCGAGATGCGCATGGCGATGGTGAGCTTCTGCTCCACCAGGAGGATGGAGATGTGGCGTTCCGCGATGCTTTGCAGGAGGTCGGCAATCCGTTCGACCATTTGCGGCGCCAGCCCCTCGGTAGGCTCGTCGATCATGATAAGATCGGGATCGCCCATCAGGGTCCGGCAAATCGTCAGCATCTGTTGCTCGCCGCCGGAAATCGCGCCGGCCGGCGTCTTCGCACGCTCTGCGAGCCGGGGGAACAGCCGATAGGTGTCGCCAAAATCCCATCGCGCCGCCTTCTTGCCGGCCTTGACGCCGAGGATCAGGTTCTGCTCGACGGTCAGCGTCGGAAAGATGGCGCGATCTTCCGGGACGTAGCCGATGCCCCGATGCGCGATCTCGTACGGCTTGAGGCCGGCGATGGCTTCGTCCTTGAAGGTGATCAAGCCCCGCGGCGGCACGTTGCCCATGATCGCCTTCAATGTGGTCGAGCGGCCGACGCCGTTGCGGCCGAGGATGCTGACGATCTCGCCCGGGCCGACGCAGAGAGAGACGCCCTGCAGGATGTGGCTCTTGCCATAATAAGCGTGCAGATTGCGGACGTCGAGCATCATGGTGCGGTGCCCAGATAAGCCGCCTGCACGGCGCTGTCCTGTTTGATCCGCGCCGGAACGTCGCTGGCGATGATCTGCCCGTACACCAGAACGGAAATGCGGTCGGCGATGTCGAACACAACGCCCATGTCGTGCTCGATCATGATCAGGGTGCGGCCCTCGCTGACCTTTCGGATCAGCGCGACCGCGCGCGCGGCCTCGGCCACGCTCATCCCCGCGCTCGGCTCGTCGAGCAGCATGATCCCGGCGCCGCCCGCGATGGTGATGCCGATTTCGAGCGCGCGCTGCTCGGCATAGGTCAGCACGCCCGCCTGGACTCGGCGGCGGCCGATCAGCTCGACCGCTTCGAGAATGTTTTCGGTCCGCTCGCGCACATCGGCGAGCCCCTCGATGCCGCGCCAAAATGCGTACTTGTGTCCGAGCGACCACAGCACCGCGCAGCGGACATTTTCCCACACGGAAAGCCGCGGAAAAATGTTGGTGACCTGGAAGCTGCGGGAGAGACCGCGCCGGTTGATCTGGTGCGGCGGCAGCCCGGTGACGTCCTCCCCGTTGAGCTGAACCGTCCCGGAGGTCGGGGTGAGGCGGCCGCTGATCAGGTTGAACAGCGTCGATTTTCCGGCGCCATTCGGCCCGATGATAGCGTGCCGTTCGCCGGCCGGCACGGCCAAGCTCACGCCACGAATGATCTGGGTCGCATCGAAATTCTTGCGCAGGTCGATGAGCTCGACCGCGGGCGCGATCATTTCGCTCTCCCGTGTGCGAACGCATCGTGCCAGGCGGCGCCCACGACCGGCCAGGTCAGGCGGAACAGCCAGAAGCCGCCGAATGTTAGAACTGCCGCGGCAACCCAGGGGATCGTGCTCGCGGCGTCGAGCGCGACGTGGAAAACGGAGATCGTCGTTCCCTCGGACCCCTTGACGGTGAGGTGGTACGTCATCTCGATGACGAGGATGAGGCCGGCGAGCAGCACCAGCGCCGGCACCAGGGCGACCAAATAGGCTAGCGCGAGCCGCAGCATTGATCGGTAGGCGCGGGCCTGCCACAGCGGCGCGTGCATCATCAGCAGGCCGGCGATGCCGTTCGGGGCGAACATCACCATGCCGATGAACAACAGACCGAAATAGAGTTGCCATACGTCGGTCACGTCGCTGAGCATCACTTCGAGCCAGGTGACGAGGACCGCGCCGATCACCGGCCCCATGAAGCTTCCAATGCCGCCGATATAGGCCGCAAGCAGAACGAGACCGGACTGCCCGGCGCCGACCTCCGCGGAATTGACCAGCTCGAAATTGATGGCCGCAAGCGCGCCGGCGATACCCGCGAACAGTCCGGCGAGCGAGAAGGCGATGAAGCGCAAAGTGCGCGGATTGTAGCCGACGAACTGCACGCGCTCGGGATTATCGCGCACCGCGTTGCACATGCGGCCGAATGGGGTACGCGTGAGCGCGTACATCGCTACCATACATAGGAGGCACCAACCTGCGATCAGATAATAGACTTGGATCTGCGGGCCGAAATTGAGACCGAACACGTGCAGTAGCTTGGTGCGGTTGGTGCTCACTCCCTCCTCGCCGCCGAAGAATCCGCGCAGGATGAGCGAGCTCGAGGCCACGAGCTCTCCGAGACCGAGCGAGATCATGGCAAACACGGTTCCGGCGCGTCGCGTCGAAACCGACCCGAAGATGATGCCGAACAGCAAACCGCTGAAGCCGCCGACCAGCGGGATCACCAACAGCGGCACCGGAAGCGCATCATGGATCACGGTATTCATGGCATGCACAGCCAGGAACCCACCGAGACCGTAATAGACCGCGTGACCGAAGGAGAGCAGGCCAGTCTCGCCGAGCAGCATGTTATAGGAGAGCGCGAACACGATCATGATGCCCATCATGCTGAGCATCGTGAGCGCGGACCCCGAAGTGAAAATCGTCGGCAGGATCGAAAACGCGACCGCGAGCGCGGTCCACGGCGCCGCAAGGCGCACGACCGCCGCGGGGCCCGCCGACGATAGACCGCCGGGCGCCGGCACCTTGACCGCATCGCTCGCTACGTCACTCAATGTTCGCGCGTCCCCATAAGTCCGGTCGGCCGGAAGATCAGGATCAACACCAACAGCAGGTAGGGAATGATCGGGGCGATCTGCGCCACGGTCACGTTCCACACGTCGAACAGCACGCCGCCGGCCGGCGGCGGGATGCCGATGCCGCGCAGGACGTCGGCGACCGAAAGGTTGATGGAGACCGCAAAAGTCTGAACAAGGCCGATCAGCAGCGAAGCCAGGAATGCGCCGGTGAGCGAGCCCAGCCCACCCACGACGACGACGACGAACAGGATCGGGCCGAGCGCGCCCGCCATGTTCGACTGGGTCACCAGCGCGGGCCCGGCAATCACGCCGGCGACCGCCGCAAGTCCGGTGCCGACGCCGAACACCAGCATGAACACTCTCGGCACGTTGTGGCCCAGCATAGCCACCATGTGCGAATGCGTCAGCGAGGCCTGGATGATGAGCCCGACGCGGGTGCGCGTGAGCACGGTGAAGAGCACCGCGAAAATCGCGACCGCGGTCAGAAGCTCGAACATCTTGTAGGCCGGATAATTGGTCGAGAACACGGTGAAGGCGCTGAAATCAAGCGCTGCCGGCACCCGATAATCCGCCGGACCCTTGCCCCAGATCATCTGCACGACTTCTTCGATGACGAAGGCGAGACCGAACGTGAACAGCAGCTCGGCGACGGGGCCGTGCCGGTGCACGTGGCGTAGTCCATAGCGCTCGACCAGCGCTCCGATGCCCCCGACCAGCACCGGCGCGACGACGAAAGCCGGCCAGAAGCCGAGAACCTGGCTGATCTGAAACCCGAAGAACGCGCCCAGCATGTAGAAGCTGGCGTGGGCGAAATTGAGCACGCCCATCATGCTGAAGATCAGCGTGAGGCCGCTCGCCATCAAGAACAACAGCATGCCGTAGAGCACGCCGTTCAAGGTCGATATGGTGACGAGCTCAAGCACCCCTGGCCGGCTTGGCCGAGATCAGCTCGGGCGATTCATCTTGCAACTGGTGGGAACGATGGCGTCTTGTGTTTCGATCTTGCCCGTCGTCTTCCAGCCCCAGCCGGTATTCTCCTCGTCGAACGGTTGGTGCTTGCCGATGGGGCCGAGATTGGCGATGTACATCGGCTGCAGGAACTGATGATCGTCGGCCCGCATGACGCCTTCGCCGCCGTCGTAGACGGTGAACTTCATGCCCTCGAGCTTGGCCGCGATCTTGGTGGGTTCGATCGAATTCGCGTCATTCGCGGCCTTGACGAACATGCGGATCTCATTGACGGCACGCGGATAGAACAGCGTCACGCCGGTCTTGGCGCGGAACGCCTTCTCGAACTCCTGGGCCGGTGCATAGGGCTCGTTCGACACGCCCTCGGCGATCACAAACACGCGATCCGGCAGGTTGGCCTGTTTGATCGCCGTCGGGCCGCCGGTGCCGCCAGCATAATAGGTATACCAGTCGATCTGCAATCCGGCGTCCGCCGCGGCCTTGAGCAGCAGGGCGAAATCCTGACCCCAGTTGCCGGTGATGACGCTGTCGGCGCCGGAAGCCTTAATCTTGGCGATGTAAGGCGAGAAGTCTGTGACCTTGAGCAGGGGATGCACCTCGTCGCCGACGATCTCGATGTCTGGCCGTTTGGCGTTGAGCATCTTGCGCGCCTCGGTGCGCACCGACTGGCCGAATGAATAGTCCTGGTTGATCAAATAGACCTTCTTGATGTTTGTTCGCGGCTTCATGTAGTTGGTGAGCGCCGTCATCTTGATGTCCGAGTTCGCATCCCAACGGAAATGCCAGTAGCTGCACTTGTCATTGGTCAGCGCCGGATCGACCGCCGCATAGTTGAAGTAGAGCACTTCCTTGCCGGGGTTGCGCTCATTGTATTTCGTCACGAAGTCCTCAATCGCAGCCGCGAACGCCGAGCCGTTGCCTTGGGTGACGAAGCGGATACCCGAATCGATGGCCTTTTGAAGCTGGACCAGCGTCTCTTGGGCGTTGAGCTTGTTGTCGTAGGCGACTATCTCCAGCTTCCGGCCGGCAACGCCGCCGTGCGCATTCGTCCACTCGGCCAGATACTGGAAGGTCTTGAGGCCGACCTCGCCGATGCTCGCTCCGCCGCCGGACAGGGGGTCGATATAGGCGATCTTGACGGAGTCCTGGGCAACCGCGGGCAGCGCAGTGATCACTGTGGCTACCACAGCGCAGAATAGGGCTCTCAAGCGCGAGCTCATGGACGATCCTCCCAATTTATATCTTTGCGCAACCTGGCGCTGCCCGAGCATAGAACCCCGGTCCGCCGCTGTTCGTCAAGAACTCCCGACGCCGGCGGGGTCCCGAAGCCGGTGGCCGGGTTTGGAGCCGCACAGTCAGGTCAAGGACGAGATGGCGCGGTTCATGGCCGAGGTGGCGCCCTCATTCGCCGGCGCGCGCAAGGAACACACGGCGTAACGCTCACGAGGGCGCGGACCCGCAAAGGCTCGAGTTACGCGCTCGTCAGTTCACTGCCATCGCGTCCTGAATAAAGCCTCTTAGTGCGTCGCTATCAAACGGCTTGCGCAGTATCCGCAAGTCCGCGGGGGCGGCGCGTGCCGCTTCGCTGTAGCCGGTCGTAAGAACCACCGGCAAATGCGGATACTGCGACCGGATTTCGCTCGCAAGTCCGACACCGTCGATCGTCCCCGGCATGACGATGTCGCTGAAAACGAGATCGATCTTGGTGCCATCCGCCAGCAATTTCAGTGCCGCGTCAGCCGACTCTCGATACAAGGTGTCGTAACCGAGATGCTCGAAAAGGGATGAAGTCACCTCCGCTACTTCGGCGCTGTCGTCGACAATGAGCACCGCCGGCCGCTGCGAAGGCTGGATATCCAAAGCGGAAAGATCCTCACTTGCGATTTCGCCAGCGGGAAGTGCCGGCAAATAGATTGTGAGCGTTGTTCCCTGTCCAACTTTGCTGTCCGCCTTGACCAATCCACCGGCTTGGTGGGCAAAGCCGTAAACTTGCGATAGGCCGAGGCCGGTACCTTTGCCGACTTCTTTGGTCGTGAAAAACGGATCGAAAATCTTGGTCAGAAGATCCGGTGGAATTCCGGTGCCGGTGTCGCTGAATTGAATGGCGACAAACTCATTGTTAAGAACATCCGCGGCGTCCTCGGTCGTCACGTTCCCCATGGCTATGCTGAACGTACCGCCGTTCGGCATGGCGTCGCGGGCATTGACCGCAATATTGACGATTGCAAGTTCCAGCTCGGCAAGGTCGACTTTGACCGGCCAGACACCCGGATCATTCACTTCTTTGTATACGATGTTCCCGCGCAGCGAGCTTTCAATCATCGTTCGCATGTCGCTGATGCAAGCATTCAAGTCGACCACTGTCGGGCTAAGGTGCTGACGACGGGCGAAAGTCAATAACTGCCGCGTCAGGCTTTCGCCGCGCTTGGCCGCCGTCTGTATCGCCTCGATTGCTCTTGGTAATTTGGGGTCAAGCAGCCGCTTAAAAGTCTGGGCATTGCCTCCGATAATCATCAACAGATTGTTGAAGTCGTGCGCGATGCCGCCGGTCAGCTTGCCAATGGCCTCCATTTTCTGAGCCATGGCGAGCTGTTCGCGCGCCTGCACCAGCTTCTCCTGCGCGTCACGTCGCTCGGTTGCATCCCGGATGACATTGGCAAAACCGATCAGATTGCCATCATTATCAAGGATCGAAGAGACCGAGCCCGTGACGAAAAAGGGTGTGCCATTCTTTCGAATGCGCCATCCCTCCACTTCGTGCTTTCCTCGCTGGATAGCCAATTCAAGCGCGCGTTTCGGCTCCCCGGCGCGGCGTTCGTCCGGTCGGTAAAATATCCCGAAATGCTTACCGACGATTTCATCCGAGGTGTAGCCGATGATCTGTTTTGCGGCGCTATTCCAGCTCGCAACGCGGCCCGCCGTGTCGAGCAAAAAGATCGCATAATCGACCACGCCCTCTATCAAGATTTGGTAATCGCGTCTGGAGCTTTCGAGCGCCAAGTTCGTCTGCGCCAGTTGGCGGTTCAGTTGGTCTTGCGCCAGAAGCAAACGTGTCTCCGTGTCACGGCGTGTGGCCATGGCCGCGCTTAACGCGAGAGCAGACAATGAAACGCTGGTTGAAAGCGCAAATAGCAACAATATCGATCCGTTCAGGTCCGCGTTCGGAAGCGGGCTGCTACCAATCGACAGACCCCATACGGCAATCCCGCAAAAAATGAACGCAACCGTGGCGGCGTTCCGTTGGTTGCCGCACAGCCCGGCCCACATCAGAGGCAGTAAAATAAAAAACCCAAACAAGCTTTGATACGTTTGCGGAACATCGATAGAGCTGCCAACGAGCGGGCTGAAAGCAGTGACGCCAATCGCCGTTGCGAGAATGAGGATTGCCGCGGTTTCCAGCAGGCTCCATTTGGAGAATGGACGGAGCGGCGTCGTTGCCCAGAGCACGATGACGGGAGCAATGACCAAGATTCCGGTCGCGTCTGCCAGCCACCAAGTTGCCCAGGTAATATCATTATCGAAGCTGGCGTCGTTAGTTAAAAATAGTCCTACGGTGACGATGCCCGAAGTCATCATCGCGGGCGGGACAAAGGAAACAAGTGCAAATCTGGCGACGCCAAGGGGTGTTTCGAAAGTCTTGCGACCGTTCGACCAGCGGTCAATGAGCCATGCACCGGCTAGCGCCGCGAGCAGCGTGCCGGCCCCGACAAAGCCGGAGGCCAAAAATGAGCGGGCCGCGATTTCACTGGAAAAAAAGGATCCCAATAAAATTGCAGGCCAAATTCGGTAGCCGCGCAACAGGAACAGAGCCAGCGCAAGCCCAAGCCCGGTCGGCGGCCACAAGGGAGTCGCCGTCAGATTGATCGAGGGCAGCATCTGGCCAGCTTCGGCGAGACCGGCGTAACCTGCGGCCACAATCGCGAGTTCGAGCACGTAGCGTGCAGCGTTTGGAACGCTAAAGAGAGCGGTAAATTTACCCTCGCCGGTTCCTGCTCTATTCATTGCGAAGACTCCCGCGTCGGGGCCTACGAATGCGAAATCAGGACAGCATTGTTCCGCTTTGTCCAGATAGGGTGGAACCACCAGCGAAACCGCTCGGCGAGCAAAGTTTTCGCCGTGGGAACGCCGGCGCCAAGCACCGCGAAGCAAAAATCATGAATCCCCACCCACGGGGGCGAGCAGAGGAGGATTTGTAGGCATAAAGATGGCGGGGAAGCGGGCCGGTTGAATTAAGATGTGGACGGCAGTGCTCGCCCTATCGCCTTCGCCGCAGCCGTTCGACGATTCCCTGCGGCAGAAACGTGACGATCGGCACGTGATACGGCATCAATTTGTGCACGGTCACGGTAGGTCGAAAAGTTGTGCCGCCAGTTTCGTGATTTTCGGATCGAGCGGCCGTGGCTCCAGGCTTATTCCCTCACCCAAGCGGGCAATCAGGATTTTGAATACGGCAAGCCGGCCGAACAGCTTGTCGTTGGTCGGCACAAGATACCAAGGCGCCCGTTTGGTCGACGTCTGTTCCATCATGTCCTCTATGGCGACTTCGTAATCCGCCCAGCGCTCCCGATTGCGGAAGTCCTCATAGGACAGCTTCCACCGCTTGAGCGGATTGGCCACGCGGTCTTTGAACCGGCGAATTTGCTCGTCCGCCGAAATGTGCAGGAAGATCTTCACAATTCGGATGCCGTCCTCGGTCAGCAAACGCTCGAATTGATTGATCTCTTCATAGGCGCGCCGCCATTCAGGTATCGTGGCAAAGCCTTCGACCCGCTCCACCAGGACCCGTCCATACCAGGAACGGTCGAAAACCACGATCTGACCGTGCTCCGGAAGCTTCTCCCAGAACCGTTGAAGATAATGCTTGCCTCGTTCGTGCGTAGCTGGCGCGGAAATAGGATGAACCTTGAAACTGCGAGGATCTAAAGCCCATCCCAGGCGACGCACGATGCCGCCCTTGCCGGCAGTGTCCCATCCCTCGAGCACCAGAACGGCACGTTCGCGCGTGCCAAGGTAGGCCTGTTGGATCGCTTTAACAGTTGACTGCATCGACACAAGCCGACGCTCGTAATCGGCCAACTTGACTTTTCGATGCCGAGTTATCGAGCCAAGGCGGGGCCGTTTGGAAACGACAAAATCCTCGGCTTTCACGCCGCGCGACCCTCCGATGGCTTCTAGCTAAAAAACAAGCACCTCTTTTGGCCTCGGTCCATTGATCTGGGTCAAGATTGCAAGCGATGGATTTCCGGAAATATTCGCCCTACCGGCGTCGCCGAAGTCGTCCAACGATTCCCTGCGGCAGAAACGTGACGATCAGCACGAACAGGATACCGAGCCACAACAGCCAGCGGTCCGGATGAAACAGCGCTGACATGACCGGCATTCCGGAAATCGCGCCGCTCATCGCGCCGAGCGCGTTCTGCAAATAGTACTCGGCGAGCACGACCACGATGGCGCCGACGACCGCGCCGTAGAGCGTTCCCATTCCGCCGATCACGATCATCAGCAGGATGTCGATCATCAGCGAGAACGACAGCGTCGCGTCGGGTCCATTGTAACCCAGCACGAGCGCCATCAACGCGCCGGCTAGCGACGCCATGACGGCGGAAAAGACGCAAACCAGCGTGCGGTAGGCGACCACCCGGTAACCCATCGCCTCGACGCGGAACTCGTTCTCGCGGATGGCCCGCAACACGAGGCCGAACGGCGAGTTGACGATGCGCAGCATGATCAGAAATAGCACCAGCGATACGGCGAAGGTGATGTAGTAGGTAATCACCCGGCCGTTGATGATCACGCCCAACACCGGATCGGGGAACAGCCGGAAGCCGGGTTTGAGGATGGCCGGCACCGAGAAGGTCAGTCCATCCTCACCGCCGGTTAGACCGCGCCATTGCTCCGCAACAATCTGGGCGAAGCTCGCGACCGCGAGCGTGATCATTGAGAAAAAGATGGCGCGCAGGCGCAGGCTCAGCAGCCCGATCGCTGCGGCGATGACCAGAGACACGACGGCTCCGGCCGCGGCGCCCAGGATCACCCCGCTCCAGCCAACCCAGCCGTTGGCCAGCATGATGGCCACGCCATAGGCGCCGATCCCGAAAAACATCGTATGGGCGAACGAGACGATGCCGGTGAAGCCGAGCATCAGGTCGTAGCTCGCAACCAGGATCACAAAAATGCAGATACGCGACGCCACGCCTATGGCCTTGGTACCCGGGAATAGGAAGGGAGCAAACAACAGGGCCGCCAGGATCACCAACAACGTCACGTTCAGGAGGACCCGGCCCGGCGGGTCGTCAGACACAATCCAGCTCAGCCACGATCCGATCTTCGGGTTGTGGCGAGGTGCGGTGAGGGACGCGTCCGTGGTCGGGCCGGCCAACGCCTTGCCGGTAGACACTTCGGTCGCTTGATTGATTTGCCCCGCCATCGCCCCCTCAGTGATGCTCGGCGATCGGGAACAACCCGCGGGGCTGCCACAGCAGGATCAGCGCCATGAGCAGGATGTTCGACCCCAACGCCATTTTAGGCGCGAGGAAGCCGACGTAGTTGCTCGTCAGTCCCACGAGGATGGCACCGATGAAGCAGCCGCCCACCGAACCAAGGCCGCCGATGATGAGGATGATGAACACCAGGATGGTCATGCTGTCGCCGATCTGGCTGCCGACCACGGCCTGGTATTGTCCCCACATCATCCCGCCCATGCCGGCGAGCGCTGTGCCGGCCATGAACACGCCGACGAAGACGCGGCGGATATTGTAGCCGAGTGACTGAATCATCTCGCGATCTTCGACGCCGGCGCGAACCACCAATCCGAGGCGCGTGCGCGTCAGAAAAAGATGCATCGCCGCGGCGACCGCCAGCCCGACGCAGAGCGCGAACAGGCGATAGGTTTCGATCGATGAAGAGCCGATAAACACGCTGCCGCGCAGCATGGCCGGCTTCGGCAGCGGGATGGCTTGCGGTCCCCATATCACGATAATCAATTGCTCGATAACGGTGAGGGCGCCGATCGTTATCAGGATCTGGCGCAGCGGCGCGCCGTAGACCTGGCGAATGATGACGCGCTCGAAGACAAAACCGAGCGCGCCGCTCGCGACGGCAGCCGCGATGAGCGCCACCAGCAACGCGGCGAGATTGAGCGCCAGCGACATTTCGTTGGTCCACCCCGCCAGCGGCTGCAGCACCGAGACCGCGACGTAGGCGCCGACTGCGACGAAGGCCGCGTGCGCGAAGTTCAGCACATCCATCAGCCCGAAGATGAGGGTGAGCCCGGAAGCCACCATGAACAGCATGATCCCCATGGTGAGGCCGGCGACCGTCAGCGTCACCCAGGGGCCTAGTCCGATCACGGGCAGGGCGGCGATGACGACGAGAGGCGTCAGCGCATAGGGCGCCCATCGCTGCAGCTGCTTGAGCCAATCCCTGCTCACAGACTGTCCGCCATGCTCAGCCCAAGCAATCGATGTTGCAAAGCGTGGTTGGTGCTCAGTGCCGCCATGTCGCCGGTATGGATGATGCGGCCCTCGTCCATCACCGCGACATCGTCGCCGACGGCTTCCGCCACGCGAAAATTCTGTTCGACCAGAAGGATGGTGGTGTGCTCGCGCTTGAGCCGCAGCAACGCCGCGACCAACTGATCTACCATTGCCGGCGACAAGCCCTTGGTGGGTTCGTCGATCAGCAACAGCCGGCGCTGCTCGATGATGGCGCGCCCGATCGCCAGCATTTGCTTTTGCCCGCCGGACAGCGAGCCGGCCGGCGATTCCCATTTCACCTTCAGCGCCGGGAAGCTTTCAAGCACCCGATCCAGATGTTGCTGGGCGAAGCCGCGGCGCTCGGTGGCGAGCAACATGTTCTCGCGCACCGTCAATTTGCCGAAGATGCCCATGTTCTCGGGCACGTAAGCGATGCCCAATCGGGCGATATGGGGCGTCTCCTTTGCGGCAATCGATTGCCCGTCGAAAATGATTTTGCCGAGGCGCGCCTTCCACAAACCCATGATGGTGCGCAACGTCGTCGTCTTGCCGGCGCCGTTGCGCCCCAGCAGCATGGTCACCCGCCCACGCCGGGCGACGAAATCGACGCCATGCAGAATCCGATAGCGACCGATATTGGTGTAAACACCCTCAAGCCGCAGCAAGGCATCGCCGGCGTCGGTCATTGCGGCGATCCGCGCCGCAACTCGCCGGCTCCGTGTACGCCAAGATAGGCTTGCTGGACCGCTGGCAGCGCGACGACTTCCGCCGGCGGGCCGTCCGCGATCAACGCTCCGTCCTGCAATACGATGATGCGGTCGGCGAGGCGGGTCACGACGTCCATGCGGTGCTCGACCAACAGCACCGTCTTGTGGGTCTCCAACTTTATCTCCTCGATGAGGTCGAGGATCGTCGGTATCTCGTCGAGGCTCATTCCGGCGGTGGGTTCGTCGAACATCAGCACCTGAGGCTGGAGCGCAAGGAGGATCGCCACCTCCAGCTTGCGCTGATCGCCGTGCGACAGCGCCGCCACTGCCAGCTCCGCCCGCGGCGTGAGCTTGACCCGGTCCAGCCAGTGTCGCGCCTGGTCGCGGACGACGGTATTGCGCGCCGCAATGCTGAGGAAGTCGAAGCGGATTTGAGCGACGGATTGCACCGCGAGCCGCACATTCTCGAACACCGTGAGGCTGGGATACAAGTTTATGAGCTGGAAGGCGCGGCCGAGACCGAGCCGCGTGCGCAGAGGCGCGCCGAGACGGGTGATGTCCTTGCCGAACAGGCTCACGCTGCCGCGCGTCGGCCGCAATTGTCCCGAGATCAGATTGAAATACGTCGTCTTACCGGCGCCGTTGGGGCCGACGATCGCCGTCAAGGTGCCTTTGTGGAAAGCGCATGTCACGGAATTCACCGCGACCTGCCCTCCGAAGCTGATCGTCAGATCGCGGGTCGACAGCGCCGGAATTTCGACTGTCATTCCGCGGCCCCGCCCACGATCCAACACCCCCAACCGGGCGTCATACTCAGACTATTGGCGGCTGTTGGCGATCGGAATCTTCATCTCGTCCATTGTAATCACGTGGGTGAGTTCCGGAATTGCCCATGCCACGTTCGGGTCGACCTTGATCTTGAAGCCGTACATCGGTTGCAGGAGCTGATGGTCCTCCTTGCGGAAGAGCACCGTATCCTTGGGCGAGTCGAACGCCATGCCTTCCAGCGCGGTAATCAGCTTCTCCGTATCCGTCGAACCGCCGGTCTTCTTCAAAGCCAGGACGATCGCCTGCGCTGCGATGAAGCCGCCGCACGTGAAGAAATCCGGCGGCGCTCCGTTAAAACGCTTCTTGTTCTCCGCGACCAGCGCGTCGTTCACCGGGTTCTTGGGAATGTCGTAGTAGTAATAGGCGGCGCCCTCCATTCCCGGGAAATCCTTATACGCGACCAGCGCCGGCAGGATGTTGCCGCCAGTCGATATCTCGATGCCCAATCGCTCTGGTCCCATGGCCTTAAGCGCCGCCAGCGGATTACCGCCGGCCCAGTTGACGAAGATGATCTTGCGGCCTTGCTCTTTCGCCAGCGCATCGAAGACGCGCTGGATCGGCGCGGTGAAATCGGTCGTCATCGGCGGCGCATATTCCTCGAAGACCAGCTTGCCGCCCGTGGTCGCGAGCGCCGTCTTGAAGGCGGTGACAAAGTCGCGGCCGAACGCATAATCCTGCGCCAGCGTTGCGATCACCGTGCCCGGTTTGCCGATGGCAAGCGCGTTGGAGGTGGCGTCCTGGGTAGAATTACGGCCGGTGCGGAAGATGTAGCGGTTCCATTTGGAGCCGGTGATGGAATCGGCGACCGCGGGTTCGACGATGAAAATCTTCTTGTTGTCCTGAGCCACCGGCAACATCGCCAGCGCCACGGCCGAGCTCGTGCCGCCGACCGCGATGTCGGCGCCGTCATCGTTATAAGCTTCGTTCAACAGATTGCGGCCGACGTCCGGCTTGGTTTGGCTGTCCTTCTCAATCACGACGAGCTTATGCCCGTTGACCATCATCGTGCCGCCCGTTGCGTAGTCCAGTCCCATCGCGAAACCGGCGGAAGTCTGCTTGGCGTAAGCCTCGAGCGGCCCGGTCTTGTCGGCAATCAGCGCGATCTTGATATCGGCTGCACCGGCTTGCGCTGCCCACAGCGCCGAGAGCGTTGCGCCGAGGGCGATCCATCCTTTGCCGGCTATGCGTGCTGGTCGGCCCCTTCTGCCGTTCGCGCCGATCTCGGTTTGCCGAGGCTTATCGTTCATTTCCCGCTCCCTTGGAAGGCACGTCGATTGACGGTCTTTTGCGCTAGCTGTTATCAGATGCAGCAAAGCTTTCAGACCGTCACCCCACCCAAGCTTGGTCTGAATCAAGCCCGCGCACAAGCCTCATCAGTGCCGCCGCGTTTGCCGCGGACGAGCGCTCTCGAAGCCGGACGCCGATCCAAAGATCAAGGATCGAGTTCGGTGTCCCAATAAAGATAATCGAGCCAGCTATCGTGCAGGTAGTTTGGCGGGAACAGCCGGCCGTTGCGGTGCAGATGCTGCACTGTCGGTTGGAAGGGCCGTTGCGACGGCCACATCTCCGACTCGTCGGGCGTCAAATTGCCCTTCCTGAGATTGCAGGGCGAGCAGGCAGCGACGACGTTGCTCCAGGTCGTGTGACCACCGCGCGAACGCGGCAACAGGTGGTCGAACGTCAGGTCGTCGCGCGCGCCGCAATACTGGCAAGAGAAGCGGTCGCGCAGGAATACGTTGAACCGCGTAAAGGCAGGGTGCGTCGACGGCTTCACGTAGGTCTTGAGCGAGACCACGCTCGGCAGCTTCATCTCGAGGCTTGGGCTGTGAACCGCGCGGTCGTAATTGGCGACGATGTTCACCCGATCGAGAAACACTGCCTTGATGGCGTCCTGCCACGACCAGAGCGACAGCGGGTAATAGCTCAGCGGGCGAAAATCCGCATTGAGGACGAGGGCCGGAAATCCGGATGGCGATACGTGAGCGTTCAAGCCGACGATCCTACCAAGCGACTCACAATGCCGCACCGCGGCGTCGGGTACTAGTTTATAGGCAGGCGTGACAGGATTGTGAAGCCTGTTCGGGGGGTTAGATGATCAGCGCTTATTCCCAAAGCTCCGCGCGAGGAATTCGCCGCCGTGGCGGAGCCCCTCGGGGTCGAGGCCGTGGCCGAGACCGGCGGACAGATGCCATTCGATCGGCACGCCGAGCGCCGCGAGGCCCTGCGTCGCCTGAAATAGCGCCTGCGGCGGAATGAGCTCGTCGCGATCGCCGTGGACCAGCAGCACCGGCGGACGCGATCTGATCTCCGCGGTGAGGGTTTCCGGGTCGGCGTCCGGCGGCAGCACCAGCAAGCCGGAATAGCCGACGATGGCCGCCGGCGGGACGGCCCGGCGCAAGCCGACATGCAGCGCCATCATCGTCCCTTGGCTGAATCCGACAAGCGCCAATGCCGAGGGTGGCAAGCTGTGACGGGCAAGTTCCGCGTCGATAAAACGTTCCAAAATCGGCGCCGCCTTGTTGACGCCGACCCAGCGCTCGTTTGGATCGCGAAAAGTGAGCGCGAACCACTGCCGTCCGACCGGCGCTAGCCCGCACGGCTCGGGCGCATGCGGCGAGACGAACGCCGCCTGCGGCAAGTATTGTTGCCAGACTTGGCCGATCTCGATGAGATCGTTGCCGTCGGCGCCGTAGCCATGAAGAAACACGACAAGTTGTCGTGGGGTTCCGGAGCGCGGCGAAAGCCGCGGACCATCAAGCTCAGCGGCCATTTATATTCCCGTCGGCTTGCCCAACGCCGCGAAGTACGAGCGCGGTGCAACTAAGATTTGCGATACGGCTTTCTGCTTTAGCCGGGGCGATAACGGCCTGTCTATGTCAGAATGCGGTGTGGACGCGGCCGGCAACAACATTCACCGGCCCGCGATCGGTGTTGTAGCCGGGGTTGGCGATGAACTGATAGTCGAAGGTGGCTTTCGTCGAGGACGAAAGAGCGTAGCTGTAATACGCCTCGATGATCTGTTCGGGACCGGGATGCGGCAGCATGCCGTCGCCGACCAGAATGCCGAGGCCTCCCACATTAACGAATGCCACCTACAAGCGCGGGCGGCTATGGCCGGCGGCCGGCGCAACTCAGAATGCCACGTGGAAACGGCCGGCAAAAACATTCGCTGGCCCGCGATCGGTGTTGTAGCCGGGGTTGACGACGAACTGATAGTCGACGGTGACTTTCGTCGAGGACGAAAGAGCGTAGCTGTAATACGCCTCGATGATCTGCTCGGGACCGGGATGCGGCAGCATGCCGTCGCCGACCAGAATACCGAGGCCTCCCGCATTGAGAAATGCCACGTGCTCGCTCGTAATGCCGTTGACCAGCCCCGCGATGCCGATCGTGTCGTTAGGCCGCCCCCATTGTTTGCCGGCAAGCGAGAGGCCGGCCGCAACAGTGCGATCGATGTCGGTGAATTCGAACGGCTCGACGTTGCCGTCTGCCCAGCCGGCGCGGATGAAAGCGCCGAGATCGGATGTGATTTCCTGCTCGATATTCATGCTTACGCCGCCGCGGCTTTGATATTTGCGAACGGCGGCAATATCGGGCGGGCCTCCGGTGATCGCAGCCAGCGCGATCGCATCCGCGAAACTTCCCATGCGGCCGCGAGTGAGAAAGCCGGTGACGGCGATCTTGCCGGGATGTCCCCACAGGGCATAGCGACGCTCGATTTCGCCGACCCACTGGAATTGCTGAAATGTCGGATCGAGATCGGTGCTGTTGGGGACGATCGAGAGATCGAACAATCCGCCGCGTACCGTCCAGCTTCCCTGATACCATTCGGCAGCAGCGCCATAAGTATAGGCCCAGGCATCGGCGGCATAATCGAAGGTGCCGGTATCGACGATCGCCCAATTCAGGAAATCGTTGCGGGGATCGTGCGCATATTTGTTGTTATCGAATATGTCGACGACGGCGAACTTGCCGATGGTAATGACTAGTCGGTCGGCTGTTTGTGATCCGGCGAACTGATTGGCGGCGGATTCGATCTTCTGCGTTTCCCCGCCCAGATCGATCGTCTGGCGGATGAAGGCGCGCGGCAATCGGGCATAGGGGTAATCCGCGCCGACCTTGTAGGCTTCGGCGCTAGGAAATCCCGCAATTCCGAGCGTGTTCTCGAGCCCAAACCCCTGATCGATCTCCGGATTGATCCACAGCTCGGCGCCGCGCCACAACCGCACGCCGGCAAAAAGTGTAGCGTCCCAGGTCTCGCGGCCCTGGCCGCCGCCGGGCAGACTTTGGGCGCCCTGATAGGGCGATCGGAACGCAGGATAGGCCTGCTCGACGAAAGTGGTCTGGCCGTGAAAGTTGACGATGTCAGGATCGGGGGCGGCCGATGCTTTGACCACCATCGGCGCCGGCAGCGCCCCGTTGCCGAACTGATAGTTCAAGCCGGCGCGTAGCTCTTGCAGAGCGAAGTTGGAATCGATCCGCTGGGCGCCTGCGAAGAACGTTGTGCTGCTATTGCCGTAGTCGGTAAACAGATATTCGAGCCGCGCGGTCCAATGCGGCGCCACGGGGACCTCGACGCCGGCCCCGGCCGCCCAGCCCAATCGCCATAAAAAAGGAGATCCGCTCGCGCCGGTGGCCGATTGCGTCAGCGTCAGTTGGTCGTAGGTCCAGGCGAATCCGCCCGTTGCATAAAACAGCCAGTTTCCAGGGGCGTAGCCGATGCGGCCGCGCGCGGTGCCGGAGGTAAGCACGGTCTCGCTGAACGTCTCCGCCCCGAGCGCTGGCGAAGTCAGATTTGAAGTGCCGCCGATGGAAATGCCGGCTTTGTTCGGAAAGCCGGGAAAAGTTACGTCTGCCTCTGCACCGATGACGATGCGGTTTGGCAGCATGTAATTGTAGCCGGCTTGCAATCCCTGGGAGAAGCTGCCGGTATCCTTAAACGCGTCAAAGGGCTGAAACAGGTCGGTTGAGCCAGATACATTCGGTGCCCCGGGCGTGCTCGCCGTCCAATTCGAGGTGCCCCACGCGTAGCCTACATGACCGCCAGCATAGAACCC
>JBEKSB010000032.1:0-24905 GCA_049517455.1 Xanthobacteraceae bacterium
GTATAGGGTAATTTGGGATCAAGCTCACTCGACCGGTCGAGGTCGGCCAGCGCCTTGGGGAGTGAGCCCGCGTAAACATACGCCAGTGCGCGGTTGAAATAGGCCAACCCGTACTTCGGATTTAGCGTGATCGCCTGATCATAGTCGGCGATCGCGCGGTCGAGGTCGCCCTTGTTGTAGTAAGCACCACCGCGGTTGTTGTAGGCGTCGGCATATTTCGGATTTAGCGTGATCGCCTGATCATAGTCAGCGATCGCGTGGTCGAGGTCGCCCTTGGCGCGGTAAGCAATTCCGCGGTTGTAGTAGGCGACGGCAAATTTCGGATCGAGCGTGATCGCCTGGCTGTAATCGGCGACCGCGTGTCTGAAATCGCCCTTGGCGTCATAAGCCGCACCGCGGCCGGTGTAGGCACCGGCATAGTCTGGATTGATCTTGATCACCTCATCGTAGCCCCGTATCGCCCGATCGAATATCTGGCTCAGCAGATCGGTTGGCAGGTCACGTATCCGTGGGTCTTGTCCAATCTCGAACACGATGGCGCTAGCCATTTGTGTCGTCGCGGTAAGCGCCTCCTCGGCTTGATCACGAGCCGAGACGGCGAACTTAGTTTCAATGCCTGCCGCGATGGCCACCAGCGCGAACGCCACCGCCGCACCCCAGGCGATCATCTGCGACCGATTGGCGCGAGTGCGTGACGCCCGCACAAAGGCGCGGACCTCGGGTGCGAGCTCATCGCCGTATTTGCCGACAATGCTCTCGGCTTCGGCGAGTGGTAGGCCGCGGGCGAGGAGCAGCTCGCTCCGGCGCTTGCCGGCTTCCCACTTGCGGCGGCTCTCCTCCAGATCGGCCCGAATGCGATAGAAGTCCGCGCTTTCAGCAACGATGGTCCCTGCCCGGCTCCAGTCCTCCAGCACCCGCTGATGCGCGAGCCGCACCTGCGCGTCGGCTTTGATGCCGCTCGTGGTCAGTAGCCGCGCCGTCACCAGGGCATCGAGGAGCTTGCGCGCGGCAGCATCGGGCGCCGCCTGAGCCAGCGGCGCGGCGCGGATGGTCAGCGCGCCCCTTCCGATCCCGCCCTGATCGTGCGCCGGGACGGCAAGCTGGCGCAGCAGTCGCGGCAGTCGCGCCTTCTCCGCCTCACCGAGCGAAGCGAGCGCCGTTTCGCCCGCCTCGTTGATGATGCCCTTGAGGCCACCGAGACTCTCGTAAACCTTCAACCGCAGCCGCGTCTCGTCACCAACCCTCTCGCGCCCCTCAAACAGGCGGCTCAGCGCAAGCTGCACCAGCGGCAGCATGTCGGGCCGGTCGGCGTCGCGCAGCAGCCGCGTGTCGAGGCTTTCACCGCTCGCCGCATCGGTCTCGTAGACAAGGCCGGCCGCTTCGGCCGGGGCGCGCACGATCTCGGCAAGCTCAACCGGCCCAGGGGAAGCGAGATCATAGGTCGCGCCCAGCTCCTTGAGCTTCTTCAAGGCAGGCTGGTCGAGCATGCGCGCGTAAAATTCGGCGCGCAGCGTCGCCACGACCCAGATGCGGCCTGTCCCCACCAGAGCGGAAACAAGATCGATGAATCCAGTGCGCTCCGCCTCGCTCACCGATGCGGCAAACAGCTCTTCGAACTGGTCGATCAAAAGAACCAGATCGCAGCGCACCTCGCGGCTATACCGCTCCCGGTCGTGCTCGCCCGCGGCAACGCGGGTAAGCGCATTGACAATCGGCTTGACTGCGGCGGCATCCGCGTGGCGCAGAACGGAAGCGAACTCGGCCGGTGTTTTCGAATCCCCCTGCCCAATCTCGGGCAGGGCCGGGCCGCGGCCCTCCTCCTCCTTCGGCAGACCGGCCTCGTCCTGCATCAGCGCCGTGGCCAGCGCCGCGAACGGTCCTGCGGGGCTGTCGCCCGGCCGCATCACCGCGATCCGCCAAACGTCCACCTCCTTGATGACGCCTGGCGTCGTCAGCCGCGGGATCACCCCGGCGCGGACCAACGAAGATTTTCCCGACCCGCTCGCGCCCACGACCAACAGATAGGGCGAGCCCCTGTTCCCGGCCTCCCGCCACAGATCGACGGCGCGGGTTGTGTCGTGGCTGCGGCCGAAGAACACTGACGTATGTTTGGCCCCGAATGCAGCGAGACCGCGGAACGGCGAGCCTTTCACCTCGATCGGCCAGCGCACCACGCGACCGCCCGCTACTTTGTCGGCAACCCAGTTGCGCAACAGCTTTTCCAGTTGCGCCTCGAAATCGTCCTCGGACGTGTACGGATTGAACGCCGCCTTGAAGTGGCCCTGCTCGGTCAGGAACCATTGCTGGAAGAAACCCTTGAGCACCTGCCAATCGTGCTCGATCCTCGCTCGGTTCGGGTCTTCAACCGCCACGGAGGGGGAAGAGCCAGCGAAGCGGAAGACATAAATGTCAGGGAGCTTGCCGCCCTTTTGCCGTTTCTCGATGGCGGCGAGAATCTCGTAGGCGGTGCCGCTCGGAAAGGGCTGGCCGTTGGGAAGCTTCTCTGCAAAATCGGGCGGCAGCTCGGTTCCCAGCCGCCACTTCAAAATGCCGATCACGAGGTCGCATTCGGTCGAGGGCGGAATCTGCGCCTGGAAGGTGCTATAGGCTTGGTAGAATTCGGTCTCCCAGCGAATAGCTTCAAGCCGCGCCACACCGGCGAACTCGCCGTTGAGGCGGCTGACGACATTCTCCACCCGCCGGCGCTCGACCATCACGTCGCCGGGCGAGGACACAAACAGCCTGAACGTCTGCATGGTGCGCGCCGTATTTCATCGGGTGAACCGCTGACCGGCGCTATTGAAGTCCGCTGTTGTCGCCGCCCCCGCCATCGAAGCTGATGCAGTACTCTTGGGCCACCAATGTTTTTAATATCGCTAACGCCGCAAAGTGAATTGATGTGAATCAATACTGCGAGTACTGAAACTCACAACCACCGAGCTGAAATTGCGCGAAATGCTTCTTAAATTTGATCTCTGCTTTCATAGATTGAACGTGTCATGAGATGCTGCACGCGGACAATGGTGTGCATCCGGTTTTGCGGCACCTGCATCGCGAGAGCAGAGAAAACTCGTGCAGCAGACGAGCTTTGACCTATCGTGCGTGATTCATCCTCGACTGCTGCGATGCACACTCCAATTCAGAGATGGTCATGTATGGACGGTGCCCGCGGTGCAAGAGGAATCTGACTATCAGCGAAGCGTTCGGGTGCGGTCATGTATTCGGCCTGTTGTCGCTTGGAGGATTACCTCTGTCGCGATGCAGCCGTTATGCCGGCCGCGGAATGGGCGAAGGCGGACGCCGCGTGCCGGCCGCTGCGGGAACTCCTGAACATCGGCTCGATGAAACGCTCGGAAGGACTGTGGCTGTTTTGACCGGCAGGCGGGAATGATTTTATTGGTTCTCCCCCGCGTACGGGGGAGATGGCACGCGAAGTTTGCCGGTAGGGGGCAAGTATCGGCTCGCGCGGAGCAAGCGTCGCCGCCGTTGCCCCCTCCACCGCTTCGCGGGGGCGGAAAAGAGGAATGCGCCGCCCTTGCGCTACGGCAGCGCCGCGCGTACGCGAGGGCCCATGCCTCACTCCGCAACTATCAACGTCATGATCAAGGCGGCGTACCGCGCCGGCCGCAGCCTTAAGCGCGATCTCGGCGAAGTCGAGAACTTGCAAGTATCGCTGAAGGGGCCGCGCAATTTCGTCACCGCCGCCGACCGCCGCGCCGAAGAGATCGTGTACGAGGAACTGGCCAAGGCGCGGCCGGATTACGGCTTCCTCGGCGAGGAAGGCGGCGTCCGCGCCGGCGCCGACAAGAGCCATCGCTGGATCGTCGATCCGCTCGACGGCACGACCAACTTCCTGCATGGCATCCCGCACTTCGCCGTCTCGATCGCGCTCGAACGCGATGGCGCGATTGTTGCCGCGCTGACCTACAACCCCGCTAACGACGACCTGTTCATCGCCGAACGCGGCAAGGGCGCTTTCCTCAACGACCGGCGCATCCGCGTCGCCGCCCGCCAGCGCCTCGCCGAGGCGGTCGTGGCGTGCGGGTTGCCGCATTACGGTCGCGGCGACCTGGCGCTCGGACGCCATGAAATAGCAGCCGCGCAGCAACACTTCGCCGGATTGCGCCGCTTCGGCGCCGCCACGCTCGATCTCGCCTGGATCGCCGCCGGCCGGTTCGATGCCTATTGGGAGCGCGATCTGTCGCCGTGGGACCTGGCCGCCGGATTGCTGTTGATCCGCGAAGCCGGCGGCTTCGTCACCGATCTAGACGGCGGCGACAACATCCTCGCCAAGGGTCACGTTGCCGCAGGCAACGATACGATGCACCGCGAGCTGCTGCGCCTGCTCAAGGAGGCCGGCAAGGAAGCGGCCAAAGACGGGGCCAAGGAAGCCATCAAGGCGCCGGAGGCGTCCTAAAAGCGAGAGCACCCGTAGCTAACGCCATCACGGCGCCGCAAATTTTGTGACAGTCGCGCACGGCGGGAAGAGCAATGCCGCCGATTTGCGCGCGTATCACGGGGCGATCATGCGTTTTTCTTCCACCCCGGCTATGCCATATTGTGCCGATCACAGGCTCTAAAACAAAGTCGATGGCGAACAACCCCGATCAAGCCAAGCTTTCCTCGCCCCGCATCTTTGTCATCCGGATGCTGGTGTTCCTCATCCTTTGCGGGTTGATCGCTTTTGTGCTCCAGCGCCAGATCGTCAACGCCTTCATGGCCAATCCCTGGCTCAACGGCTTGATCGTCGCGGTTTTGCTGATCGGCATTATCCTGTCGTTCCTGCGCGTGATCCGGCTGTTCCCGGAAGTCTCGTGGGTCAACAGCTTCCGCCGCGCCGACCCCGGACTGGCGGTCGCCCGCGCGCCGACGCTGCTGGCGCCGATGGCCGCTATCCTTGGCGGCGAGCGGGTCGGCCGCGTCGCCATCTCGGCGCAGACCATGCGCGCCTTTCTCGACTCGCTGGCGACCCGGCTCGACGAAGCGCGCGACATTTCCCGCTATTTGACCGGCCTGCTCGTCTTCCTCGGACTGCTCGGCACGTTCTGGGGCCTCATCGAGACGGTCGGCTCGGTCGGCGGCATCATCAACAACCTCAATGTCGGCGGCGACGCCGATACGGTCTTCAATGGGCTCAAGGAAGGCCTGGCGGCGCCGCTCGGCGGCATGGGCATCTCGTTCTCGTCATCGCTGTTCGGCCTCGCCGGCTCGCTCGTCCTTGGCTTTCTCGACCTGCAAACCAGCCAGGCGCAGAACCGCTTCTACACCAACTTCGAAGATTGGCTGGCGACCACCGTGGAAGACCTTGGCGCGGCGGGCGGCGCCGGCGGCGCGCTCCCGGCCGGCATCACGGAGGCCATCGAGCGGCTGCGTCTTTCGGTCGGCGACGCCGGGTCGGGGAAGGCAACCACCGCGGCAATGGCCAACCTCGCCGAAGCGATTCAGGGCTTGGTTCAGCACATGCGCGCGGAACAGCAGATGATCCGCGACTGGGCGGACGCGCAAGCCAAGCTCAACAGCGACATCCGGCGTTTCATGGAAATCCTGTCGCGCGAATCCGTCGACAGATGAGCGTGAGATAGGCGCACACGAGATAGGCGCGAAGAAATGGCGCTTCCCAGGAGCCGCCACGATGGCGGCATGAATTACTGGCCGGGTTTCGTCGACGCCCTATCGACGCTGATCCTGTCCATCATCTTTTTGCTCACCGTGTTCATGGTGGCGCAGTTCTTTCTGTCGCAGCAGATCGCCGGCAAGGACACCGCGCTCGCGCGGCTGAACGCGCAGATTTCGCGCCTCTCCGACCTTCTGTCGCTGGAGCGGACCGGCAAGACCAATCTCGAGGACGAGATCGCGCAGTTGCGCGCGTCGCTGTCCGCGACCGAGGGCGATCGCGACCGCTTGCGCGGCGCCGTCGAAGGCGCCCAGAAGGCCGACACGGGCAAAGCCGAAGTCGGCAAGCTCAGCTCGCAGCTTGATGTTGCGAAAGATGCGACAGCGCGTGCCGTCGCGCAGATCGAGATCCTCAATCAGCAGATTAGCGCGCTGCGCCGGCAGATCGGCGCGCTCGAAACCGCGCTCGGCGCCTCGGAGCAGAAGCAGAAGGACGCCCAGCTTCACATTGCCGACCTCGGCCAGCGCTTGAATGTGGCGCTCGCGCAGCGCGTGCAGGAGCTGTCGCGTTACCGGTCGGATTTTTTCGGCAAGCTGCGCGAAATCCTTGGCAATCGTCCCGACATCCGCATCGTCGGCGACCGCTTCGTGTTCCAATCCGAAGTTTTCTTCGACAGCGGCGCCGCAGTGCTGCGGCCGGAAGGCCGAGCCGAGCTCGACAAGCTCGCGAGCGCGCTGCTCGATCTCGACAAACAGATCCCGTCGGAGATCAACTGGGTGCTGCGCGTCGACGGCCACACCGATATCCGGCCGGTTTCGGCGACGTCGCCGTTCAAGTCGAACTGGGAACTCTCCGCCTCCCGCGCCATTTCGGTCGTGCAATATCTGATCAGCAAGGGCGTGTCGCCGCAGCGCCTGGTAGCCGCCGGCTTCGGCGAGTTCCAGCCGATCGATCCCGCCACCACCGAGGACGCCTTCAGCCGCAATCGCCGCATCGAGCTGAAATTGACGGAGAGGTAGGGCGGCGCGAACGGGCGAACGCATGGTGACCAAACGCGATATCGCCGTTTCGCTGCGTCCATACGAGCCCGGCGATGAAGATACCGCGATCGCGCTGTGGCTGCGCACCTGGGAAGTCACCTATCCGCAGCTCGATTTCGCCGAGAGGCTCGAGTGGTGGCGTGAGCGCTGGCGCAACCAGCTGGCGCCGTCAACCGACATTGTGATCGCTGAGGCTGCCGGCGAGGTGATCGGCTTCGTGACCGTCGATCCGCGCACGTTTTATCTCGACCAGATTGTGGTCGCACCGGAGCATTGGGCATCGGGTGTCGGCATGGCCCTCATCGCCGTCGCCAAGCAACTCTCGCCAACAGGGCTCGATCTCGACGTCAACACCGACAACGCCCGCGCCATCCGCTTCTACGGCAAGCTGGGATTTTCAATCGCCGGCGCCGGCGTCAATCCCATTTCCGGCAAGCCGGTTCACCGCATGTGCTGGCGGCCGTGATCGACGCTTGCCTTATAGAGGGCGTGGGACGCAGGCCGTTGTCAGCTCAGAAACTCGACGCGGCCATCGTCAAGATCGTAGCGTGCTGCCAATACCTTGACTTTGTTTTCTTTGATGAGATGCGAAACGATTTGGCTTTTGGTGGCCACCTTCATCGCTGTTCGTTTCGCACTTTCTCGGACCGTATTGTCGACAAAGTCTCCCGGCTTGCCGCGAACGGCCATCGCAGCAGGAATGATCGCGTTGACCATAGGACCTATGGATCCTGGAAGCTTCACGTGCTTTTCAACAACTTCGCAGGCCGCACCGACAGCCCCACATCTTTCATGTCCCATGACAACAACCAGAGGAATCCCGAGATGTTCGGCGCCGTATTCAATCGTTCCCATTGTCGCCGTATCGACCATGTTGCCCGCGTTACGGGCGACAAAGAGTTCGCCTATGCCAAGCCCGCCAAACAGCAGCTCAGGTGGAACGCGGCTATCGGAGCACGTGATAATCGTTGCCCATGGCGTCTGCGCCTTCGCCACGTGTTCGCGCTGCTTTGAGAGATCAACCGCACAGAGCTGAGGAGCGCTGATATAGTTCGCGTTACCAGCCTTCAGTTTTGCGATCGCTTCATCTGCTGTAACGCTCGTTGTAGCGTCCGCCGCAAAAGCATAACGCGCGCTCAGCGTGGTTGCGGCGATGCTCACCGTCAAGAGAGAGAGAAACTTACGACGGTCCGGTGCAAATTGATGACAATGCTCGCACATTTTTATGACCTCCCTTGTTTTGGTCAATCGCTCGCGGTCGCACTCAACAATTGTATTTCATCCGGCCTGGAATTGCAGCTTCGCCAGCCGCGCATAAAGGCCGCCGGCGGCGACGAGCGTCTGGTGCGTGCCTTCTTCGACGATGCGGCCTTGTTCCAGCACGAGGATGCGGTCGCATGACAGCACGGTCGCCAGCCGGTGGGCGATGACGATCGTGGTGCGCTCCCGCATCAGCGCGGCGAGCGCGGCGGCAACTTGCGTCTCGCTTTCGGCGTCGAGCGAAGAGGTCGCCTCGTCGAGCAACAACAGCGGCGCATCGCGCAAAATGGCCCGCGCGATCGCGATCCTTTGCCGCTGGCCGCCGGAGAGCGTGACGCCGCGCTCGCCGGCCGGCGTATCCATTCCCGCCGGTAAAGCCGCGATGAAAGAAGCCGCATTGGCGTGCTCGGCGGCGCGCGCAACCTCGGCGTCGGACGCGTCCGGACGGCCGAAGCGGATATTGTCGCGTACCGAAGTCGCGAACATCACGCTGTCCTGCGGCACCAGCGCGATGCGCGCGCGCAAATCCGCCGGATCGAGATCGGAGAGCCGAACGCCATCGAAAGTGATGCGCCCGGCGATGGGATCGTAATAGCGCAGCAGGAGATGGAAGATCGTGCTCTTGCCGGCGCCGGAAGGCCCGACAATCGCGACCTTCTCGCCGCGCAGCACTTGAAAGGACACGCCGTTAAGCGCCGACACGTTCGGCCGCGTCGGATAAGAAAAGTGCACGTCGGCGAATGCGACCTCACCGCGCGCCGGCGACGGCAGCGTCAACGGCCGCGCCGGCGGCGCGATGGCCGGCCTGATCGCAAGAATCTCGAACAGCCGCTCCGCTGCGCCGGAGGCCTGCGCCATCTCGCCGCCGATCTCCGATAGCGAGCCCAGCGCGCCCCCCGCAAGCACGGCGTAAAGGATGAACTGTCCCAGCCGCCCGGGAGTGATCTGCGCGCTGAGCACCTCCTGCGCGCCGACCCACAAAATGACGACAACGCTGGCGGATACGAGGAAGATAGCGATGCCGGTGAGGAAGGCGCGCGAGCGTATCGAATTGCGCGCGGCGTCAAATGCACGCTCCACTGCCTCGCGAAAGCGGCCGATGCCAAGCGGCTCGTTGGTGAAAGCTTGCAGCAGGCGCACCGCGCCGATCAGCTCGGCGGCATAGGCCGACGCTTCCGCAAGCGTATCCTGGGCAGAGCGCGAGCGGCGGCGTACGGCACGGCCGAAGGCATAAAGCGGCAGCACGATGATCGGAATCGCCGCAAGGACAAAGGCCGAGAGCGCCGGACTGGTCACCACCATCATCACGCTCGCGCCGACGAACAACACGAGATTGCGCAGCGCCACTGACACGGAAGAGCCTACGGCCGCCTTGATCTGGGTCGTGTCGGCGGTGAGCCGCGAGATGACTTCGCCGGTCTTGGCCTCGTCGAAGAAGGCGCTGGAGAGCGAGGTCACGTGCGCGAACACGTCGCCGCGGAGGTCGGCGACGATGCGCTCGCCGATCGTCATGACGAGGTAGTAGCGAAGCGCGCTGGCGAGCGCCAACACCGCCGCGACGCCGATCATGACCAAAAAATAGCGGTCGATCAGCGCGATGCCCTGCGCAGTGAAACCGAAATCGATCATGCGGCGCACGGCAATCGGCACGATCAGCGTCGTCAGAGCCGCCACGATCAGCGCCCCGAGCGCCAAAATAGCCCGCCAGCGATAGCGCGCGACATAGGGCAGAAGCGATGCGAGCGGCCGTACGTTGACCCTGCGCTCCGCCGCCATGGCTTTTGGCGAAGTGGGTACGACCGATTCCGCGATTGCGGACAGGGATGGCGGGATTGCGCCCGGCATGGCCGCGCCTTTTTCGACACCAAAGTTCATGCGCCGCAATGCCTTTTCAGCCCCGCCGCTCGAGACGGCCGGACAATGCTCCCTGGGCACGAGACTGGCAACGTGCGACACCACCGCAGCAACGGCTTGTCTCGCGGGGTTCGGCGCGGTATAGAGCCGCCAAATTTTCCTACCGGACACAGCGCCGCGCGGCGCGGCAAAGGCTCAAGAAACGCCATGAAACCCGATACCCACCCCGATTACCACCTCGTCAAAGTGGTCATGACCGACGGCACCGAATTCACCACCCGCACGACCTGGGGGAAGCCCGGCGATACGCTGCATCTCGACGTCGATCCGAAGTCGCATCCGGCCTGGACCGGCGGCCAGCAGCACCTCGTCGACCGCGGCGGACGGGTGTCGCGTTTTCAGAAGAAGTTCGAGGGCTTCCTCAAGAAATAGGGCGCGGCGCGAGGGACCGATAGCGGGTTCCAAGCGCCCGCGCGGTTTCAGCCATGCGACTTCAACCGGTTTTGCAACCAATAGGCTGCAATCAGCAGCTTAGGATCCTTGATTGAGCCCCGCGCAAGACGGGCGAAAAGCTCGTCGAGCCCCATTTGCACGACTTTGATGTCTTCGTCGCCGATGCCACCGCCCTGCCCCGCGCGGTCTGTGTCGCTGATCTCGGCGAAATACAGAAACACCCGCTCGGACGTGCCGCCGGGCGATGAGAAGAACTTGCCGATCAAGCGCGGCCGCTGAATTCGATAGCCGGTCTCTTCGAAGGTCTCGCGAATTGCCGCCGCTTCCGCCGTTTCGTCCGCATCGATCATTCCCGCCGCCGTTTCGACGATCCATCCGTTATTGGTCGATGGATCGTCCCTGCGGCGCGCCACCAAAGCGGGCACCTTGAATTGCTTAACGAGCACAACCGATTTCCGTTCCACATGCAAAAGCAGGACGGCAATCGAATCACCGCGCTCGAACACCAACCGCTTTTGCACGGCACTCATGGTGCCGTCGATTTGCCCGTGCGTGACCAGAAGCTCGTCGATCTTAAAGCAGTCGTCGAACACCCGACGTTGCCGCACAATGACGGCTTTGCCCGACATCGCGGCCTCCGTCGTTAAGCTTTGCAGCGCAGCGGTTCGAAAAACTCAGACGCCGCCCTGCTCGAACGCGGCCTTCAACAGACCCATCTGCCGCTCGACCGGATTGCCGACCGCAACCTTGAGGAGCGGCGGCGCGTGCATCGTCGCGTCGAGCCGGCGCGCCTCCGCCTGTAGCTTGATCGAGCGCGTGATGAGTTCCTGAAGCTTGGAGGGCAACAGCGCGATCGATTTCGCATCGCCGGGCTCGCAAGCCGCGAGACGCACCTTGCTCTTTTCCTTGTGCGCTTGCGCGAGCGTCATCTCGCCTTCCTTGACCGCGCGGTGCAGCAGGAGCCACGAGGCAAGCTGCATCAAGCGGGTGGTCAGGCGCATGCTCTCGGTAGCATAGACCAGCGCGGCGCTGCGCTCGAGTTTCTTGGATTCCGTCCGGCCGGAGCCATCGAGATAGCTCGCCGTCTCCTCTACCAGGGCCATTCCGTCGCGAAACAGGGTCGCAAAAACCTGGGAACTCGCCAGCCGCTCGCTAAAGGACACCGCGCCGGCTCCGGCTTCAGTCGCACGCTTCTCGGACATGGGTACGCCTCACACCAGCGGCAGCATCGCCCGGCGCGGCCGTTAAGTCCAGCGGGTGAAGGAAGCAAGTCTCCGACATAGTTGCCGGGGAACACGCCGCGTGGCCGCGGCAATACAGCACAAAAAAGGAGCCGCCGTTGCCGGCGGCTCAAGGTGATAACAGGGAGGCGTCAAACAGAGTGGACAGGAGCCACTCGATGTCCAGAAGATGGACAGTGTTTGTAATAAACGAGAAAGCTTAACCAAAGGTTAAGGAATCCCGGAAAGCTGCCTGATCTTTTTGCACGTTAACCGTAATCCTCGACCCGTCATTCCGGGGCGGAGCGAATGGAGGGCCTTGGAATGACCGTTAAGACGTTCACTTTTTGAAGAACGCATCCGCCGCCGTTTGCGAGGCGCGCTTTCGGGACATTTCTGCTTCCAGCCTCACGATCTCATCCTTGAGCAATCCGACTCGCTCGGCGAGTTCGCCGACCGAGAGCAGCGACAAATCCTGCCCGATATCGTGCGTGATCTTTTTCTTCGGCAGATCGTCCGGGTCGATCGCGGGCATTTGGCCCTCCTCAGGCAATAAACTAACGGCGACGGCCGCGGTTGTCACATCGACGGACGGCCTCTAAGACTGGCCACTGCCACGTTTTATTTGCCAAGGCCAAGCTCAGATCGATGACCGCATTACCGGACCGCATGACCGTCATGGCAATCCGCGAGCCCGGCGGACCGGACGTCCTGACCGCCGAGCCGCGCCCCGTTCCGAAGCCGGGCACCGGCGAGATCCTCATCAAGGTTGCCGCTGCCGGCGTTAACCGGCCCGACGTCATGCAGCGCATGGGTCTTTATCCGCCGCCGTCGGGCGCCACGGATATTCCCGGGCTTGAGATCGCCGGCGCAGTGGTAGGGCGCGGATCTGGCGTGTCGCGCTGGAAGGACGCCGACAAGGTCATGGCGCTGGTCGTCGGCGGCGGTTACGCCGAATATTGTATCGCGCACGAAAGCCACGCACTTGCGATACCGGCCAGTCTGTCGCCGATCGAGGCGGCTGCAATTCCGGAAACCTATTTCACTGTCTGGTACAACACGTTCGAGCGTGGCCATCTCGCGGCGGGGGAAACGCTGCTTGTCCATGGCGGCTCTTCCGGCATCGGCACCACCGCCATTCAACTCGCCAAGGCCTTCGGCGCCAGGGTCGTGACCACCGCCGGCTCGGCGGAAAAGTGCGCGGCCTGCCTGAAACTCGGCGCCGACGTCGCCGTCAACTACAAGACCGAGGATTTCGTCGCGGCAACCAAAAAGGCCACCGGCGATCGCGGCGCCGATGTCGTGCTCGACATGGTCGGCGGCGATTACATCGATCGCAATTATCAAGCGGCGGCGGTCGAAGGCCGCATCGTACAGATCGCGTTCCAGGCGTCGCCGCGCGCCAGCGTCGATTTCCGCGGGCTCATGTTCAAACGGCTTACCCATACTGGCTCGACGCTGCGTGCGCGCTCAGTCGCCGACAAGGGCGCCATAGCCGGCGCCGTCGAAGCGATGGTGCTCCCCCTGATCGCCGCCGGAAAGGTCAAGCCGGTGATCGACTCGACCTTCAAGCTGCGTGAGGCCGCAGCCGCCCACGCCCGCATGGAAAGCAGTGAGCATATCGGAAAGATCGTTCTGACCCTTTGAAAAGACACGGGTAAATCCTTGCGCTCACGCCGCCCAACGGCTACTCATCTGCCGTCTTGATCTAAAACGACCGCCCGGATGGCATCGGGCCGCGAATTCGGCGCAAAGCCGGTTAAGTTGCGCAGTGGGGAATTCCTAATTGTCGAGGCGCCGATTGCGCCGGCTGCTCGGAGTCGTCTCTTGGCATTTCTTCGCGCCGCCACTGCGTTCGCGGCCTTTGCGTTTGCGGCCCTGCTCGGCGTCTCCGGCGCCGCAGCGGTAGAGGCCGTCAATATCCGTCTCGACGCCTCCGCCATCGACCTGACTGACGCGGTCGAATTCCAGCACACCGACGGCGACCGCGTCCAAGTCTCGACCGTGCCCGGCGCCGACGGCATCGTCCGCCGCATCGAGGTACGCGCGCGCGAAGCCGGAAGCAACTGGGCGGTGTTCGCGCTCGCCAACAATGGCGACGAGCAGATCGATCGTCTGATCGTCGCACCGCACTACCGGATGGTCGGCTCCGGCCTCATCTGGCCCGATCTCGGCCTTTCGCGCATCGTCAGTATCACGCCGTCGTCAGGCGATCCGCCGGAGCGGTTGGACAATCCCACCGCGGATGTGTTCCGCGTAACGCTCGATCCTGGCACGGTGATCACCTTCGTCGCCGAACTGCGCGCCCCGAACTTGCCGCAGCTCTATCTGTGGGAACCGGACGCCTTCAAGGACAAGGTCAACTCGCTGACGCTCTATCAGGGCATCGTCATCGGCATCGCCGGATTGCTGGCATTGTTCCTCACCATCCTGTTCGTGGTCAAAGGCAGCGTGATGTTTCCGGCCGCCGCCGCGCTCGGTTGGGCGGTGCTGATTTATATCGGCGTCGATTTCGGTTTCTGGGGCAAGGTGTTCGACATGTCGTCCGGCACCGAGCGCATCTGGCGCGGCTCGGGCGAAGCGATCCTCGCCGCGACGCTGCTGGTTTTCTTATTTGCTTATCTGAACCTCAACCGCTGGCACGTGCGCTACGCCCATATCACCGTCGGCTGGCTCGCTTTTCTCGGCGCGCTCGTGGCGGTCGCGCTGTTCTCGCCGGCGGTCGCCTCCGGCATCGCGCGCATCTCGCTGTTTTTCATCGCAGTGCTTGGCTTCGCTCTCGTCGTCTATCTCTCGACCCACGGATTTGACCGCGCGGTGATGCTGATCCCGACGTGGCTGTTGCTGGTGGCCTGGGTATTTGGCGCGGCGCTGACGGTGCTGGGCTTCGTCACCAACGACATTATCGGTCCCGCTCTGCTCGGCGGCTTGGTGCTGATCGTGATGCTGATCGGCTTCACGGTGATGCAGCACGCCTTTGCCGGCGGCATGGCGCAGGGCATCGTGTCCGACGTGGAGCGCCGCGCGCTGGCGCTCACCGGCGCCGGCGACTTGATCTGGGACTGGGACGTCTCAGCCGACCGCGTGTTCACCAGCCCCGAAACGGAAACGATGCTCGGGCTGAAGAGCGGATCGCTCCACGGCGCGGCCGCGAGCTGGCTCGAAGCCTTGCACCCGCTCGACCGCGATCGTTTCCGCGCCACGCTCGATGGCGTGGTAGAACAACGCCGCGGGCGTGTCGCGCAGGATTTCCGCATGCGCACCGCCGACGGCCATTATCTGTGGTTCGCGTTGCGCGCACGACCCGTGGTCGGCTCCGACGGCGAGGTGATCCGTCTCGTCGGTACTCTCACCGACGTCACCGAGTTCAAGACCATCGAAGAACGTCTTCTGCACGATGCCGTGCACGACAATCTCACCGGCCTGCCGCACCGCGAACTGTTCCTCGATCGGCTCGAAGCCGTGCTCGGTTTCGCCAAAGCCGACAGTGCCATCCATCCCACCGTAATGGTGGTCGATATCGATCGTTTCAAACAGGTCAACGATTCGGTCGGCATGGCGCTCGCCGACTCGATCCTTCTCACGCTCGCGCGCCGGCTCGGGCGCCTGATCAAGCCACATGACACGCTCGCGCGTCTGTCGGGGGATCAGTTCGGTCTTATCATCTTGTCGGAGCGCGATTCCGCGCGCATCACCGCGCTCGCCGAAACGATCCGCCGCACGCTTCGCACGCCGATCACCTTCAACGATCGCGAGATCTTTCTCACCGGCTCGATCGGATTGACGCTCGGCGACTCTGAGCCGCAACGCGCCGAGGAACGGCTCAAGGACGCCGAGCTCGCCATGTACCATGCCAAACGTAACGGCGGCGATCGCATCGACGTGTTCAAGCCCGCCATGCGGGCGCGCAAATCCGATCGGCTATCGCTCGAATCCGATCTGCGGCGGGCTCTCGAACGCGAAGAGATAACGATCCTTTACCAGCCGATCGTGCGGCTCGAGGACCGCTCGGTCGCCGGCTTCGAGGCGCTGGCGCGCTGGAATCATCCGAAGCTCGGGCGGCTGTCGCCCAATGAATTCATCAGCATCGCCGAAGAAACCGGGCTGATCGTCGAGCTCGGCCTGTTTGTCCTCGAGCGCACTGCACGCCAGCTCAGCACGTGGCAGCGCACGCTGCGGCCCCGTGAACATCTGTTTGCCAGCGTCAACGTTTCCTCGCGCCAATTGCTGCGGCACGATCTGATCCAGGATCTGCGCACGGTGCTGGCGCGCGCGCCGCTTACCCGCGGCTCGCTCAAGCTCGAAATCACCGAATCGGTCGTGATGGAGAATCCGGAACACGCGGCGCAGATGCTGCACCGGATTCGCGAACTCGGCGCCGGTCTCGCGCTTGACGATTTCGGCACCGGCTATTCCTCGCTGGCTTACCTGCAGCGTTTTCCGTTCGACACGATCAAGATCGACAAATCCTTCGTGCACACGACGGCGAAGGGCACCCGGCCGGTGATCCTTCGCTCGATCATCGCGCTGGCGCACGATCTCGGCATGGACGTGGTCGCCGAAGGGGCTGAAACTGATTCCGACGCGGTCGAGCTTTATCAGCTCGGCTGCGAGTATGCGCAGGGCTTTGTATTCGGCGAGCCGATGACCCCGGATCGCGCCCGCGAGCTGCTGCAGCCCCACGGCAAGGTGGAAATGGCGAGGTAGTTCGCCAATCCGCGGCCGCGAGATTCACGCGTGCCCGGCTTCGCTCGACAACATGCCGACATCGACGCCGAGTTTCTTCAGCGCTTTGCCGTATTTGCCGCCAATATCGGTGCCGAAGATGAGGTCCGAATCCGGCGCGCAGTGCAGCCAGCCATTTCCCTGGATCTCGCTTTCGAGCTGGCCGGGAGCCCAGCCGGCATAGCCGAGCGCCAGGATCGCGCTTGCCGGCCCGTCGCCGCGCGCGATCGCCTTGAGAATGTCGAGCGTAGCGGTGAGGCAGATGCCGTCGTCGATCGGCAGCGTCGAATTTTCGATGAAAAAGTCGGCGCTGTGCAGCACGAAGCCGCGTTCGGTTTCCACCGGCCCGCCCCGCATGACCTTCACGACTCCGGCGCGCGACGGCAGTTGGATCACGTCGGCTGCCGGAATCACGTCGAGCTTCACCAGCAGGTCGGAAAAATTAATGTTCGGCGCCGGATGGTTGACGACAATACCCATGGCGCCCTCGGAGGAATGCGCGCAGACATAGATCAGCGAACGGGCAAATCGATCGTCCAGCATCGCCGGCATGGCGATCAGCATCTGGCCGTCCAGATAGCCTCGTCCCCGCCCCCGATTCTTTCCGGATGTGCCGCGCGGCAATTTCATATCCGAAGGTTAGCTGATCGATCCATTTTTGCAAACGAACTGCGGCGACAAAAGTTCACACTATCTTTCATCGCCTTCCGGCCGGCAGCGGTCACAATCATGTCAGTGGCGCGTTGGACCGCTTCGCCCTACACAACCGCAATGACGCTCCCGGCAGCATCCCTTCGAATAGCGATCGCGACTATCGCTCTCATTTGTGTCGGCAGCATGCCGATCGCGCGGGCGCAGGATGCCTCTGCGTGGGATGAAGAACTTCACGCGGCGGCGCGTTTGATCGCCGGCAAGGCGTTCGAATTGGGCCCAGCGAAAGTGCTGCGGGCCGGCATCGAAATTCGACTCGACCCGGGCTGGAAGACCTATTGGCGCTATCCCGGCGATTCCGGGGTCCCACCGGCACTCGATTTCGCAGGATCCGAGAACGTCAAATCGGTGACCACGTCATGGCCTGCGCCGGAGCGATTTTCCGACGGCGCCGGCGGCCACTCAATCGGCTATGTCGGCGATGTCGTGCTGCCGCTTGATGTCACGCCGGCGGACGCAACCAAGCCGTCGTCGCTTCACGTCAAGATTGGATACGCTGTTTGCGGCAAGCTTTGCGTACCGGCGCAAGCAGACCTCAGCCTCACGCTGTCCGGCAAGGCAAGCGCCCAGGAGCCCGCACTCGCCGCGGCGAAGGCGCGCATCCCGCGGCTGGTCGCACTGGGCGGCAACCCACGTGTTGACGGTATTGCCATTCGTTCGGTCCATCGCCAGCGGGACGGCGCGGCTGAACAAGTCATCGTCGAAGTGACCGGGCCCGCGGATGTACCGGTCGATCTATTCGTCGAAGGACCGGCGCCCAACTGGGCGCTGCCATTACCCGAGCCGAGCGGTCCGGCAATCCCCGCGCTTTTCGGCCATCCGCAAATTCAGCGATTCACGTTCGGCCTTGACGGCCTCCCACCCGGCGCAAAGGCCGACGGTGCGGCGCTGACCTTCACCGCGGTTTCGCCCGGCGAGGCCATTGAGGTCGAAGTCCATCTCGACTAATTCACCGGGTAGGCTAATTTACGCCTGACGAAGAAAACCCCATCTGGATAACGAGAGGATACCAACATGCCTATCAAGGTTGGCGACCGCCTGCCGCCCGACATAAAGTTTCGAGTCATGGGGCCCGACGGCCCGGCCGTAAAGACAATGGACGACGTGTTCAAAGGCAAGAAGGTCGTGCTGTTCGCCGTGCCCGGCGCCTTTACGCCGACCTGCAACAACAATCATCTGCCCGGCTTCCTCAAGAACGCCGACGCGTTCAAAGGTAAGGGTGTCGACACGATTGCCGTCACCGGCGTCAACGACGTGTTCGTTTTCGACGCCTGGAAGAAATCGACCGGCGCAGACGGCAAGATCGAATTTCTGGCCGACGGCAACGGCGACTTCGCCAAGGCACTCGATCTGGCGATGGACGGCTCGGGCGTCGGCCTTGGCACCCGTTCCAAGCGCTACGCCATGCTGGTCGAGGACGGCGTGGTGAAGAAGCTCAACATCGAGGACGCGCCCGGCAAGGCCGAGGCTTCGGGCGCGGACAATCTGCTCAAGCAAATGTAGCCAATTACGTTCCGCCCGCGAAAAGCCGGGCAGGTCTCGACAAGTCGCCCCTATTAATGCTTGTTCGAGACTGCCTGGCGCCGTTTCACGTTGAGGGCGGCGATTGCCGCCGCGGACACTGCAAGCTCATTATCCTCTGCCTCCCGATCAAAGCCCCACGTCAGTTCTCGTTCCGGCTCGTGGCGGCCCGGCTCGAGCCGGGCGTACTTGGACCGACGGTTCGATCGGACGAAAATATAGAGCAGGATTTTAACGACGCGCCTAACAGCGCCATTGCGCACTTCCTCGCGCGCACGCAGCGCAAAGATCATCACCATTTTTTTGTCGAGCTCGACCTGAAGGCGAGCGATCTCCGCGTGCTGCGTATCGGCGGCGCGGTGCTTGGCCTTTGAGCGCATCGCTTCCATGCCGATCTCAAGGCGCCGCACCGACATGGCAAATTCGGCGCGCAGGTGGCCCTTGTCCGCTTGGATCTCGCTGGCCGTCATCGGAGTGGCGTCAACAAGCTGCCGCTTGGTGAGGCGCACCGCGCGCTCATGAACAATCGGGAAAAACACCAGCATCAGGAGGCACCCCGCAAGGAGCCCAATGCCGCACAACATCAGCGATTCGATCATCAAACGCCCGCGCGAAAGAGAATTTGTGGCCGATCCGCCGATCGCGACGAATCGCCGGGCCACTCTTAAACGAGCGGCCCCTTCGGTTATAGCGCGGTCTGGATCGTGGTGAAGATGGTGGTCACCTTGTGGCCCACGCCGGTGACCAAAGGAATGATGGCGACCGCGGCCGCGCCGGACTCGTCTTTCAGGAAACGGCGAAATTTGTTCAACATGTCGATGGCTCCTTTATCTAAAATCGACCGAGGCGCGCAATTCCCTATCAGAAACATGATGGTAAATAAATCGACATCCAAATTAACGGTGAATGCGTAAACGCGTTTACGAACACGCATTGACATCAGCCGACCACTCTGCCTGCCTTGCGAATTTCCGCGATCGCGTCACGGGCGAGCACATCGGCGCGCTCGTTCAGATCGTGACCGGCATGGCCGCGTACCCAATGCCAGCGCACCTCATGCGTGCCGATCGCGGCATCGAGACGTTTCCAGAGATCGACGTTCTTGACCTGCTTCTTGTCGGACGTGCGCCAACCGTTGCGCTTCCAGTTGGCGATCCAGGACATGATGCCGTTACGGAGATATTGACTGTCGGTGTGGATATCGACGCGACAGGGCCGCTTGAGCGCTTCGAGCGCGGAAATAGCCGCCATCAACTCCATGCGGTTATTTGTTGTGTTGACCTCGCCGCCCTTCAGCTCCTTCTCACGATCGCCGAAAGCCAGGATCGCACCCCAACCGCCGGGGCCTGGATTCCCCGAGCAGGCGCCGTCGGTGTGAACGACGACGTGCGGCCGAGCCGGAATCCCGGGCGAGGTCACGGCGCAGCCACCCCGTAGTCGCTCGCACTGGTCACTTTCTGATGGAATCTCAGTTTGCGAAGATATTCGAGCGGGTCCTTGGGCCGCACCAGCGCGCCGGGTGGCACGTTGAGCCAGTCGACCAGGCGGGTCAGCAGGAAGCGGAGCGCGGCGCCGCGGGCGAGGAGCGGCAGCTTTTCCCATTCCGGCGGCGACAGCGGCCGCGCCCTCGCATAGCTCGTAAGCAGCGCGCGGCCTTTGGTGACGTTGTAGGAATGATCCTGCTCGAAGCACCAAGCGTTGAGGCAGATGGCGACGTCGTAGACCAGCGTATCGGTGCAGGCGAAGTAGAAATCGATCAGCCCCGACAGGTGGTCGCCGAGGAAAAAGACATTGTCGGGAAAGAGGTCGGCATGGATGACGCCCTGCGGCAGCCCGCTCGGCCATGCCGCTTCGAGCATGTCGAGCTCGGCAGCGAGCACGGCTTTCAGATCGCGTTGTACCTCGTTGGCGCGGTCGCCACACGCCGCATAGAGCTGCCGCCATCCCGCGACCGAGAGCGCATTCTCGCGCCGCATAGGAAAATCCGCACCAGCGAGATGGAGCCGCGCCAAGGCCCCGCCCAAGGCCGCGCCATGGGCGGCACTGGGCCGGCGAATCCACATGCCGTCGAGAAAGGTAACGATCGCCGCCGGCCGTCCCGCGAGCCGGCCAAGCGTTTCGCCGGCCCGATTCTTGACCGGCTGCGGGCAGGTGATGCCGCGGCTCGCCAGATGCTCCATCAGCCCGAGGAAGAACGGCAGGTCGCGCTCGGCGACGCGCCGCTCGTAAAGCGTAAGGATGAAATAGCCGCGGCTGGTGTGAACCAAAAAATTCGAGTTTTCGACGCCCTCGGCGATCCCCTTATAGGCCAAGAGCTCGCCGATGTCGTAACCGGCAAGGAAGGGGCCGAGGTCTTCCGCCGCGACATCCGTATAGACAGCCATCAAGGTCTCCAGCGCCTTCGCGGCTACCTGCCATCCGTATCACCGTCAAGGTGGCCGGACGACGGAGCGTGGCGAAATGCGAATTATCCCGGCGCCGTCACCGATGTGAGCGCACTTTCGGCCCTTGGCGTGCGGCAGTATGATCGCTGCGATTGCCCCGATCGGAATGCGGGCAACCGGGGCGCCTGCGCATGAAAACCATCCTCGTTCCCACCGAGCAAAACGCCGCGATGACGTCGGCCTTGGATGTGGCGCTATTGCTGGCGCGGAAATTCGACAGTTGCATCGAGGGCTTTCCGCTCCGTCCGGCAGTCGCCGACATGGTGGCGATGGATCCCGATGCCGGGCTGACCATGGTCGCGGTCAAGGAGAACGACGCGGAAATGGTGCGGCAAGCGGAGGACCTGTTCCAATCCTTCATGAAGCGCCACGGCGTGACGCAGCGCGCCGACGAGGTGATAGCGTCACCGGTGCCTGCTTCGTTGTCCTGGACGTGGAACACCGCCGCACCGAGCGGCAATGACTTCGTCGGCAGTTACGGCCGCGTATTCGACGTCATCGTGCTGGCGCGGCCCGGAGAGGAATGGCAAAGCCCCTCGATGGTCACGCTCGAATCCGCTTTGTTCGAAAGCGGCCGCCCGGTGCTGATCGCGCCGCCGGCCTCGCCGCGCTCGCTCGCCACCCATGTACTAATCGCGTGGAATCGCAGCACCGAGCAGGCGCGCGCCACCGCGTTCGCAATGCCGCTGCTGCGTCGCGCCGAGCGCATCACCATCCTCACCGTCGAGGGCTCGACCGTCGCCGGGCCGAGCGGCGTTCAGTTGGCGCGGTCGCTGACGATGAACGGCATCGCCGCCGAGCCCATCACCATCGCTCCCGGCAAAGTCAGCGCCGGCGAAACCATCCTGAGAAAAGCCGAGGAGCTCGGCTGCGACCTCATCGTCAAAGGCGCCTATACGCAAAGCCGCTTGCGCCAGATGATCTTCGGTGGCGCTACCCGGCACATCCTCGCCAACGCTAATCTTCCGGTGCTGATGGCGCATTGAGCGGCACTGACCCGTCATTACGAGCCGACGGGTCCGGCTCGAACTGGCCGGCCCGATGACAGGCTCTGCGACTCAATCCAGACCGGCGATCCGTATCTGGATTGCTTCGTCGTTTCACTCCTCGCAATGACGCCCGGGAGTCACTTGAGGTCTTTGCGGATAATCTTGCCGACGTTGCTCTTGGGCAAAGAGTCGACGAACACAATCATCTTGGGCACCTTGTAGGCGGCGAGACGCTCGCGCGCGAATTTGGTCAGCTCCGCCTCGGTGAGCGCCGGATCGCGCTTAACGACGAAAAGCTTCACCCCCTGCCCGGTGTGCGGGTCGGCAACTCCGATAACCGCCGCTTCGAGCACTCCCGGGTGCTGCGCGATCACCTCTTCCACTTCGTTGGGGAAGACCTTGAAGCCGGAGACATTGACCATGTCTTTCTTGCGATCGAGGATTTTCAGAAAGCCCTCGCCATCGAACGCCCCGATATCGCCGGTATGCAGCCAGCCTTCCGCGGTCAGGACCAGCTTGGTCTCGTCATGACGATGCCAATAGCCCTGCATGACCTGCGGGCCGCGCACGCAAATCTCGCCCGCTTCGCCGACCGGGAGGTCGGCGCCGTGATCGTCGCGGATGGCGACTTCGGTCGAAGGCACGGGCAGCCCAACAGTACCGATCTTCGGGTTGCGGACCGGGTTGAGGCACACGACCGGCGATGCCTCGGTGAGGCCGTAGCCTTCGACCAGCTCGGTGCCGGTGATCTCACGCCATCGCACGGCAACGGCGCTCTGCACCGCCGCGCCGCCGCCGACGGCGAAGCTGAGCTTGCTGAAATCCAATGCGGCGAATTCCGGAGCGTTGATCAGCGCATTGAACAGCGTGTTGACGCCGGTCATGGTCGCGACCTGCGCGCGCCGCATGGTACGGATCAGCCCCTTGATGTCGCGCGGATCGGGAACCAGCACGCTGCGTCCGCCCATCAGCGCGAATGCCAAGAGGTTCGCGGTCAGTGAGAAGATGTGATAAAGTGGAAGTGGCGTGAGCACGCTGCCCTGCTCTTCCGCAAGATACGGAGCGATCACCGCGCGGCACTGCAAAGTGTTGGCGACGAGATTGCGGTGCGTGAGGATCGCGCCCTTCGGCACGCCCGTCGTTCCCCCGGTGTATTGCAGAAGCGCCGGCGCCGACGGCGCTGGCTGCGCATCCGCATACTGCGCGCTCGGCCGGCGATTGCAGGCATCTTGCAATAGCGTGAAGGTGTCAAAGCGCCAGGCCGGCACGGCGCGGCGGATATACGTATTGGCGAAATTAAAGAGGAGGCGCTTGAGCGTCGGCATGAAATCGCCAAGCCGCGCCACCACCACGTGCCGGATGTTGGTTTCGGCCAGGGCCGCTTCGAGCTTATGCGCGAAATTCTCCATGATCACGATAGCGGTAGCGCCTGAATCCGCCAGTTGCTCTTTGAGCTCGCGCGGTGTGTAGAGCGGATTGACGTTGACCACGATCAGCCCGGCGCGGAGCGCGCCGAAAAATGCCACCGGATAGGCGAGCAGGTTCGGCAGCATGATGGCAATGCGGTCGCCGGGGTGGCACTTCGCGTCTTCGGCGAGAAAGGCGGCAAAGCAACGGCTCGCGCGCTCCCATTCGGCGTAGCTCATGCGTGCACCGAGACATTCGAACGCCGGATGCGCGGAATGCCGGTTGCAGGCGTCGAGCAGCATGGCCGAAAGCGACGAATAGGAATCCGGATCGATCGTCTTTGGAATGCCCGGCGGGTATGAAGCGAACCAGATCGGCTCTGCCGTTCCGGCAACCGCCGGCGCGGGCGCGCTTTGCGTCTCAAGCGTCATGGAATCAAATCCTCGGCGACCCCGGACGGCCGCTTGCGCCAATCTACGGCAAATTTCGACGACACGGAATCGACCGTCTCCTTCATCCTCCCGCAAAGCGGGGGAGAATAAAGACAAAACGTTCTCGCGGCGCCCTGGCGTCCGAGTTTTGCCAAGTCCTTCAAAGCCAGTTCGCATCCCCGCGAAAAACCAAGGGAAGCGGAGCGCCGAAAGGCGCATCCAACCAATGTCCGCGCGTTTTCAGGGCGCGGAAGCGCGCCAAATGTCGGGGCGCGCTACGGCACTCGCCACGCCAGTCGCAACCAGCATTGGCTCAGCTCCAGAACCGCGTTTCCTGGGACCGCTCGGGCGGGTGTTTTGCCCGCCTCCGCCAATCCCCAATGCAGTGAGCTCCTCACAGACCGGTCCTAGTGCCGGACGAGCGGGACCCCAGAGCCGCCCGGCTGCGGGGTTACGAAGCCCGCCCGCGGGGACCGCGCTTGCTCCATCAGCCGGCCGTCACCCGTGACGCCCCTCGAATGAGCAAGGTGGTTATACGTAACATAATCAGTGACAATTGTCAAGAATGTCTCTCATACGGTGACTTCAACGCTGATGAATATTGCGCGGAACCGATAGTGTAACGCATTGATCTAAAAAAGAATCTTCCGCTCCAAACCCGGCGCGGCTGTTAACCACGTTGGCCCTTCGGCCACTCAAAGCCGGCACATTGGGGAAAACAGGCAGGCGGCGGCCATATTTTGCCACACTACAGCGTTAACGCTTATCCCGTCGGGGGTGGGGTGGCCAAAACTTCGCGTTAACCCTTCCCAAATTTACAGTGCGTTAGTGTTGTTCGCCGCGTGGGGATGTTGCGGCGGGTGACACGGGTCAATGGGTCAACGCGGGGACGCCAGTGCTCCTTGGTAAGGCGCGCCTGAAAACCTGTCCTGTCGTCGTGACGCGAACCGTCTATTCGTGCGGTCTCGCCGTATTACTTCTCCTTTTCGGCTCGCGTCTTCTGCAGAACGCGGTCGCCGAGGGCGACACCCGCACGATTTCGCTGCACCATATCCATACCGACGAAAACATCACCATCACCTTCAAGCGCGACGGCCGTTACGACGAGTCGGCGCTGGAAAAGCTCAATTGGTTCTTGCGCGATTGGCGGAAGCAGCAAGAAACCAAGATGGACCCGCACCTCATCGACCTGATTTGGGAAGTGCAGCGGGAGACCGGATCGAAAGAGCCGGTCTT
>JBEKSB010000033.1:0-24856 GCA_049517455.1 Xanthobacteraceae bacterium
GCGCAAGTCCAAAGAACAAGGTTTCGGCATCGATCGCCCTCCAAAAATCGAATCGATGCCGCCAGACTCGCTCATCCAAAGACCCGAGGGAATCCCCCGATTCAACTAAGCCGAGATATGCTCTAGAACATCAGCGACAGGCTGCTGAGTGCACCGGCGCGATCGAATTTCCCGTCGCGCTGGTCGAGCACAAGGTACCCATTGCCTCGCTTTGGTTCGCCCTCGTACTGCCCGCGCTGTTGCTCAACTATGCCGGTCAGGCCGCGTCGTTTGTGGGCGGGTTGTCCGCCGACGGCACTTCAATGTACCGGCGAGCGGCTACTGCTCGAGCACGAGCTTGCCGTCGCTATATTCGAAGCGCCGCAGCCGCGACAGGAATGACAAGCCGAGCAAATTTTCGCTCAAGGCCTCGTCCGGCAGGACGAGTGCGGCGACGTCGCGGACCGCGAGGTCGCCCACCTCGACGACATCGATACGAGCCGGCGCAGCGCGCACCGTGCCGTTTGCGGTCTTGACCTCGGCGACGAACGCGTTCTGCGCCGGATGAATGCCAAGCCGGGCGGCGTCGCGCACGGTGAGCGCGACGACCGACGCACCGGTGTCCACCATGAAACCGACCCGGCGGCCGTTGACGCGCGCGTCAACCTCAAAGTGCCCGCGCCCGTCGCGCGGTACGACCACCGACCGCGAATTCGCCGGGCCCGCGGCAACCGGCGTCGGCGGGTGGGCAGCCAATGCGAACGGCGCCGGATTCGCGCTCATCTGGGAAGCGTACCGCGGCACAAAGGCAGCGGCGCCGAGCGCAAAGACAGCAATGACCGTAACAGTACGCATGAGATCGGCCGGGTTGGTCCACGGCATCTCATCACGCGACTGAGAATCGCCCGCTAACGAGACCTCGCACTCGGCCAATTTTGGCGCGCAATGGTCAGCCCCCGCTTAAGGACTTCGCTCGCATTTGAACGATTCGTTGCCGCCAAATCAGAGGCGGCCATCAGGGATGGCAACGCAGCAGTCCGGTCCAGTCGCAATAGCCGAAGCCAATGCGGCAACAGCCGAAGGATTGACGCGAGCAGTAGTAGAATTGGTATTCGAACCCGCAGTGGTCCGAGCAATAAGCACGGCCGCTGAAGGTATCGGTGGCACAATGATTGCGAAACCGTGGTGGCAACGACTGCGGGCCCTGCCAATCCACTTGGATGAGCGCAGCTCCCGCAAGCAAGTCAACCGCCTGTACCGGTGCACAGATGAAAGCGGCCAAAATCCCGGCGAACAGCGTGAACGCAAATCTTTTCATGAGATTCCTTCCGAGGAAGCGGCGATCGAGGGAGCGTCTATTGTTACGCGCGGCTCAACGACGATCGGCCGCAAATCCTTATTCGACGATGGGCGTTTAATCGGCAGCCGAACGATGAAGCGAGAGCCGTTGCCTTCCCTGCTCTCGACTTTGATATCGCCCTTATGCAGGTCGACCGCCATCTTGACCAGATAGAGGCCAACGCCGGTTCCGACGATACCCGACACGTTGCTGCCGCGGTGATAGCGCTCGAACAACCGATCGAAATCGCCTGCGGGAATTCCGATGCCTCGGTCGGCAATGGCGATGACGGCTTCGTCCGCAACGACCCCGGCGTCGACCTCGATGATGCCGCCGCTCGGGGAATACTTGACCGCGTTGGACAACAGATTGCTGAAAACCTGCAACAGCAGCTTGGCGTCGCCGACCATCGGGACGGGCGCCACATCGAAGCGCTCGATGATCTGCGCGCCCGGCACCATCTCGCGGTGCAACTGACAGACCTCGCGCAGCAGCGCCGTCAAATCCATCTCTGCAGGATCAAAATAAAGCTCGGCGCCACCGTCGACCAAACGCGCGGAATTGAGCAGATTATCGATTAAATGCGTGAGCCGCAGCACCGCGGCGCGAATTTTTCCGGCGCGTTCGCCGATCTCGGCCGCCGCGATCGAACCTCGCATCTTTTCCAGACGCCGGGCATGGCCGTCGACGATGGTCAAAGGCGTTCGGAACTCGTGCGAGGCCATCGATACGAAATTGCGCTGCGCCAGCGCCAATCGCTGTTCCTGCGCCAATCGCTCCTCGAGCATCGCCGCCTGACGGGCGAGCATGCGCTGGCTGCGCATCAGCTCGATCGCATTGTTGCGAAAGATGACGGTAGCTTGCGCCATCTCGCCGATCTCGTCCGGTCTGTCGGTCTCGGGGATGTCGATATCGGTATGGTTGGCGGCGAGCCGGCGCATGCGGTCGGCGAGCTGCAGGAGCGGCGCAGAAATGGAACGGCTGATGTGAATGAGCGCGGCGACGACCATCACACCGGCGATCACCATGCCGAGGAGGATGAGCCAGAAGGCTTGCCGATAGGCGACGCCGAGGCGTGCGCTCGCGGCCTGAGCGTTGGCGACGGCCTGGTCGGTCAAGTGGCCGAGCGTATCGCTTGCCGCGTCGTAGGCCGCCCGCGACGTGCTCCGGTACATCGCGGACGCGTCCGCTTTGCGGTTGGTGCGCGACAGCACCACGATCCGGTTGACGATCGTCCGGTAGTCGTTCCAGTGCTGCTTGAAGCGGTCATACAAATCGTTCTCGGCGGCATCGTGCCGAATCCGCTCAAAGCCGCGCTCCGCCTCAGCGATGGAGCGGTCCAATCCCGCCATCTGCTTTTCGGTCGCAGCAATCTCGGAGGGGTCCGACGACAACAAGTTGCTGCCCTCGATGGCGCGGAAATCGGAGGTGAAATTGTTCAGGTCGCCCAGCACGCGCGTGTTCGGCAGCCACAACTCGGCGACGTCGGCGGACAGCAGGTTGAAATTGCTCAGGCGCCAGATGCTGAACAAGCCCAGCACGACCACCAGCAAGAAGAACACCAGGAACACCGCCGTGAGGTGAAACCGGATCGAGTGCGGCTTGCGCATATGGGCCGACCATCGGTGCGTTAAGGCCTTCGACGCAACAGGAGCCTTGACGCGGGACATTATACTACAGCAACCACGTTGGTGAGCTATATACCAACCGAGCGACGACCGGAACCTGGGACACTCGCACTTTCGGTACCCGTATGGCTGAAGCGAAAAAGATACTTTGCATTGAGGACGACCGCGAGACAGCGGCGCTGATCGCCGAGGAACTCGTCGATCGCGGCTATGCCGTCACGCTAGCGCATGACGGCCGCGAAGGGCTTGCCGCCATCCTCAAGACCATGCCCGACCTGGTGCTCTCGGATATCAGCATGCCCATCATGTCGGGGTTCGAGTTGTTGGAACGCCTGATCGCGCTGGCGCCGCGGTTCGCGAGAATGCCATTTGTCTTTCTCACCGCGCTGACCGACCGGGACAACGAGCTCAAAGGCCGGCAATTGGGCGCGGACGACTATGTGACCAAGCCGATCGATTTCGACGTGCTGGCGACCATCATCACGGCGCGGCTTGCCGGTGTTGCGCGCACCGGGCTCTGGCCGAAGCCGGCCGCGCTCAACGATCGCGAGGTGGAGGTGCTGACCTGGGTGGCGCGCGGCAAGACTTCGGTCGAGATCGCGCAAATAGTCGGCCTGACCAAGCGGACAATCGATTTCCACATCGACAATGCGCGCGGCAAGCTCGGCGCCGCGACGCGTTCCGAAGCGGTCATCAAGGCCACCACCGGGCGGCTGATTGAGCCTTAGTGCGTCTATACAACCCCCCGGATCGAATTCTTCGGGAGCGTCAGGCGCAATAAGTGTCCGATGGCATTCCGCGCCGGCCGTTCATGGCTCCTCCCCCGTTCTGCTCGAGGCGATAGCCAATACCGGATTCGCTGACGATCAAGAGCGGCTGGGTCGGGTCAACTTCGACCTTTTGCCGTAGTTTGCGAACGAGGATACGCAGATACTGAACGTTGCCCGCGTGGCCGCCCCAAATTTCTTTGATCAACTGCAGATGCGTCACCACGAGCCCGGCATGCGCGGCAAGCCCGTGAAGGAGGGCGTACTCTTTTCGCGTCAATTGGATCCGCTTTCCGTCCAGCGTCACCGCCCGCGAGACCAGATCGATCGAAAGCGGACCGGCCTTCACGACCGGGTTCCTGTTGGTGCTTCGCAAATGCCGCCGCAGCGCGGCCTCACCCCTCGCCAAAAGCTCCGACATTCCGAATGGTTTGACAACGTAATCGTCGGCGCCGAGCTTCAGCAGTCGAACTTTTTCCTGCTCGTCGGCATGGATCGAGAGAACGATGATTGGCACGTTCGACCACGAACGAATGCGCTCCAGTACTTCGGAGCCTTCGATATCAGGCAGGTTAAGGTCGAGAATGATCAAATCCGGCTTGTTGAAAGTGGCAGCCTTGAGCCCGGCCGCGGCATTTTCCGCTTCGAGCACCACAAATCCATGAAGCTCGAAACCGGCGCGAAGAAAGCGCCTGATCTGCCCTTCATCGTCAATGACAAGCACCTTAGTCATTGAGCGCGTCCACTAGCTCCGGCGCATCCGCGGATGCGATCGGCAGACGCAGCGACATCGTGGTGCCGAGGTTCGGCCCCGAACTTTCCGCATGGAGGCTTCCGCCATTGGCGGCGATAAAGGTGCTGGCAATCCATAGACCGAGGCCTGAGCCGCCGGTACCGGCCGGATGGCGCTGGCCGCGGAAGGATCGCTTGCCCAGCAGACCTTTCTCCTCCGCCGTCAATCCGCTTCCCTGGTCTGTCACCGACATCACCACGCAATCGCCTTCGCAGCGGCTGGTGATTTTGATTTCACTTCCCGGCGGTGAATATTTTGCGGCGTTTTCCAGAAGCTGCCCGAGCGCTTGTTCGACAAGAATAGAATCCACAAAGACCAGTGGCACGTCGCGGGCGACGTCAACGGTGATCCAATGCGAGGCGAGCCTACGCTCCTTTTGTTTCACCGCCGCACTCACAATATCGGTCGGATCGGTCCACATCAGTTTTGGGCGGACGCCTTTCGCGCTGATTCGCGTGGCGTCGAGCAAGTCGCGAATTTCATTGTCGAGCCGGCCGGCTTGGTCATGGATAGCCTCGACCAGAGACCTCGACTGCTGATCACTTGCGATCGCTGGCATCTGGTTGAGAACGCTGCAACTGCCCAGGATCGCCGCCAGCGGCGTGCGCAATTCATGCGACACTCCGCCGACAAGAGCATCACGGAGGACTTCGGTTCGATAATTGATCGTTGCCTGCTCGATGGCCTCTTTCGCCGTGAGATGCTTGAGTGTCAGCGTCGCCTCGTCGAGCAGTGTCTCAACGCGTTGCGCAACGGCGCCTGAATGCTCGCCCGTGCCCTCACCGAGCTCGACCGCGATCGCGCCGTATCCCAATATTTCCGGAGCAATGACCCGCACCAGCCACTCGCTGCGGCTTTGTGGTTCCAGCATGGTCGATGAACGCGGTGCATTGGTCGCGATCAGCCTCACGGCCTCCCGCCGAACCCCGGCCGGGACGGCGGTGTTATCGTGAGCGCCATGATCGTCCGCGGCTGTCGCGATCAGGACGGCGCGATAGCGTAGCGTATTCGAAAGGTAATCTTGTACTGCGAATATCAGATCGCGGCTGGTGAGGCAGGCGGCGAGGCCCTGCGAGAAGGCGTGGAGCTCGGTGATTTCTTTTTCACGGCGGCGCAGCGCAACCGCTTCATTCTTGAGTCGCGCGGCAAGATTGCTGGTGACGACCGCCACCAGCAGATACAGAAGCAGATCGACGATGTCCTGCGGATTCTGAAGCTCGAAGCTGTATAGCGGCGGATAAAAGAAAAAGTCCGCTGCCGCGGCGCCCGCGAAAGCGGCTACCAGGCCCGGCACAATGCCCCATTGCGTGGCCGCCAGAACCACGGGCAACATGTAAATCAGCGGGACCAGATTGAGCGGAACGAAGGTATTGTTGACGACAACGAGGCCGACGGTCGCCACCCACACGAGCGCCAAAGACGCTACAACCTGCGTGGCGTTCGCCGTTACGAAATCGACCCAGCTAGATCTGTCGCGAGCCCCAGCCTCGTCGGCACTGGTCTGCCGCAGCATCACAGTTCGGTCGTACAATCCGGCCCGCTCTTGAAACGTTGACATCGGTTTTTCGCCTTCCGAAAGCGCTCAGTTCGCAGTTCTGCACGCACCCGGCTGGCATTTATCACAGTAAGCTTCCCTACATGTCCATAGGAAGTCGAGATGACTTCCGACCCGAAAAAATATGAAAATCATAAAGAGTTACGCCGGACGAGGTATTTTTGCACATTATTCGTCCAGACCTGTACCGGCTACGCATATATTATGTGCATCCTTCCACATGATCGCCGCAAAAGAAAAATGGGGCCCTACGGCGCAAGCGAGCTTGCGTCGCAAGGCCCCGAAGCACTCCCCGCTCAGAAGTGGACGATGAGGTCGGCGGCCCCGATAACCGAATAGCTTCTGGTCGGAGCAATTCCGGCGTTGGAGTTACCGTTGAACGCCGGTGCGTCGAGCGACTTGTAGTAGGCGATTTCCGGACGCATCTCGACTTGCGGCGATAGCCAGTGCTGCCAGCTCGCCGCGAGGTCGATATAGCGACTGGCTACGCCGGTCCGCTGTCCCTGCTGGTCATCGTACCATTCGGCGCGAAGTGAAAAGTTGTTCAACTTATTCGGCGAATAGTTGATGTAGGTCAGGAAGGTCTGCGTGTCACTGTTGCAGGTCAGCACTGTCGTAGTCGAGCAGATCGCCGTGCCCGGAGCATTGAACGGCATAAATTGCGGGCTGAAGGGCGTACCGCCACCGGCAACGATGGCCTGAACAGCAGGATTGGTGTTGTTCGGCACATTGTTCTCGTGAAGATTGTACACCTCGACCGCCAAGTGCCAGTAATCGCTCAGCTTATGATAATAGGTGAAGCCGTACCATTGCAGGTTGTTGTAGCCCCACTGTCCGCCATTGATCGCATCGGCGACCACGTTCAGGTCGTCTCTGCCGTCATCGCTGGTCCAGCGTACGCCAAGCGTGACCGACGGTACCGCCCCGGGATCCTTGAGCATCGACGTGCCGGGAAAAAGCGGATCAGCATTTCCCGCTAGAACCCAGGCATTGGGAACGTGCACACCCGCGTTCCACGGCATGGTGTCGCTGCCGACGGTCACGCCCGCCTGGACGATCCAATTCTTGGTGACGGCCAACGTACCCTGGATGCCGCTATTGGTGTAGTTGTCGAACGTGTAGGTCAGCGAGTGCACGTAGGTGTAGTTGTTGGGCGCCAGCTGCGCCTCGATGTCCGGAATCGAGATGAAGCGGCCGATACGGAGATTAAACCCCTGCATCACCGGGAAATACAGGTCGGTGTACACCATCGGGAAGTCGTAGCCGTTGACGAAGTTGTGGTTGAGAAGTTGATAGCTGGCGAGGCCGTAGGCCGTCGTGTAGCGGTAGTTCTCGCCATACAGAGCTGAGAAACGGAAGCCCCAATCGAAGTGATCGTTCTGCACTTCGTCTGGCAGCCGCTCGATATAGACCACAGCCTGGTCGAGCTGGATGGTATTGGGCGTGTAATCGTATGCCGCCGGCGCGTTGCCGCCCGGTTTGATGTTATTGGTGCTGATATTGCCGCCGCCGTTGAACCAGCCATAGACCTGAATATGGGCGTCGTTCATCCAGTGGCCGAGCTGCGTATTGCCCAACGCGACCATCAACGGCGAGTCGACCATGTTCGGCACTGTCTTGCCGATATTCTGTGTGCCGCCATAGGGCCATTCGCCGAACGGCATCGGCGGCGAGGACTGCGGAGTTGGCGGCCAGGCAGCTTCGGAGCGGCTGGTTGGCGGTGCATGCGGATCGGACGGCGCTACACCCTTGCCCCATTCGAGCTGGTAGTAGCGAAACAGCCGGGTCGCGAAGTCGTCGCCGAGATAGGCGTCGAGACAGCTGTAGTTGACGTATGGGTCGCAAGGTCCGCCGCGAGCCGCCTTAAGCGCCATCGCCGTCGCCGCTTTACTCGGCGTACAGTTATAATCGACGTATGGATCGCAAGATGGGCCTTCCACCCACGCGGTAGGCAGTCCATTCGTCCACGCGCCCCATGCGTCCGCCGCCATCGAACGGCCTGATGCCGTCACTGCCAGCAGCAAGACGCCGAGCAGAAGCAATCGTTTCATGACCCCAACCCCTATTTATCGCGACTGCAAAGCCACACGCGTAAAATGACGTGCGCTCTTCAGTGTTGAGTCCCAGTACCTGAGATTTTTCGCAGTTGAGAGCAAAGAGAGTCGATGTTGGTGCTGCCGATTTTTAATATCTAAATAATAGCAGAAACATCGAATGATGGCCTTGTTGATCAAGCATTCATCATCTGGATTCGATGAAGCTTAATAAGGCCGCGATCTTCTCGCCCTCATAACCGATGGATAAGGCGGCGGCCGAAAACGTAACGAGGCCCACGAATACAATGGTTTGGAGAGAGATGACGATTGCTTTGCGGTGGTGCAAACGAAGAACTGTTACCGTTCGGTCACAGTAGCCAAAATAAGCCGGCGACCGCGATCGACTGACGTGTTGGTAGAGGGGGCCCCAAAGGGTTCGCATGTATATGTTTTATGTACTTAAAAACCGGGAAACCGGCCTCGCATGTATATGGCGACCGCGGCTATTGAATCCGACGTCGTTCGTCGTGGACCGCGACTCGATCATTGAAAATGTCGTTGATCAGCGAAACCGTGGGCAGGGATACCGGAAAAGGCACCCGTCATCCGGCAGACAATGATGTCGGCGGACGGCAGACATTTCCTTTTATGCCGAAAGAGCTGACAGCCAAAAGCCGCAAGCTGATCGAGAGCTATCACGCCATGTACGGCTATGCCGGCCTACCCGACATGCTGTGGCTCTCGGACGCGCGCGATATCATCGAGTGTCATCGTGATCTGACACAAATTTTCAAGAAAGCATCCAAGTCAAGAGGCGCGAAACGCGCCAACGATTCGTTCATGCTCATAGCGACAGCCGTCGTATCGCTGGAGGTGTTGGCGCGCGATTTCGCCGGCTGGGGTGGCCGGTTCCCTACAGCGAAGCGGGAAGCGGAAAAGCTGCTCGGCGATTACCCGCAACGGCAACGCGTTTGGTTGATGGACCTGTATTTGTATCCACCGCTCGGCGTTCGTCGCGAATTTGCCAACGCACTCGCGACGGGCGCGCAGGCATCGGAGAGGAACTAGCGCAACATGCTTCGGACCATATCGGCAATTGGCATTGTTTTGAGCCTGATCTTGTTGGCTGCTGTGCCGGCACAAGCAGCCGATCTAGAAACGAAGGTCAGCCGTCACGTCGTCAAGACATCCCGACACGCTCTCGCTGTCGGCGCAATGCCGCAACCAATCTGCTCCTGGGTCGGGCCCGGAGGCCGGGCCATCTACAGATGCCGATGAGCCGCTTGCAAATTTGCAAGCGCCCCGGTCTTTGACCGCCGTCACGAGATTGAACAAGAAGAGCCTGGCTATTGCCGCCAATACTCGTGCAGCAAATGAGCCGTCCGCCAGGGACGCGGCTGTGCGCGCGGCGGCAGGATTGCTAATCAAGCCTCGGAAAGCTCACCAGACAGCGAGCAGACAGACCATCGCAAATGGCACCGCGGCAAGCCCGAGGTAGAGCCAAGTCCGATGGCGTTGACCGTCCTTAGGAGGCGAGAAAAGTTGAATCGCGATCCCAACGCAAACGGCTAAGCCCAGAAGCATGCGGATAAGATCGCTTGGGGTCTCATACGCTGTCCAAATGGTTTCGCTCTGAGGCATGCTTACGCGCCAGGTGATTACCAGTAGCGCGCACATGAACAGAGCGCGGAAAACGACAGCCGCTATGTGCAGGCCAGGCGAGAGACTGGAATCCGGCATTTCCGCGTCAGGGTGACCCCGCCGTGCCCATTCGATCGGCATCCAGGTCATGATTTCCTCCTCTTAACGCCCTTGTCGGACCTTCTACATCAGTCATATAGGCCTTTTCGCGCTGAAAATAAAGATTGCATATAAATATTGGGTGCGCTGCATATAAAACTCGTGTGGATTGGGTGGAGCTTCCACGAAAATGTTGGAAAATCAGCCATTTGCACCAGTCTTTGCCTGATACTTAGGCAGCAATTTGCGGCGGCTCAATTCGAGGCCCCAAGTCACGGCTGAGTGAAAAATCGATCAGAAGATGGATTGGCAGAAGAAGTATTCAGGCCGGGCTTAGTGCTTGGGCCGAATGGTTGTGCCGCTGATTCCCGCTGTTGCCTTCGCCGGTCCGCCGACGCCAGATGGAGCATGGCCAGGACGAATCAGGCCGGTTCCATTGATCGTTCCGCGACCCGACGCGGCTGGGCTGACGATCGGACCTGCATTCGGTTTCAGAATAGGTAGCCGGTCAACGTCCGCACTTTGAGTGGCGCCCGCTGCCGCCGCGGGAAGCTGCGCACCGGGTCGCTCGCCGTCGCGCCGCTTCAGGTCTTCGTGCCGAGCGACAGGCATACCGATCGCGTTGCGCACGACTCCTCCGGACGGCGTGGGGGCCGACGAGCCGTGCGGCCGGAGATTGCTGGCAGCCCAGGACCTGACTTTGGCTTTCAGCTCCTTGGCTTCGTCTCGCCTGACAGCAGGCGCGTGTGGTTGAACGGTGATGCGCGTGTCGATCCGATCCGAGTCCTTGTTTTCCGGCTCGGACTTTCCAGCGCCGCCCGCGGCGTTCTCGCCGGAAGGCGGCCGCGAGCCGTCATGCGCAGCCGACCCGGACTCCTCGGCAAAGCTGACGCGCGGGGCGGTCACAACGAGCAGAACCACTGCCAGCAGACAAAGACCGATGTTCGCCCAATCGGTTCTCCTCATCGATCGCTCAGCCTTCCGCTTGCGATGCGTCGGGCTCGGCTGCGGGCTGCGGCCGCGCGTCGCGCCCCAGGAACAGGCTCTGCAGCGCCGGGACGACTATGAGCAACATGATCGGCCCGACCAGCATACCGCCTACAATCACTGTGGCGAGCGGTCGTTGCACCTGACTACCAATTCCGGTCGAGATCGCCGCCGGCAGAAGCCCGATGCAGGCCGAGAGTGTCATCATCAGGATCGGCCGCATCTGCTCTTGGACGGCATGGAACATCGCCTCAATTGGCTCCATGCCGCTCGCTGCGACCCGATAATAGCCATTGATGATGAGGATGCCGCTCATCACGGATACGCCGAACAAAGAGATAAATCCGATCGCAGCCGAGATGCTGAAATCCAATCCAAAGACGTACAAACCCAATACGCCGCCGCAGACTGCGAACGGAAGCCCGAGCAAGGCCAAGAGGCTGTCGCGGAACGAATTGAATAGTCCATAGAGCAGCACAAGAATGAAGGCGAAAGTGACCGGGAGGATAATCAAAAGCCGTTTCTTGGCCTGCTGCAACCATTCGAATTCTCCGGCCCAATCGATGCGATAGCCGGTCGGCAGTTTCACGTTGCGGCTGATCCGCTCCTGCGCGTCCGCCACGGCGCCCGCGAGGTCGCGGCCGCGCACGCTGAACTTGATCGGCACGAAGCGCTGGTTGCGCTCACGAAAGATGTAGGAGGCGCCGGTATCGAGCGTGATGGAGGCGAGCTCGCTCAACGGAATGTAAGCATTGCCGGAGGGTGTCTGAACCCCGACCTTGAGATTGCGCACTTCGTCGATGTTGTTGCGATACTCGGGCCCAAGCCGCACCGCAACGCCGAATTGGCGGTCCGCCTCCAAGAGCGTGGTCGCCACCGTACCACCCAATGCAGCTTGAACGACGGTATTGATGTCGTTGACGCTCAGGCCATAGCGGGCCGCCTTTTCGCGATCGATGCTGATATTCAAATTGGGCTGTCCGAGTACCCAAAACGCGCCGAGATCGGCAATTCCCGGCACTTGCGCCATTTCATGCAGGGCTGTTCTGGCGATCTTTTCCAGAACCGCAAGATCGGGGCCGACGATCTTGATGGAGTTGGCGCCTTTGACGCCCGATAGCCCTTCCTCGACATTATCCTGGATGTACTGCGAGAAGTTCATGTCGATGCCGACGAATTCCTTAGCGAATTCGGCCTGCAGCTCGGCGACCAGCTTCGGCTTGTCCATGCCTGCCGGCCACTCGTCGAACGGCTTTAGCGGCACAAAGAATTCGGCATTGAAGAACCCCGTCGCATCGCTGCCGTTGTCGGGACGACCGTGCTGCGAGACCACCGTGATGACTTCGGGATGGCGAACAATTATTTCCCGCATTTTGTTGACGATCGGCATGCCGGCTTCCAGCGAAATGGTTGGCGGCATCGACGCGCGAATCCAGAGATTGCCTTCTTCGAGCGTCGGCAGAAATTCACTCCCGAGCCGCGAGCCGATGAAGCCGCTCGCGACGAGGAAGAGCAATCCAATCACAACCGTGAATTTCCGATTCGCCAGCGACCATCGCAGCACCGGCGTGTAGGCCGAACGCAATCCCCGCACGACAATCGTCTCGACTTCCCTGATATGCTCCGGGAGCAACAGGGATGCGAGGCAAGGCGTCACCGTGAATGTCGCGATCAGCGCTCCCACGAGAGCATAAGCGTATGTCCGTGCCATTGGGCTGAAGATCTGACCTTCGACCCCTTGCATGGTGAACAGCGGGATGAAGGCTGCCACAATGATCGCGGTGGAGAAGAATATCGCCTTGTCGACCTGCAGGCCGCTGGCCAGAATGAGCCGCAGCCGGTCGTTCCATGCGCGCGGATCCGACTGATCCCTCGTGCGTGTCGGATCGGTACCCCACTTTTCCTCTGCCAATTGCCCAAGCAGCGCCTGTCTTTCTTCCGGCCTTGCCTGGAAGTTCCGATAGATGTTCTCAACCAGAATGACGGCGGCATCGACGATGATGCCAAAATCGACGGCGCCGACCGACAGGAGATTCGCGTCCTCGCCGCGAATAACCAGAATAATGATGCTGAAGAACAAGGCGAACGGGATATTGGCGCCGACGATGATCGCGCTACGCAAGTCACCGAGGAAGATCCACTGAATAAGGAAAATCAAAAGGCAGCCGAAGACGAGGTTGTGCAGCACCGTGCTGGTGGTAACGCCGACGAGCGTGGTGCGGTCGTAGAATGGTACCAGCTTCACGCCGGGGGGCAGGCTACCGTCACTGTTGATTTTCTGGATCTCCGCCCGCACGCGCGCCACCACGTCATTGGTGTGTAGCGTGCGGTTCATGATGACGATCGCCGCGACCACATCATCCTCATGGTCGCGACCAGCCTTGCCGAGCCGCGGGACGTTGCCGACGGAGACCTTGGCGACATCCCTCACGAATACCGGCACGCCGTTCGACTGAGAAAGCTGGACGTTCTCGATGTCCGCGACCTTGTAGCCCTGGGTCAAATCCGCTGCGCCACCGCTATCCATGAGGCCGACCCCGCGGATATTCACGGACTGTTGCCCCACATTGATCGTACGGCCGCCCACATTGACGTTGGCGTTGCCGACAGCACTAATCACCTGCGGCAGCGTCACGTTGTAAGCGTCGAGTTTGTGCAAATCGACCTCGACGTCGTATTCCTTGGTCGTGCCGCCCCAGGTATTCACCTGCACGACTCCGGGAACGGTCAGGAGGCGCCGCTGCAATATCCAATCCTGAATCGTGCGGAGATTGGTCAATCCGAAGTGTGGCGGCCCGACCAGCTGATAGCGGTAGATTTCGCCGACGAGACTGCCGCCCTGGATTTGCGGGGTGACATTATTCGGAAGATTGACGTTCTGCTGCAGGCTGATCGCAGCCTGCGTGAGCGCAAAATAATAATCGACTCCATAATTGAACGTGACGCGCACGAAGGAGAGGCCGTAGAACGAGGTCGAGCGAATGACGTCGACCCCGGGCGTGGCGGCAAGGCCAACCTCCATCGGGATCGTGAAGTAGCGCTCCATCTCCTCGGCCGACTGGCCCGGGGATTGCGCGGTGATTTCCAGGATCACTGGCGCCGGATTGGGGTAGGCCTCGATGTTGAGCCTGGAAAAAGCGAACAGGCCGGCGCCGATGAACACCAGCAATCCCAATAGGACGAGCGGCCGACGAGTCAGTCCAAAAACCAGCAAGCCTTTAAGCACAGATTGCCTCTCGATCCGCTATCATCTGCCTCGCGGGCCAATCCGCCTCAGTCCGACGCCGTGGCGAGCGCATTGCTCAGGAACAGCGCGCCTTCGGTGGCGACCAGCTCGCCGACCTGCACGCCTTCGAGAATCTGCCGGTAGCCGTTATGTTGCCCGCCGATCTTGACCGTTCGCTTGGTGAACCGGCGGCGGTCAGCGGTGACCCACACGGTCATGGTGCCGTCGCCTTCCCGCACCACGCCATCGAGCGGAATTCCCGGTGAGCCGACCGGCGGGCCGATACGGATCACGAAATTCGCGAACATACCCGAACGCAATTCGTGCTGCGGGTCGCTGATCTCGGAGCGGACCAGGACGCGGCGGGTATTCGGGTCGACGCTCGCGCCGATCGTAGTAATCTTGCCGTCAAACTGACGACCGGGAAACGCATTCAGCCTGACCTGCACCTGTTGGCCGATGCGAAACGCCGGGCTATCGGCTTCGGGGACGTCCGCCAGCATCCACATGATGTTGGTGTCGGCGACGGTATATGGCGCGGGCGCGTTGCCCGGCTGTACGAATAGCCCCGGCGCCGCATTGCGCGCCGTGATCCGGCCGGTGATCGGACTCGGCACCACGAGCGTCGAATCGGCGCTGCGATCGGCGATGATGCGATCGATATCAGCGTCGGTCTTACCGAACAGGCGCACCGCATCGCGCCCCGCGCGCAGGTTACCCTCGGCGGTCTGCTGGTCGGCAGTCGCCTGATCAACGTCGCGCTGCGATACGGCGAGCGTCTTATAGAGATCGCGAAGCCGCGTCAGGCTGCGGGTGGTCAGCTCCAAAACGCCGGCCGCCGAAATTAGCGTCGACTCGGCCTGCAGCAGGTCGGGGCTGTCGATGGTGAACAGTGTCTGCCCCTTCTTCACATCGTCGCCGATCGAAGCAAACAGGCCGATGATGCGGCCCTGATAGGGTGTAAACACCTGCACCGCCATGTCTTCGTCGAAGTCGATGCTGCCGACGGCTTCCTTCTCGACCGGGAAGTCGCGCGCTTCCACCGGCTCGACCTTGACCGAAGCGAGCTGGGAATCCGACAGATCGACGCTATCCTTTTCGCGCGCAGGCGCGTTCGAGGTGTTGCTCAACTCGGTGTTGGCGCGCGTTGACGCGCCAAGCTCGGGCTTCGCGCTCTGGCTCAAACGCCAAGCGCCGTAAGCCACGACCAGGATGGCAATGAGCACGGCGATGATCGCGGCTCTCGCCCGGCCATTCGTCATGCTGGAAAACATGGATAAAACCGCACCCAGAGCCTTCGCGATTGTCGCGAAATGGCCATTACCCAGCTTCGCCGTCTACTGTCACTAATCACAGAACTCGGATCAATCACAGTAGGAGCTGCGACTCATCACAGTTTATCACGGATATCATTTCGCTATTTCTAGCGATGATGGCTCTTCGAATCGTGTGGCGATGCCATCCCTCCGAGGCGGGCCATATGGCACATGCCCACAGGAAGATCCTGTGCATCGAAGACGATCGCGAGACCGCTCGCCTGATCGCCGAAGAGCTCGCTGAGCGCGGCTTCGAGGTTGACGTGGCCTATGGTGGTCAAGAAGGCCTCATGGCCATTATGAGGGCCACACCGGACTTGATCTTGTGCGACATCAGCATGCCGGCAATGACCGGATTTGAAGTGCTGACGCGCTTGAACGAGATCGCCCCCCGCCTCGGGCGGATACCCTTCGTGTTCCTGACGGCGCTTGCCGACAGAGAAAGCCAACTCAAGGGGCGCCACCTAGGGGCCGACGACTACGTCACCAAGCCCATCGATTTCGAACGGCTCGTCTTGATTATCAATGCCCGCCTGGCCGGCGTTGCGCGCACCAAGCTATTGCCAAACCTCGTCACCCTGAACGCTCGCGAGATCGAAGTCCTGACATGGGTCGCGCGGGGCAAAACGTCCAATGAGATTGCACAAACGCTCCGTTTGTCGAAGCGAACAGTGGATTTTCACATCGACAACGCGCGGATCAAACTTCACTCGGCAACGCGGACCGAGGCCGCGACAAAGGCTATGGTTGGCGGCCTGATCAAGCCATGATGCGGGCGTCGGAATGACGCCGATCGCGCAAGGAAATTCAGGAACGATCATCACCGCGCCCTTCGTTGCCAACAATCGCTCACCGGCCCGCGTGCGCTGCACCGGACTCAGCCGCGGGCGTCGCACGATTTTCCCCGCCCAGGAATAGCGTCTGCAGCGCCGGCACGACCACGAGCAGGATGATCGGTCCGATGAACATACCGCCGACGACCACCGTGGCCAGCGGCCGCTGCACCTGGCTGCCGATGCCGGTCGAGACCGCCGCCGGCAGCAAGCCGATGCAGGCGGACAACGCCGTCATCAGCATCGGCCGCATTCGCTGCTCGGCGGCATGGAACATGGCCTCGACTGTACCCATGCCGCTTGCCTTGACCTCGTTGTAATAGGTCATGATCAGAATGCCGTTCATCACCGAAACGCCGAACAAGGAAATGAACCCGACTGCCGCCGAGATACTGAAATCCAGGCCGGCAAGATAAAGTGCCACTACGCCGCCACCGGCGGCGAACGGAATGCCGGCGAGCACCAGCAAGCTGTCGCGGAGTGAATTGAACAAGCCGTAAAGAAGCAACACGATCATGGCGAGGCTGATGGGTACGATGATCGCCAGACGCATTTTGGCCTGCTGCAGCTCCTCGAACTCACCGGCCCACACGATGCGGTAGCCGGTCGGCAGTTTCACGTTCCGCGCGATCCGTTGTTGGGCATCGGCAACCGTGCCGCCGAGGTCGCGGCCGCGGACACTGAACTTGATCGGAATGAAGCGCTCGTTGCGTTCGTGATAAATGTAGGAGGCGCCGGTATCGAACGAAATCTCGGCAAGCTCGGTCAGCGGAACATAAGCGTTGACGCCGTTCGGCGTTTGATAGCCGACCTTGATATTGCGGACACTATCGATGTTGTCGCGGTATTCAGGCGCGAGCCTTACCGTGACATTGAATTGGCGATCGGCCTCAAGCAGCGTCGTCGCCGCCGTGCCGCCCAGCGCCGCCTGCACGACATTATTGATATCGCCGGCATTCAGTCCGTATCGGGCCGCCTTGTCACGATCCACCCTGATATTCAGATTGGGTTGCCCGAGGACCGGAAAGACGCCGAGGTCTGTCACTCCCGCGACCTTCGCCATTTCCTTCATGACCTGGTCCGAGAGTTGTTCGAGCTTCGCCAAGTCGCGCCCGACAATCTTGACCGAGTTTGCGCCCTTGACCCCGGAAAGACCTTCCTCGACGTTGTCCTGAATGTATTGCGAGAAATTGAAGCCTATTCCTACGAACTCGCTGGAAAACTCGGACTGAAGGTCATTGATGAGCTTCTCTTTGGTCGTCCCGGGCGCCCACTCCTCGAATGGCTTGAGCGGCACGAAAAACTCGGCGTTGTTGAACCCGGCGGCATCGCTGCCGTTGTCCGGCCGGCCATGCTGTGACACCACGGTAATCACTTCCGGATGGCGAAGGAGAATTCTGCGGATCCTGTTCACGATCGGCATACCCGCTTCGAGCGATATCGTCGGCGGCATCGACGCGCGAATCCACAGATTGCCTTCCTCAAGCGCGGGCAGGAACTCGGTGCCGAGCCGCGACATCAGCAGACCGAATACCAGCAGACATCCGACGGCGATCGCGACCATGATCTTGCGGTGCGACAATGACCAACGCAGGACCGGCGTATAAAGTCGGCGCAGCAACCGAACGACAATGGTCTCGGCCTCCTCGACATGATCGGGAAGGAGGTAAGAAGCGAGGACGGGTGTGATGGTGAATGTCGCCAGCAACGCCCCCATCAGGGCATAACCGTAGGTTCGCGCCATCGGGCTGAAGATTTGGCCCTCGACGCCCTGCATCGTGAACAAGGGCACGAATGCGGCAACCGTAATGGCCGTGGAAAAGAAAACCGCCTTATCAACTTGCAGGGCGCTGATCAGAATGAGCCGCAGCCGGTCGGTCCACGCTAGCGGGTGTTCCGAACCCGTCCGGCGCGTCGGATCAGCCCCCCACTTTTGCTCTGCAAGTTGCGCGAGCAGCGCCTGCCTCTCTGGCGGGCCCGACTGAAAGTTCCTGAAAATGTTCTCGACCAGGATGACCGCTGAATCGATGACGATGCCGAAGTCGATGGCGCCGATGGACAGAAGATTTGCGTCCTCGCCGCGCACGACCAGAATAATGATGCTGAAGAACAAGGCGAATGGAATGTTGATGCCGACGATAATGGCGCTGCGCAGGTTGCCAAGGAACACCCATTGGACGAGGAAAACCAGCATGCAGCCGAAGATGAGGTTGTGCAGAACCGTCTTGGTGGTGACTGACACCAAAATCGTGCGGTCGTAGAAGGGAACGATCTTCACCCCCGGCGGCAGCGTCCCGTCGCTATTGATCTTGTCGACCGCGGCCTTGATGCGCGGCACCACGTCGTTGGTGTGCAACGTCCGGTTCATGACCACGATCGCCGCGACCACATCGTCTTCTTTGTCGCGGCCGGCTTTGCCCAGCCTGGGCATATTGCCGACATAGACCTTTGCGACGTCCTTGATCGTCACCGGTACGCCATTCGATTGCGCCAGCACGATTTTTTCGATGTCCCGGACCCGGTAGCCCTGCGTCAAATCGGAATCGCCGCCGCTGTCCAAGAGACCGATGCCGCGAATGTTGACCGATTGCTGACCGAAATTGATGGTGCGGCCGCCCACATTGATATTGGCGTTGCCGATCGCACTGATCATTTGGGGCAAGGTGACGTTGTAAGCGTCGAGCTTGTGCAGATCGACTTCGACCTCGAATTCCTTGGTGGTGCCGCCCCAGGTATTGACTTGGACGACGCCCGGGACGGTCAAGAGGCGGCGCTGCAGGACCCAATCCTGGATGGTGCGAAGATTGGTCAGCCCGATGTGCGGCGGACCTGTGACCTGGTAACGATAGATTTCGCCGACCAGGCTCGATCCCTGGATTTGCGGCATGACGTTATTCGGTAGGCTGACGTTCTGCTGCAAGCTGATCGCGGCTTGCGTGAGAGCGAAATAATAATCGACTCCATAGTTGAACGTGACCCGAACAAATGAGAGGCCGTAGAACGACGTCGAACGGATGTTGTCGACTCCAGGCGTGGCGGCGAGGCCGACCTCCATCGGAATCGTGTAATAACGTTCCATCTCTTCGGCCGAGAGACCGGCTGCCTGTGCCGTAATCTCCAAAATCACCGGGGCCGGATTGGGGTAGGCTTCTATATTCAGCCGCATGAAGGCGAAGAGCCCGCCGCTGATGAAGACCAAGAGGCCCGACAGGATGATTGCCCTTCGAGTGAGCCCGAATGCGAGAATACCCTTCAACACCGCTCGCCCCTGCGTGGATTATGCGGGGTGGGCAGCAGCTTCATTGGACGCCCAACAATCGGAACGCCGACACAGAATTTCGACCTGACGTTGAATAGCGGGAAAATATATTTGGAGGCCGCAATAGCGAGTTTCCCCGCGGCGACCGCTCTTGGGACGGCATGCGTTGTTTTCGCGGGCGCCATCAATGGACCTGACGAATGCGTGCGTTCAGGCGAACGCGTCGCAATAATCGGCGCTAGCCGCCTCCGCGGTCCACTGTCAGAAGTTTCGCTTTCCACTGTGATAGATCACAGCGAAAAACATCGCTGAATCATCGACAGTGTGGCAACACGATCACAGCCAACACCTGACAATTAGGAAATAATGCTTGCAGCGTCCCGGAAAGTCGTAAGGTCGCGCTCAATCACAGTCCTTCAATTGCAACAGTGTGTCAGTTGCATATGTCCGTTCCGTCGGTCAGCAAGTTGAATGCAGGAGCCTGCGCTCTCGCGGCAGCGCTGCTTTTGGCGAGTTGCGCGGTCGGCCCGGACTTTCTCCATCCCGCCGCACCCGAGGCCACCCGCTACACCAAGGAGCCGCTGGGGCCGCAGACTTCCTCGACCGACGCCCCGACCGGTCAGCCGCAGCGTTTCGTGCAGGGCCGCGACATTCCGCAGGAATGGTGGGCGCTGTTCAAATCGCCCGCGCTCAACGTCCTCATTGAGCGCTCACTGAACAACAATCCCTCGCTGCAAACGGCGATCGCCAACTTGCGGGCTGCCCGGCAGGCCGTCTACGCCCAGGAGGGCAAGTTCTTCCCGCTCGCCGACGCGAATTTCAACCCAACGCGCCAATTGACGGCCGGTCCGATCTCTCCGGTCCTCAATTCGTCCGCCAACCCTTTCAATCTCTACACCACCCAAGTCGCGGTGTCGTATACCCTCGATGTCTGGGGTCTCAATCGCCGCACCGTGGAATCGCTCAAAGCGCAGGCCGACAACCAGCGCTTCCAGGTTGAGGCGGCTTATCTCACGCTGACAGCGAACGTGGTAGTCGCGGCCATCACCGAGGCCTCGCTGCGTGGACAGATCGAGGCCACCAACGAGCTTATCGCGGCCCAAACCAAGATGCTCGACGTCCTGCAGCGCCAGCTCACCTCCGGTTATGCCAATCGCAGCGATGTGGCGACGCAAGAGGCCGCGCTGGCGCAGGCCCGGGCGACGCTGCCGCCGCTGCGCAAGGCGCTGGCGCAGCAACGCGACCTCTTGGCTGCCCTTGCCGGCACCTATCCCAGCGAGGGCCCGCGCGAATCGTTCAAGCTTGCTGATCTGCACCTGCCCGTCGATCTTCCCGTCAGCCTGCCGTCGCAGCTCATCGAACAACGGCCAGACGTGCGCTCAGCGGAAGAGCAATTACACTCCGCGAGCGCGCAGATCGGCGTCGCCACCGCTAATCTCCTTCCAGCTTTTACGATCAGCGCCAATGCCGGCTATATGAGTACGGCGCTGGCCGGCCTGCTGGCGCCACAAAACCTTTTCTGGCAACTCGCCGGCAATGCCACGCAGACAGTCTTCGACGGCGGCACGCTGCTGCATGAGCTTCAACAGGCCAAAGACAATTACAATGCGTCGGCTTGGAGTTACCGCGGCACAGTCATCGGCGCCGTGCAGAACGTGACCGACGCGCTGCGCGCGCTGCAAAACGACGCTGATGCCCTCAAAGCGGCACGCGATTTCGAGCGCGCTGCCAAGATCAGCTTCGATCTTGCGCGCCAGCAAATGCAAACTGGCAATGCCAACGTGCTGCTATTGCTCACCGCGCAGACGAGCTATTTGCAGGCCGTCATTCAGGTGGTGCAGACGCGGGCCGCCCGGCTTGCCGACACCGCCGCGCTCTTTGCGGCGCTCGGCGGCGGCTGGTGGAATCGCGCCGAACCGCCGCCGGAGAAAACTCTCAATGTCGGCACCGGCCAAGCCGCGCCAGTCGTCGACCGTCGTGAAGGTTTCTTTGAAATATTTTTCCCACCGCAGCCGGATTAGCTCGGCGGCCCGACATTAGGCTTAAAAAACAAGCAGCGCCTGACCATCAATTCCTATGACATCCATATAACGCGACGCTTTCCGCCCTCTCGTTTCTTTATGACTCTTAGCCCCATATCCAAATCGACGGTCGCGCAAGGCCGTTGTTCCGTGGTCTTCAGTATGCGCGACGGAATGTCCGCCTTCGGGGCCGCACGCCCGTAGCGGAGTTGCCATTGGTTTGGGCTACCAGCATGTCGGATCGCTCCAAGAATTCGATCAAACCGACGGATTTTCCAAAGCGCCGACGACGCGTTGCTGGGAAACGATACCCTATCTTGTCTACCTTAGTCATAGCCCTCCTGGCCGGCGGAACTGCGTTCGGTACGGCGCTAGTTGTTCCAATTTTGTGGGCGGCTGTCCGGCACTCCCCATCGACATATGAGCAGTGTGACGCCGTGAAGGAGGATGCGAGCCGACTGGCCTGCTATGACCGCGTCATTCATCACGACTCGCTCCATCCGGCAAAGGAAGTGCGCCGGCTAACGTCTGGTAAAATTCTAAACGAACAACCTTAGAATTCAGACCGGGCGGAGAAACACCACGCGCCGATCCCGTGCTCGCAGCGCCGCACTCGTGCAGCAGACGGTAGCTGGTCCGCAGGCAGGTGGATAACCAGCCGGAGTCTGCAGGGGAAATTCGTAAGCTTCAGCGTCCTCATCGGGATTCCGCTCGTGGAATAGCGAAGGATCGAACGAGTTGAACAGCTGCGCCGGCATGCCGAACCTGTTTTCGATGTTGGCGTCCGAGTTCGAACCATCGCGCAAGCGGCTTCCGGCATGATTCCATCCTTTACGCCGGGCCTTATTATTATGTGGGTTCGACCAGCACCTTGTCGATCCGCCGGCGGTCCATTTCGACGACCCGAAAACGCCATCCATCCCAGGCGAACTCTTCTCCGGTCTCGGGGACATGGCCGAGCTGCGCCAACATGAAGCCCGCGAGCGTCACGAAGTCGCCGACCGGCGGCTTGCGGAAGCAATTCAGGTCGGACATTTCCCGTATCGGCATCGAAGCGTCGATCAGAAGCGAGCCGTTCGAATTACGCGTCACTTTCGGGTCGGAGTGGACTTCGACGTCGGGAAGATCGCCGGCAATGGCTACGAGCAGATCGGTGCGCGTCACGATCCCTTGAATCGTGCCGTACTCGTCGACGACCACCGCGGTGTTAACCGGCGTCTTTCTGAACAAATCGAGCGTTCGCAGGATCGATACCCCTTCCGGGATGACCAGCGGCGGCAGCAGCAGACTTTCGACATCGAATGCAGCACCAGCAAGAATCTGCTCCAACAGGTCCTGTTTGCGAACAACACCTGCGATGTCGTCGATCGAGCCGTGGCTCACCAGGAGCTGAGCGTAGGGACAAGCCCGGATCTTGTTCACGATCGCGTCCTTCGACTCGTCGAGATTGACCCAGGCTACATCGGGTCGCGGCGTCATGATCGTTCGTACGGCCCTTTCCTCCAGGTCCAGCACCCCCTCGACCAGCTCACGCTCGATTTTGCCCAGCACTCCCGACCGTTCTGCCTCCCGAACCAAACTCTGGATGTCCTCATCGGTTACCTGCCGCTCGAAGCCGGGCCGCAGCCCCACCACCCGCAGGATGAATTTCGTGGAGACATCGAGGAGCCAGACGATTGGAGCTGCCGACCTGACAATGATGGCCAGCGGCCGTGCGACGTGGATCGCAATCGTCTCCGGGTTCTTGAGAGCGATCTGCTTTGGCGCGAGCTCGCCGATGATAAGCGACAGGTAGGTAACCGCCACGACGACGATGCCGACCGCCGCAGGCTTGGCATAGGGCTCAATCGAGGGATAAAGACCAAACCAATCCTCGAGCCGGTCGGCTAATGTGGCGCCGCTCAAGACACCCGCAAGAATACCGATCAGCGTCATACCCATTTGAATAGCCGCGAGATACCGGCTTGGATTCTCCGCAAGCGCCAGTGCGGTGCGCGCATTGACGCGGCCGGCGTCCGCGAGCTGTTCGAGCCGGCTGCGGCGCGAAGACACGATGGCGATCTCCGACATGGCGAGAAAGCCGTTGAACATAAGCAGCAGCACGATGACAGCGCCTTCGACAACGGCCATATAGTTCACCCGGTTTGCTTCCTACCCACGGCGATGCCGATATTTCTTACTTATGAGGACGGGCGAAATGTGCATGAGTTCATGCTTCGGTAGTGTCCTATTTTGAGGTAGTGGGTCATTTCATTTCGGATCGGCTTAAGGTTCGACCAACACGCGCCTTAACGCCGCAGTTGGCGCAATGAATCTCGGTCGCCGGACCGATTCTGAAGCCATCCGATAGGCTTTTGATTGTCGTTTCTAAATTTCCACTTTCATTCTCTTCCCACGTTGCAGAGCCGTTTAGTGCGCATTCCGGACATGTGACAGACGTAACGAATCGCTCGCGCTTCGCCATTACGGCCTCCTGCCCGACGCTCTTGCATGATCGCGGCCCGCACCGCCTCTAGCCGTACCGCCATTCCAGCTCCGGCATGCTTTTGAAGTTCATGCCGTAGACCGAGGCGATCAGCGTCGGCGGCATCAGCACCACCGCGGCGACGGAAAAGATCTTGATGATGTTGTTCTGCTCCGCCGACGAGAGCAGCAGATGCGCCTCCAGCGCCGCCGTTAGAAGGTCGCGGAGGTCATCGATGCTCTCGACCAGGCGGATCACATGGTCTTCAATGTCGCGGAAGTAAGGATGCATGGCCTGATCGATCAGCGGCACGTCGAACCGCATCATGCGGTTGCACATCTCCTGTAGCGGCTGGACCGCGCGCCGCAGCAGCAGCAATTCGTGCCGGACCTCGTAAATCCGCTCGACATTCGGTCGGTTGGAGGTGCGGGAAAAGATAGTGTCCTCCAGTGCATCCAACTCACTTTCGAGTTCTTGCAGAATCGGAAAATATTTGTCGACGATGAAATCCATGATCGAATAAACGACGAAGCCCTCGCCCATCGCCAGCATCTTCGGCGCGCCCTCGCAGCGCGTGCGCACCTCCTTGTAAGCCGTGGTCGAACCGTGCCGCACGGTGACCACGTAGCCGCGGCCGGCGAAGATATGAGTCTCGCCGCACCGAATCTTGCGATCCTGCAGCGAGGCCGTGCGCACCACGATGAATAGCGTGTCCCCATAGATTTCAAGCTTCGGGCGCTGATGGACGCGCAGTGCGTCCTCGATGGCAAGGTCATGCAAACCGAAGCGTTGCTGCATCGTGCGCAGCAGCGGTTGATCCGGCTCGTGCAGACCGATCCAGACGAAGCGGCCGTCGGAGGTGTCAACGTTGCGCGCCTGATTGAGATCGATGTCCGCAACCCGGCATCCCCCT
>JBEKSB010000034.1:0-24555 GCA_049517455.1 Xanthobacteraceae bacterium
GACGGACGGCTCGTTTCCTACGTACTCGCGCCGGACGCCTTCGAAGAGGATTGCCGGCGCGCAACGGTCATCGTGGCAACGCGCGACGAGCCGCCCGACTGTGACGCGACCGTAATCGGGAGAAATCTTTGGCGCGAACGCGGGGCGCTGGCGCTACGCCGCGACGGTTCCGGTTTTGTCATGGAGTCGGCGCGGCCGCCGAATTTCGACCGGCCGTGGACACCGCGAAGGGCGCAAACAGCGGACTTCGCAAATTCCGACACGGCAGCAGGCCCGCCCGCAGCATTGCGGTCGCCGCCGCGCGATGCGACGCCGCGGCCGGAGGACCTTCAGGCGGACGATTAATCTCTTCGTCATTCCGGGGCGCCGCGGAGCGGCGAGCCCGGAATCCATAACCACAGGTGCCGAAGAACTGGCGCGGAACTCATTCTGCAAAGACAGGGGATATGGATTCCGGGCTCCTCGCTACGCGCGGCCCCCGGAATGACGGTCTAATTAGTACCGCCGGAACAGGCCGACCAGCTTGCCCTGAATGCGCACGCGGTTGGGCGGCAGGATCCGCACCTCGTACGCCGTATTGGCCGGTTCGAGTGCGATGGAAGCGCCGCGACGTCGGAAGCGCTTTAGCGTCGCTTCCTCGTCGTCGATCAAGGCGACGACGATGTCGCCGGTGTCGGCCGCATCCATGCGTTTGAGGAGTGCGATGTCGCCGTCGAGAATGCCGGCCTCGATCATCGAATCGCCGCGGACTTCGAGCGCGAAATGCTCGCCCGTGGTCAAAAGATCCGACGGCATGTTGATGGTGTGGCTGCGGGTCTGGATCGCTTCGATCGGGGTGCCTGCGGCAATGCGGCCCATGACCGGCACAGCGACGGGACGGCCGCCTTCGTCCTCCGAAGTGGCGCGCACGCGTCCGAGATTGCCTTCGATGACGCTTGGCGTGAAGCCGCGCGCGCGGCTCGCGACCATGCCGTGCGCCATCGACTCGGGCAGCTTGATTACCTCGATGGCCCGCGCCCGATTGGGCAAGCGGCGAATGAAGCCCCGCTCTTCGAGCGCCGTGATCAGACGGTGAATGCCGGACTTGGAGCGCAGATCGAGCGCGTCCTTCATCTCGTCAAAGGACGGCGGAACTCCCGCCTCTTTGAGGCGCTCATGGATAAAACGCAGGAGTTCAGCTTGCTTGCGCGTTAGCATCGGCGCTTCCCTATTTGGCCGCCCGGCAGCCGAAACAAATCATGAACGAACACTATCCGTTCCATATGTGTTCCGCAACCATTTAATTTGAAGTGAAGAAAGCGAGGGTCGCGCCAAACGAGCGCTTAACGCTTGAATTTAACGATCGCACCCCTTTGGCGGGCCCGCTCTGGCGCGCCCGGCGGTAGGGCGCGGCATCTTTGTGACAGGCGTTATTTTCCGAACTGTGCTTTGCGCACAACGCATTTCGGCGCCGGATGCGTTACCATGCGACTCGACTAGGCGGCCGCCTTGCAGGCGGTGTTCCGAGTTGCCGACGGGGAATCAGGGGAATCAAATGAAACGCGCTGCTTTGCTTTCTCTAGTTTTGCTTGCCGCCGCTTCACAGTTGGCTGTCGCGGCCGACCTGCCTCCGCCGGTTTATGCGCCGGTTTACAAGGCCCCGCCGCCGCCAGTCTATAACTGGACCGGCTGCTATGTCGGCGGCGGCGGCGGATATGGGATGTGGGGTCAGGACACTTACGTAAATAACGCCGCCGGGGCTCAGATTGGCAACAATATAACGAATGGCGGCAAGGGCTGGTTCGGTCAAGGCCAGGTCGGCTGCGATTATCAGTTCAGCACACCCATCTTGAACATAAATGCCGTGATTGGCGCTTTCGGCGATTATGACTTCGACAATCTCCGCGGCACCTCAACGACCCCGTTGGGGGTGGGATCCGAAAATGAAACAGGCTCATGGTCGGCCGGCCTCCGGGCCGGTTGGCTGGTGACGCCAAGGGTCTTGTCGTACTTCGATGGCGGTTACACTCAGGCGCACTTCAATCAGGTGAATTATTCGGGGCTCTTGGCCGGTGCGGGGCCCGCCGGCTTCAGCTTGGCCGCGCAAACCTATAACGGCTGGTTTCTCGGCAGCGGCTTCGAATATTCTTTCGACTGGTTGCCGATATCGGGTTTGTTCTTGAAGACCGAGTATCGCTATTCGAGCTACAGCAGCGCCAATGTTCCGTTCTTGAGTACTGCTACCGGTGCGCCGGTTGCCAGCGGCAATACCCTCAACTCGGTCAAGTACACTCAGATGGTTTCCACCGAACTCGTCTGGCGTTTTAACTGGATGGGATACTAATCATCGCGAACCGCTCGCGGTCTGAGCCTGGGGCAGGAAGCCCCAGGCTTTTCTGTTTGCCGGGCGAGCGCCGCAGCTAGCTTTCGAATCGCAGCATCGTGCACGGGCTGCCGGCCTTTGCCGCCGGCTCGTAGGGCTGCCGGATAACCAGACAACCGGCCTTCGCCAGCGGGGCCATCATGGAGCTGTCCTGGACCGGGAACGGGGTCGCGACCGGCCCCTGCGGGGTCTCGGTAAGCATCGCGCGCAGATAATCCGCGCGTTCGTCATTCTCGGGAAGGTCGCAGCCGAGCACGGCCGATTCGGTCGGTCTTCCGAGATCGCTGCGTCCGGCGAGGCGGCGAATCAGCGGCACTAGGAACAGGAAGCCGCAGACGAAGGCCGAGACCGGATTGCCGGGAACGCCGAGCACGTGCATGGCGCCGAGCCGTCCATTCATGAGCGGACGGCCGGGCCGCAGCGCCAATCTCCAGAACGACAGCGCCATGCCCTCGGCGGCGAATGCCTTCTGCACGAGATCGTAGTCGCCGACGGAAGCGCCGCCGCTTGTGACAAGGATGTCGGCGCCGGATTCGCGTGCGCGGCGCACGGCGGCGACGGTATCGTCAAGCCGATCGCCGACAATACCGAGATCTTCAACCACGGCGCCCTCCGCGCGCGCGAGCGCGGCAAGCGCAAAATTGTTGGACGAGACGATCTGGCCGGGTGCCGGCTCCACGCCCGGCGGCACCAGTTCGTCGCCGGTCGCGAACAGGGCGATCTTCGGGCGGCGGTGTACGGGGACGAGTGGATGGTTCATCCCGGCGGCGAGCGACAAATCGCGCGCCGTGAGCCGATGACCTGCACTCAAGAGAGCGTCGCCCGCGCTGAAGTCGAGTCCTTGTGCGCGGATATGGCGGCCCTTGGCCGACGGCTTTTGCACCGCGACGTGATTACCCTCGCGTTTGGTGTGCTCCTGGATCACGATCGTGTCGGCGCCCTCCGGCATAACGCCGCCGGTGAAGATGCGCGCCGCCTCGCCGTGACCGACGGCGCGCGCAAACGGCCGGCCGGCGGCTACTTCGCCAACGATTTTCAGGCGCACCGGTGCATTCGCAACATCGGCGGCGCGCACGGCGTAGCCGTCCATTGCCGATACGTCGGCCGGCGGCTGCGTACGCCGCGCCTTGAGAGGGTAAGCGAGGACGCGGCCGGCGGCGGCGTCGAGCGGCGCCTCTTCGGCCGGCAAGGGTGCGGCGTGTTCGAGCACGCGTTCGAGCGCGTCAGCGACTGACAGCAACACCGCCACGGCTCACTCCTCGGCGCGATAGTGGCCGCTACGGCCGCCGCTTTTTTCGACGAGCCGGATGCCCTCGATCCGCATGCCGCGTTCGACCGCCTTCACCATGTCGTAGATGGTCAGGCAAGCGACGGCGACGGCGGTGAGTGCTTCCATCTCGACCCCGGTCTGCCCTGCGACTTTCACGCGCGCCTTGACCACGATGCCCGGCAGCTTGGCGTCCGGTGTAAGGTCGACCTCGACTTGCGAGATGGCTAGCGGATGGCAGAGCGGAATCAGTTCGTGCGTGCGCTTGGCCGCCATGATGCCGGCGATGCGGGCCGTTCCCAGTACATCGCCCTTTTTCGCATTTCCCTTGCGGACCATGTCGAGCGTCGCCGATTGCATTAGCACGCGCCCCTCGGCGACCGCCTCGCGTTTGGTCGCGGGCTTTGCCAAAACGTCGACCATACGGGCTTCGCCGCGCGCGCCGAGATGGGTGAGATTTTTTCCTCGCGCCACGGCATTCACCGGGCGGCAGCGAGCACGGCACTGCGCGCGAGGAGCGTGCGCGTCGCCGCCGCAACGTCATTCTGGCGCATCAAGCTCTCGCCAACGAGGAACGTAGAAATGCCGGCCTTGGCGAGCCGGGCAAGATCGTCCGGTGCGAATATACCACTCTCGCCGACCACGACACGGTCGGCCGGAATCAATCCCGCCAGCCGCTCGGATGTCGCGAGCGTCGTCTCGAAGGTTTTCAGGTTTCGGTTGTTGATGCCGATCAGCCGAGATTTGAGCCGCAATGCCCGCTTAAGCTCCTGCTCATCGTGGACCTCGACGAGCACGTCCATGCCGAGCGTAAACGCCGCCGCTTCAAGCTCCGCCGCTTTGGCGTCTTCCAGCGCGGCCATGATGATGAGGATGCAATCGGCGCCGGCGGCGCGCGCTTCCGTCACCTGGTAGGGATCGTACATAAAATCCTTGCGCAACACCGGCAGGGCGCACGCTGCGCGCGCCCGGCGCAGATGCTCGAGCGAGCCCTGGAAAGAGGGCGTGTCGGTCAGTACCGATAAGCAGGCCGCGCCGCCGGCGGCATACGCTGCTGCCAGCGATGGCGGATCGAAGTTCTCCCGGATCAATCCCTTCGACGGGCTCGCCCTCTTGATCTCGGCAATGAGCGCATAGTCGCCGGCGGCGAGCCGCCGCTTGATTGCGGCCAAAAATCCGCGCGGCGCGGTCGCGGTCTTGGCCTCGCGTTCGAGCGCCGCGAGCGGGCGCTGGCGCTTCGCCGCCGCGATTTCTTCGCGCTTGTAAGCAGCGATGTCGGCGAGAATGTCAGACATCGTTCGAGACCGCGATCAGACGATCAAGCCGTCCTTCGGCTTCGCCGGAATCGACCGAGTGAGCGGCGAGATGGAGCCCGTCCTTGAGGTCCGTCGCTTTGCCCGCGACCACGAGCGCCGCCGCTGCGTTGAGGAGCGCTACGTCGCGAAAAGCGGACGCCTTGCCTTGAAGAACATTCTGCACCGCCTTGGCGTTCGTCTCCGCGTCACCGCCGCGCAACGCCTCCGGCTTGACCTTGCGCAGGCCAAGCTCGTCCGGCGAAATCTCGAAGGTCTTCACGTGACCGTCTTCGAGCGCGGCGACGCTGGTCGGCCCGGACGTGGTGATCTCGTCGAGCCCGTCGGAGCCGTGCACCACCCACACGCGTTCGGCGCCGAGATTTTTCAAAACTTGCGCCAGCGGCTGCGTCCATTGCTTTGAGAACACGCCGATCATCTGCCGCCGCACGCCCGCCGGGTTGGAGAGCGGGCCGAGCAGGTTGAAGATCGTGCGCGTGCCAAGCTCGACCCGGGTTGCCGCGACATTCTTCATCGCCGGATGATGTGCGGGCGCGAACATAAAGCCGATGCCGGCCTCGGCGATGCAGCGCGCGATCGCTTCCGGTGTGAGATTGATGTTGACGCCAAGCGCCGTGAGCACGTCCGCCGCACCGGAGCGCGACGAAAGCGCGCGATTGCCGTGCTTGGCGACGGGCACGCCGGCGCCGGCGACGATGAGTGCGGCGCAGGTCGAAATGTTGAACGAGCCGGAAGCGTCGCCGCCGGTACCGACGACGTCGACCGCATCCGGCGGCGCGGTAACGCGCAGCATTTTGGCGCGCATCGCGGAGACCGCGCCGGTGATTTCGTCGACCGTTTCGCCACGCACGCGCAACGACATGAGCAGTCCGCCCATCTGCGAGGGCGTCGCCTCACCCGACATCATCTGCTCGAACGCGATCGAGGCTTCCTCGCGCGTGAGCGCGGCGCCGGTCGCGACTTTGGCGATGAGACCTTTGAATGTGTCGGTCACGATAAAGCTCTCAATTCACACGCCCCGGCCGCTTGTGCGGCGCGGCTTGCGCGGCGGCCCATCGTCCGCTCGATGCGTTCCAGGAAGCCGCGATATCGAGAAAGTTTTTCAACATCAGGTGGCCGTGCTCGGAGGCGATGCTCTCGGGGTGGAACTGCACGCCATGCACCGGCAGGCGCCGGTGCGCTAGCCCCATGATGAGACCGTCCTCGGTGTCCGCCGTCACACTCAGGTCATCCGGCAGGCTCGCGCGATCGACCACGAGCGAATGATAGCGAGTCGCCTGAAACGGCGCGTTGATGCCGCGGAAGATACCGGCGCCGTCGTGGCGGATCACTGAGAGCTTACCATGGACGGGCGCTGGCGCGCGCACCACTTGGCCGCCGAAGGCGTCTCCGATCGCCTGATGGCCGAGGCAGACGCCGAGGATCGGGATCTTGCCGGAAACCGCCGCGATCAAGTCGAGGCAGATGCCGGCCTCTTTCGGCGTGCAGGGGCCGGGCGAGAGCACGATGGCATCGGGATCGGCGGCGATGACGGCGGCGCAGCTAATCTTGTCATTGCGGTGCACGCGCACCTGCCCGCCCAGTTCACCGAGGCAGTGGACCAGGTTGAAGGTGAAGCTGTCGTAGTTGTCAATCAGGACGATCATAGGAGCCAGCGCCATTCCGCAGCCGGCTCTTAGCGCAAATTCCGCGCGGATAAAATGGACGCCGGGCGGAAATCGGCCCCCGGCGAGCCGCTTAGCGTGCCGCGCCTGTGGCCGGGGTGACCCGATCTGCCGAAACGAAGCGCACGTCGCGGGCCTGTCCGAACGTATTGCGCGTGTCCCGCAAGCAGGCGGCTTCGAAATACGGCCAGGCGTTTTGCGAGCAATCCCGCGCCCGCGGCCGCGCGTCGGCCCGGTCAGCCTTGACGCCCGGCACCGATCCACGGGCTTCGACTTGCGCTGATAGGCTGAGCGTCCCGACGAAGGCACTCGCCAAGATCGCGGCGGCAGCGATGGCGTAAATGGCTTTGAGCATGACACCGATCCCCTGTTCCTGTTTCGCGCCCTCTTCTGCGTGGGGTCGCGGTTTGACTGGATGGCAGTCTCGCCCTCCTAAGCGGTGTGTTCCTTGACGCACGTCACAATTTTGCTGGTTCTTGTAAAGTATTGGAAAATAGAAGAAATTTTGTGAAATCGCGGAGGAACACGGACGGTGCCCGCGGCCCGGCCGGGCGTGGCGGCCTTACAACCGCGCAAGGCTCGATCGTGCGGCTTCGGCCATTTGCGATGCCGGCGGCGTTTGGGTCACGCCACGGAGCATGGATGAATGAATCCGCCCGACAATGAAGATGCAAACGACGAAGACGGCCGGGCAGATCGCGAGCACCGCGAAAATGTAACGGACCGGCAGGTTCGTCGAGAGGATCAGTCCGGCCGCGAACGGTCCGGCGATCGATCCGATCTTCGCGACCGAGATCGCCCAACCCGCGCCATTGCCGCGATAGGCGCTGGGATAGAAAATGCCGGCGATGCTGTGCAGGCCAAAATGCCCACCGATCAGAAACAAGGCGATCAGGGCGAACAGCGCAAAAAACCCGCCCTGGCCGACATCGACAAACGCGGCAATCAGCAAGAGGGGGATGGCAAGGAGCGGCATCGCAGTGACCGCGATCGCGCCGATGTTGTCGGTGAAGCGCATGAGTAAGAGCCCGCCGACAGCCCCCGCAGCGGCGTTCACGGAGGCCGCCAAAGCCGCCTGCGAGCGCGTGAAATTGAGCGCCTCGAATACGAGCGGCGTCCAGGTCGCGAGGAAGAACACGGCAATCGAGCTTGCGATATAGGCGAGCCATAAAAGCGGGGTGATAAAGCGCAATTGGTCCCGGAACAGCAGGGCGGGATTAAAATGCTTCGCTTGGCCCACCTCATCGGCAGCGACGAATTGGGCGTCCGCCGGGACCGCTTTCCCAGTCAGGCGACGTAGCAGATCCGCCACGCGCCGCGGCTGCCACCCCTTGCTCGCGAGAAAGCGAGCGGACTCCGGCAATATCAATACGAGCGCGAGCGCCGCGACGAGTGATAAAGCTCCACCGACCGCGAACAACGATTGCCAGCCGTATTGCGGGATCAGCCAGTTCGCGGCCGGGCCGCCGACCGCGATCCCGACCGAATAACCGATCATGATGACCGTCACGACCGTCGAACGGTATCGTTTCGGGACATACTCGATGTTCAACGCCCAGGAGAGCGGCAACATCCCGCCCAATGCGATTCCGTCGATGAGACGCAGAGCGAGCAACGAGGCGTAGCTGTCCGCGAAGACGAAGGCCAGCGTGAGCAGTCCAAACGCGGCAGTCGCCAGGATGATGGCGGGGCGTCGGCCGATGCGATCGCCGAGGTAGCCGAACCCAAAGCCGCCGATCAACGCGCCGACGAGCCCCATGCTGAAGATATTGCCCATCATGATCCTGTCGAGATGATACTGGTTCGACAGGTACGGTGCGGCGAAGGCGATCGCTTGAGAGTCGAAGCCGTCAAAGAACGTGATGATCCACGAGATCACCACCAGCCCGACCAGAAAGCCTCCGAGTTTTTGCTGCTCGACGACCTGGGAAACGTCAATCACGGTTCGTTCCGACATTCCCCACCTTCCTTTAATTTGACTTCCGCCGTTGGGTGCAGTCAGCGCTTGGTGACTTCGACCACGCCGCGATCGGCATCCACCTTGACCCAATCGCCGGTCGCGATCACCGACAGAGGATCCTGATCCAAATCGGTGATCGCGGGTGCGCGGGTGACCACCGCACCCAGCGCTACTTTGGTGGTCATGCGGGTGAAGATCATCGCAGCCGGTGCCACACCGTTGAGCCGTGTCATGTGGAAATAAGCCGACCAGCCCGACGATCCTTTCGCGCCCGGGAACACCAGCACGCGGCCGCTAAAGCTCTGGCCACGCAACTCGTGGCGGCGCTCGACTATGGTGCCGTCGCGCTCGTTGATGCCGCCCCAACCGGAAATCGTCTGCTGTGTCACCAGTGCCGTACCCTCGGCGCAGCCGCCGACGACGCGACGGCCATGTAGAACGATCGTGCGGGGCGCGAGCTTGCTCATCCGAGCGTCCCCGTCCAGGTGCCGTGGATCGCCGCCTCCACACAGTCGCGCACCGAGCCGAACCATGCCGCTACGCCGGTGATCGCCGGCAGGTAGTGCGCTTGCTTCGCAGAATCCGTCGCGACGGTGCGTACACCTTTCGGCATGTGCCGCGAGATTGCCGGGCACGTGTCGCTCATGACCACGCCGCCGGCCTCCTCGATCATGCGCACGTAGCCGTTGCGCTCGGCCGTATCGCGCAACGCACGCGGCGTGTGCACCCAGAGCGCGGTGTCCGGGTTGATCCTGCGGCCTTCCAGCAGCGATGCGATCAGCCAGACCTGCTCGATTGAATTATGCGGGCAACCGAGCATGACGAAATCGATCTTGCGCTCACTCGCGCAATTGAGGTTTTCATAAGCGCGCCGACGTTCCGATGATCCGTAATGCAGTCTGTCGGTAAACGGACGGCCGCCGAATGCTTCCTCCACCGAGCGCGCCTCGGGCGTTGTGCCGGGAAGGTGATACATCTCGACGCCCCCCGAAGATGACGCCGCGGCGCCGAAATGCTTGAGCTTAATGAGCGCCGGGCCGACCAAAGCGCCGGTGAGCACCGGGATTTGGTCCTGCACGATCTCGCCGAGCCAGTAGCCGAGCAGGCCCCAGTCCATAATGTCCTCGACTGCAATACCGACTTCGACGAGATGCGTGCCGCGTCGATTGCCGTCGATGTGGAAGCCCCAATAAGGGATTCGGCCAGTCAACGCTGCGGCGCCGGTACTCTCCTTGCCTTCGGTGTTGGTGCGCGCGCCGAGCACCGAATTGCAGTACACGACGGCAGAGGACTCCATCCAGGCGCAATGCTCGCCGAGCACCGGCACGTTGCCGACTTGGTAGGGCGTGCAGGTCGCGTGCATGTTGATGCCGCGACTGCCAAAGAACGCCTCGCCGCGCTTTTGTTGATCGGCCAAATCCTCCGGGATTCCCTGTATCCGCCACTTCGCGTTGTCGATGCCGGTAATCAATTGGCAGGTATTCACCGCCATTCGCGGCACCTCGACCACCTCATCGCTGTCCAGGTTTAGCTCTGAATAGACCGCGTCGAAGCCGCGGGCCGCAAGCGCTCGCACCGACGGCGTCGAGGCGTTGAATGCGCCGGCGACGTTATTGGTCTCGACCAGCCGCTCGGCGCCGAGTGCCGCCCCGTAGCGCAACAAAAGATCCATCGCACGCGCTTTGGCGGCGCCGTGCGCGCCGTCCAGCATCGCCTTCTCATGATCGGTCAGGCGCATTCAGTCCGTCCGCTCCACGTTGTCGTAGACGCGCGTCGCCAGTGCGGCGAGATCGATCTGATGAACGCTGCCGGTGCCGGCAAGATCGAGCGCATGCGCCGCGGCGGCGCCCATGGCAATGCAGGGACCCATCACCCGCACGCTCGACAGCGCCGCGGTGTCGGCGTCGATGCAACGCCCGGCTGCTACGACGTTGTCGGCATCTGTCGGGGTTAGGCTGGCGAGCGGGATGTAATGCACATGATCTTCGGGGAAGGTGTGCCAGCGGTGCCCGCTACCATGATCGTGCAATTCGATCGGCCACGCCGTGCGTCCGATCGCGTCAGGAAAGCGGGTACCGGCTCGCACATCGTCCACCGAAAGCTGCTGGCGCCCGACGATCCAGCGCGTCTGGCGGATGCCAGGAAAACCGTAAGCACGTACACGACATTTGCTGAAGCAGTCTGGAAACTCGCGGCGCAAGAACGCGACGGCCCGATCCGCCTGGTCGCGACCCTCGAGCGTGCAGGCCGAGGCCTCGAGCGGGTCGAGCGGCGTCTCGACATGCGTCATGTTCATGGCCGCAATGCCGCGTCCGGGGATGATGAAGGCGAGGCCCTCGCGCCTGACCAGCCCGTACTCGTCACCTTTCTCCTTCATCCGCGCGCCGATCTCGTCGCGGGTCGGTTGGTTGGCTTCGTCGATGTTTTCCAGAACGACCATTTGCGTTCCGAACACTGGGCCGTTCGCCGGCTCCCGGCAGGCGAAGCCAGCTTGCCAGACCAGCGCGGCATCGCCGCTCGCTTCGACAAACCCGGTCGCTTCGACGTGCACGTCGCCGTAACGTGTCGCGAGCTCGATGCGGCGGACCCGACGGCCCTCGACCTGCACCCGACGCATCACGGCGCCAAGCACCACGGTGATACCGGCCTGGCGAACCGCTTCCTCGATCCAGCGGGCGAGTGCAACCTCGTCGTAATAGACAACTGTGGTCAGCGGCCCGTGCCGGTAATGCAGGGCCTGCTCCTTGGCGCCGAGCTCGCGCAGAATGTCGTCGGCTATGCCGTGGGTGAATTGGTGGCCGTGAGTTCCATTGGCAAACAGGCCGCAAAAGGTCCCGATGATCGAATTCACGGCCTGACCGCCGAGCACGGGCAGGCCATCGACCAGCACCACTTTGCGCCCGGTCCGGGCGGCGGTCAGCGCGGCAGAGGTGCCGGCGATGCCCGCACCGACAACGCAGATATCCGCTGCGACCCGTCGGGGAGCGGCGTCAGCTTGGCGTCTAACGATTTTCGTATCTGCTGTTGGTGGAGCATTCATTTCCGGTTTCACTCCCTTATGCCGCTATGCATCCAACGGCATTTGCAAATAAGATAGCGCGTTATCGGTCGTTGATAAACGCGGCCGACGCTCAATCGGCCATGCCAAGCGTCACCCCGCCGTCAATCACAATTTGCGCACCGGTGATGAGCTCGGCCGCTGGGGAGGCCAGGAACAGCGCAAGACCCTTGATGTCATCGGGTTCGCCGACGCGCCGGATCGGGGAAAATCTCTCGAACGGCGCGCGCACGGCGGGATCTTTCAGCCGCCCGCCTGAGATGTTGGTGACGAAAGGCCCTGGGGCGATGGCGTTGACCGTAATGTTATAGCGCGCCAGCTCCAGCGCCGCCTGTCGTACGAGCTGCGCGGCACCAGCCTTGGCCGCGACGTAGGGCGCGGCCACCAAGGTTTCCGTCCTGATCGCCGAAATGGACGTGGTTACGATGATGCGCCCGCCGTGGCCTTTCATGTGCCGAGCTGCAGCCTGCAGCGTGGCGAAGACGGAAGTGAGATCGACGGCGATGACCCGGTCCCATAAATCGCCCGGAATGTTCTCCAGCGCCCGGTCGGGATTGCGCTCGCCGTCAAGCTTGAGAAAGCCGGGCCCGCCACCAATGCCGGCATTGGCAAAGACGACGTCGAGCCGTCCATAATGCCGCGCCGTCGCGTCGAAGCTTCGGTCGAGCGCCATTCGGTCGGTGACGTCGACAACTTCGCCGCGGACGTCTTGGCCGACGCTGCGGAAGCGCTCAACGACTTCGTCGAGAGCCTTGGCGTTGGCGTCCATGATGGTGACCCGCGCACCGTTTTGCGCCATCACGCTGGTGTAAGCGAGCCCGAGGCCGCTCGCTCCGCCCGTCACAACCGTTGCCAAACCGCTGACATTGAACAATGCTGCCGCGTTCATATCGACTCTCTCCTTCATGTTGCCTCCGCCGCGCCGACGCCGAGAAGCCGCGCCTTCGCGGTCTCATCCTGCGCAAGCCCAGTGCTCGCGCCGCGGTAGACGATGCGGCCGCGGTCGAGCACGATGGCGTCCTCGGCAAAGGACAAAGCGAGGTCGGCCTTCTGCTCGACCAGAACGACGGTGAGCGCGGCCTCGTCGCGGATGCGCGCCAAGGTATCATAAAGCGACTGGACGATGATCGGCGCCAAACCCTCCATCGGCTCGTCGAGCAGCAACACCTTTGGCGCCCCGACAAGCGCGCGGCCGATTGCCAGCATCTGCTGCTCGCCGCCGGACAAGCGGTTGCCGGCGTTGCGCCGCCGCTCCTTGAGCGCGGGAAAAAGGTCAAAGACATCGGCGAGCGACCAGTAGCCTGCCGCCCGCCGCGCCACCGACAGGTTCTCCTCAACGGTGAGAGAGGGGAAGATTTCGCGCTCCTGTGGCACATAGCCAAGGCCCAATCGATTGCGCCGATGCGATGCCAATGCTTCGATGGGCCTTCCGTCGAGCCGTATGCTGCCGCCATGGCGCGTGGTGAAACCCATCAGCGTGCTGAGCAAGGTGCTCTTGCCGACGCCGTTGCGGCCAAGGACGGCGAGCGTGCCGCCGGCGGCGAGCTCGAACGACACATCCTGCAGCACGACCGTGGCGCCGTAGCCGGCCACGAGATTGTCGACCGCGATGCCGGCGTTCACGCCGCGCTCCGGCCGAGATAGACGGCGCGCACCTGGGGATCGGCGGCGATTTCGGCCGGCGCGCCGCGCGTGAGAACACGCCCTTGCACCAGGACGACGATCTCGCGGGCAAAGCGAAAAACCAGATCCATGTCGTGCTCGATCATGAGCACCGCGATGTCGGAGGACAGCCGGTCGAGCGCGTCATGAATCACATGTGCTTCGCGCGATGGCACCCCAGCGGCAGGTTCGTCGAGCAGCAGAACACTTGGCCGCAGCGCGAGCGCAATGGCGATCTCCAGCATGCGCTGCTCGCCATAGGGCAGCTCCGCGACGGTCCGCTCCGCGGCATGCCCAATGCCGAGCTCGTTCAAGCGCTCCTGGGCTTCGTCGAGACAGGTGCGCCAGCACCGCCTGAAGCGCAGGAAACGCCAGGCAATGCCGTCGCGCTCGGCGATGGCGATGGCGACATTGTCGCGCACCGTGGTCTCGTTCAGCAGCGTGTTGATCTGGTGCGTGCGAGCGAGGCCGCGTCGAACCCGCGCCTCCGGCGTCAGCCCGCCGATCGCGTTGCCGTTGAGCAGGATGGAGCTAGCGTCGGCCGGCAGTGTCCCGGTGAGCAGATTGACCAGCGTGGTCTTGCCGGCGCCATTCGGCCCGATCAGCCCGACACGCGCGCCCCGCAGCAAGTCAATATTGATGGCCTGCGCCACCGACAGCGCACCGAAACTCTTGCAGAGCCCGCGGACCGACAGCGCCGTATCTGCCATGGCCGTGATCATCCGCCCGATCGCCGCTGCACGGCAAGCAGAGCGCGCCGCACGACGTCGGCGAGGCCCATGAGCCCGTTTTCCAGAAACAGCACCACCGCCATGAGCAGGATGCCGATGATGAACATCCAGCGGAAGGGGTCGATCTGCGCGGCAAAATTTTGCACCACGACATAGACGCTGGCACCGAGAAAGGCGCCATAGTAGCGGCGCGTGCCGCCAAGGATGAGCATCACCAGCACGGTGCCGGAGGCAAGCACGCTGAGCGCGCCGAGGCCTACCGCGCGCGTCGTCTGCGCTTCGAGAGCGCCCGCTGTTCCCGCCATCGCCGCGGACAAGCCGTAGGCGACGACGAGCCGCCGCCACACCGGCGTGCCAATCGCCCGCATGCGGCGCGGGTTCTGCCGGATGCCGTCGAGCGAACGGCCGAAGGGCGAACGCATGATCCGCCACGCCACAAGCGACCAGAGAAAGAGTACCGCCAAAACGTAGAGATAGGCCGTATGGCCCCACAGGTCGAAGCGGAACAAGCCGAAGAGCGGCGCCATTCGACCGACTTGGAGCCCATCATCGCCGCCGGTAAGGCCATGCGCCTGGTTGGCGATTTCGGCAAGGAGCGCGCTGATGGCCAGCGTCAGCATCATCAATGTCACGCCAGCGGTGTGCAGGATGAGCATGCCGACGAGCGCACCGAAGAGGCCGGTCAGGACAGTGGCGACGGCCAAGCCAAGCAGTGGGTCATTGGAAAGATGAGCAGCGAAGATTCCCGCGGCATAAGCACCGAAGCCGAATAATGCGGCATGCCCCAAGGTGATGATTCCGGCTTGGCCGAGCGCGAGATCGAGCGAGAGCACGAACAGGATCATGATCAGAACGTGGGTGCCGAGGCTGAGATAGCCGCCGGCGGTAAAGTAGAAGAGAAGCGCGAGCGCCCAAGGCAGCAGGTGCCAGGCACTTGGGAGCCTGAGGCTCGGCGCCACTGCCGCGAGGCCCTTATCGGCCAAAGGCTCGCTCATGCCGCGGACTTCGCGGGCATGAGGCCGTGGGGGCGCAACAGCAGGAGGATAATCACAGCGCCATAGAACAGGTATGCCGCCGCCTGCGGCAGCAGAAACTTGCCGCCGGTATCAATGATGCCGAGCGCGATGGCGGCCACAAAGGAGCCCTTGAAGTTGCCGATGCCGCCGACACCGACAACGACCAAAAACAGCACGAGGTAGCGCAGCGCATAATAGGGCTCGAGCGGCAGGAGGTCCGCGCCGATCACGCAGCCAAAAGCGGCGAGCGCGCATCCTCCGGCGAAGGTGACGGTGAAGAGGAGATTGACGTTGATGCCGACGGCCCTTGCCATGCGCGGATTATCGACCGCCGCCCTGAGCCGGGCTCCATAGGACGTGCGGTCGATCAACAGCCACAGCAGCACCGCCAGCACGAGCCCCACCGCCACCAGGAACAGACGATAGGTGGGGTATGTGCGGAAGCCGATATCGACGACGCCGCTCAATACCGGCGGGACCGGCAGCGGCCTGATGCCGGTGCCGAAGACGGTCGTCAGCGCAGCGATGACCACGAAGGTGAAGCCGAAGGTCATGAGCGCCTGCGCAAGCTCGCCCTTGCGATAGAGCGGGCGGTAGATCGTGAGTTCGGCGAAAGCGCCCACGATCCCCACCACTGCCGCCGCGAGCAGCGCGGCAGCAAAGAACGGAAGGCCGGCGCTGAGCAGCGTGGTCGCGAGATAGCCACCGATCATGGCGAAGGCACCATGCGCGAGATTCACGATCCGCATGAGCCCCATCGTGACAGTCAGGCCGACGGAGATGATGAACAGGACCATCCCATAGGCGACGCCATCGAGGAGAATCGTGACATCAAGCATAGGCAGCAGATCCCCGACGCCGAGCGCGCGCCGCTATTCCGGATGCTCGTCCTTCCAGGGATCGCGCACCATCGGAATGGTCTCGAAATTGATGTTCTCAAGCTTGCCGTCGCGCTCTTCCACCTTGCGGAGGTAGACATTCTGGATGACGTCGCGGGTCTTCTCGTCGATCTTGATCGGACCGCGGGCGCTGTCGAGCGCCATGCCGCGCCAAAAGCCGATCGCCTCGTCGCCGGTTACATGCGGCCCGAATTTCGCCACCGCGCGGTAGATCAGCTCCATTGCGTCATAGGTGGCGACAGAGGAAAGATCCGGCACCGTGTTCTTGCCGAACATCGCGGTGAGATCGGCCCAAAGCGCTTTGTTGAGAGGATTGTCGACCGTCTCAGTGTAGTGGAACGCCGACACGACGCCCAAAGCGGCCGGACCGATCTTGGGCAGATCAATCTCCTGGGTCTCGGCCGTGCACAAGAGCTTGATGCCCGCCGGCTTGAGCCGGGACGCCCAGGTGTTGATCATGCCGACCGTGGGCGGCCCGCCCGGCCCGAAGATGAACAGCGCATCCGGCTTCTGCTGCAGCACCCGCTCATAGAAGGGCGAGAAATCCGTCGTCGCCAGCGGAATGCGGATCGACTCCAGCACTTCGCCGCCTGCCGCCTTGAACGTCTTGACGAAGTAGGTCTCCGCGTCATTGCCGGGCGCATAGTCGGTGACCGCGGTGATGACCCGCTTCACGCCGTTCTTGGCGGCCCATTTGGCGATCTCAACAGTCACCTGCGGAATGGTCTGGCTGGTGCGTACGAAATAGGGCGATTTGCGGGTCACCACTGCCGTCGAAGCGTTGAAGATGATTGTCGGCATCTTCGCTTCGGTAACGATGTCGGCGACCGCCAGCGCGTTCGGCGTGAAGACGAAGCCGCCGAGGAACTGCACCTGCTCGCGCAAGATCAGCTCTTCCGCAAGCAGCTTCGCCCGGGCGGGATCCGGTCCGCCGTCATCGCGATAGATGACCTCGACGGTATTGCCGTTGACGCTGGCGCCGTGTTGCTTCTGATAGACCTTGATCGCTTGCTGGAATTGCTCGCCCCAGCGGGCGAAGGGACCGGAAAAGGTGCCGATCACGCCGACCTTGACGGTCTCCGCCGACGCCCCGGCCGCCATCGCGACCGTCAATCCGGCTGCGCAAAGCGCGGACAACCAAACCTTCTTCATCGCCCCGTCGCCTCCCGCCGGCTTGCGTTCCTTCCCACCGGGCCGGCCCGTTCTGCAGCATATCGGACGTTGTCCGCTAAACATTATTCAACACGCAAAGCCATAAGAGGGATTTTAACAACGATAAAAGCGGCCAAACCCGGTCATTTCGTTAGGACGGCACCCTTGGGCAGAGGCTGGACGTTGCGTTCATAGATCGAGAGCCAGCCGCGCTCGTTCTGACCCGGGCGCGGCCGCAACCGCTGCCGCCGCCCGGCAATCTCGTTGTCGGGAACATCGAGATCGATCGTTCGCCTGTCGACATCGATCGAAATCTGGTCGCCGTTCTCGACCAGGGCCAAAGGGCCGCCGCCAGCGGCTTCCGGAGAGATCTCGCCAACCACGAGGCCTTTGTTCACTAGGCCGGACAGCGCGCCGTCGGTGACGACCGCGACATGCTCGCCGAGACCCGCGCCATCGAGGGCAAAGATGAAGGCGGAGGTCATGGCCATGCCGGGGCCGCCCTTGACGCCCATCCCGCGCAGCACAACCACCTGACCCTTGACGATTTCGCCCTTCTGCAGCCCCTCGATCGCCTCTTCGCGCGAATGATAAATGTTGGCCGGCCCGTAAAACTGCATTGTCCGGTCGTCGGCGACGGCGCGCTTGATGATGGCGCCGTCGGGAGCGAGCGATCCGCGAACGATGACGATAAGCGGCTTGCGCGAAAAGGGCCGATCGAGAGTACGGATCACCTTGTCATCCCCGATAGAGATGCCGCGCAGATTCTCGCCGACGGTTTTGCCGCTGACGGTCATGGGCTCTAGGTGCAGCATGCCCTCGAGCCGTTTCATCACCGCGCGCGCGCCGCCGGCCGCCTCGAGTTGCTCGATGGAATGCTCGCCGTTTGGCCGGATCGCGGCGACGATCGGAACGCGATCGGCCAACTGTTCGAACATGGCATAGATGTCTACATCGCATTGTGCCTCGGCGGCAATCGCCTGCAGATGCTTCACAGTGTTGATCGAGCAACCAAGGCTGAGCATAACCGTCACGGCGTTGGCAAACGCCTCGCGCGTGAGAATGTCGCGCGGCTTGAGATCATCCCAGACCATTTGCACGATGCGCTCGCCGGCAACGCGGACCAAATCCCACATTTTCGCGCTATTGGCCAATACAGGAGCGCTGGCAGGAAGCGTCATGCCGAGCGCCTCGCAGGCGATGTGCATCGAATTCGCGGTGCCCATGCCGGCGCAGACGCCGGGTCCGCGAATGGCGTTGTCGCTCATCCCGGTGAGCTGCTCGACGGTGACCTGACCGGTCGCGACATGCCCAGCGCTGAGGAAGACCTCTTCGATATCGACATGATGTCCCTGGTACTCGCCAGTCGGCTGGTAGCCGCAGATCACGACGAGCGTTGGGATATTGAGCCTGGCGGCGGCCATGAGCTGTCCCGGGGTCGTCTTGTCGCAGGAAGCAAGGCAGACCATGCCGTCGAGGAGCGCGCCTTCGACCGCCACTTCGATGTCATTCACGATCAGATCGCGGCTCGGCAGGATGTAGCCGCCGCGATGACCGGCGCTGGTGATGAAATCGCTCGGAGCGGCCGTGCGTACCTCGAAAGGCAAGCCTCCGGCGGCGCGGATGGAATCTTTGGCCTTGGCGGCGATACCGCCGAGATGGCTGAAGCAGATTGCCAGGTCGGAGGACGAGTTGACCACCGCGATCTTCGGTTTCTCCATATCGGCATCAGAGATGCCGAGCGCCTTCCACTGTGCCCGTCGCACCGCCCAGCGGGACGTGCCACGTTCGAAATTGCTTCGCAGGTTTCGCATCGTTTTCGACACAGCTCGGCCGCGGCCATTACGTACGCTTTTATCATAGAACCGAGCGGCGGGACGATCTTCGCAAACGCGAAAAGCCGCTGCTTCCCCATAACCACCTTGCGATCAGCGTAAGTGCAAGCTAGACCCCCGCCATGCCGCGCGTTGCGCTCTTTGCCGGGTCGTTCGACCCCATTACCAATGGTCATCTCGACGTGGTGCGCAGCGCCGCGCGGCTCGCCGACCGGCTCGTGCTCGCCGTCGGAATCCATCCCGGCAAGGCGCCGCTGTTTTCGGCCGAGGAACGGCTCGCCATGCTGGATGAGGTTTGCACGCCGTTGGGGCGCGCCGCTGGCTGCGAAATCGCCTGCACCACCTTCGGCGATCTCGTCGTCACGGCGGCGCAGCGGGCGGGAGCGACAATCCTCATCCGCGGTGTGCGTGATGCCGCGGATTTTGACTATGAAATGCAGATGGCCGGCATGAACGCCGCCATGGCGCCCGGGGTCCAGACCGTGTTTCTGCCCGCCTCGCCGGAAGTTCGGCCGATCACGGCCACCTTGGTGCGCCAGATCGCTAGCATGGGCGGCGACGTCTCCGCCTTCGTGCCCGCGCAGGTTGCGGCGCGGCTGAAAAAGAAATTCGCGAAAGCCTAAGAAGGTCTCATCCGGGAGATGACATGACCCGCATTTTCGTCTTGCTGTTCGCTCTGTCGTGCGCCGCGCCGGCTTTCAGCCAGGGCCTCGGCAACCCCGCGGCCTTGAAAGAACAAGCTCCGCCGGTCTATCGGGTCGATTTCGATACCAGCAAAGGACCCTTCGTCATCGAGGTGCATCGCGAATGGGCGCCGAACGGAGCCGATCGTTTTTACAACCTGGTCAAGAATGGCTTCTACGATAACGCCCGTTTCTTTCGCGTGGTCGAGGGTTTCATGGTGCAATTTGGCGTCAACGGCGACCCTAGGGTTTCAGCCGTTTGGCGGGAGGCCCGCATCAAGGACGATCCGGTGCGGATCAGCAACAAACGTAGTTTTGTCACTTTCGCGACCGCGGGTCCGAACACGCGCACGACCCAGGTGTTCATCAATTTCGGCGACAACAGCAACCTGGACCGACAGGGTTTCGCTCCTTTCGGCCAAGTCGTGTCCGGCGGTATGAAGGTCGTGGAGGCGCTGTACAGCGGATATGGCGAAGGCGCGCCGCAAGGACGAGGACCAGATCAGGGCCGGCTGCAAGCCGAAGGCAACGCCTATCTGGCCAGCGCATTCGGAAACCTCGATTACATCAAGAAGGCCACAATCGAGCAATAATGTCGATTTTGTCCAGGCGCCGGAACCGGCTAGAGTAGCCATGCTTTAGCAGACGACGAGCAGAAAAGGTTTCCACATTGTCTTCATCCAGAGACATCCCCTCGCTCCCTTCGGGCACCGATCCAGAGAATGCACTGATCATCAAGACCACGCGCGGCGATATCGTTGTGGCTCTGCGCAATGACGTTGCGCCCGGTCATGCCGAACGAATGAAACTGCTGGCGCGCGAGCAGTTTTACGATGACGTGCCGTTTCATCGCGTCATCGACGGCTTCATGGCGCAGACCGGCGACGGTCAGTATGGCAACGGCACCGGCGGATCAAAACATCCGGATCTGAAGGCCGAGTTCTCGAAGGTGCCGTTCAAGCGCGGTATCGTCGGCATGGCGCGCTCCAGCAATCCCCATTCGGCCAACAGCCAGTTCTTCATCATGTTCGACGAGGGTTCGTTCCTCAACGGCCAGTATACGGTGGTCGGCGAGGTGGTGCACGGCATGGATGTGGTCGACAAGCTCAAGCGCGGCGAGCCGCCGACAAATCCCGATCGCATTGTCCAGATGCAGGTGGCAGCCGACGTCAAGCCGTAAGGATTGATGCGCGCGGGCCGCGATGCGGGCCCACAAAGTTCGCCGAAGGCGAGGCTATTCCTAGGCAATCCGCTGCGCGTCTAAAATGCGTACCGATCTTTTCGCCTTCGCTTTACCCGAAGACCGCATCGCCCTGCGGCCGGCTTCGCCTCGCGATTCTGCCAGGCTTCTCGTCGTGCGTCCGGGCGCGGTTGCATTCGAGGACCGCACCATCCGCGACCTGCCGGATCTGCTGCGGGCCGGCGACGCGCTCGTTGTCAACGACACCAAGGTGATCCCGGCACGCCTCCACGGCCGCCGCATCGGCCGCGGCGAACACGAGCCGGCGATCAGCGCAACGCTCATCAAGCGGATCGACGGCTCGCGCTGGAACGCCTTGGTGAAACCAGGCAAGCGCCTCGCCGTGGGTGACGTCGTGCGCTTCGGCAGCGAAGGCCGGGTATGCTTCCTGGAACAGCTCGACGCCACGGTCGAAGCCAAAGGCGAGGGCGGCGAGGTAACGCTCGCCTTCGCGTTCCACGGCGACGTGCTCGATCAGGCGCTTGCCGAGCGCGGCGACATGCCGTTGCCGCCCTATATCGCCGGCCGTCGCCCCGCCGACCAGCAGGATCGCACCGACTACCAGACCATGTTCGCAAGGGAAGAGGGTTCAGTGGCGGCTCCGACTGCAGGGCTGCATTTCACCGAAGCGCTCATGCAAAAGCTGCGCTCGCGCGGGATAACGCTTCATACCGTGACGCTCCATGTCGGCGCCGGCACGTTCCTGCCGGTCAAGGCCGAAGACACGTCGGCTTACCACATGCAGCCGGAATGGGGGACCGTCAGCGCCGAGACGGCCGCCGCGCTCAATGCGACGCGACGGGATAGCGGGCGGATCGTGGCGGTCGGCTCGACCGCGCTGCGGCTGCTCGAAAGCGCGGCGGCCGAGGACGGCACGCTCGCGGCATTTTCCGGCGAGACCGCGTTGTTCGTCACGCCGGGCTACCGTTTCCGCGTTGCCGAAGCGATGCTGACGAATTTCCATTTGCCGCGCTCGACCTTGTTCATGCTGGTGTGCGCCTTCTGCGGACTTGATGTGATGCGGCGCGCCTATGCGCATGCGATCGAAAACGGCTATCGGTTCTATTCCTACGGCGATGCTTGTTTGTTGTTTCGGTAAGAGCGCGGTAGGTCGAGACGACGGCGCAAGCCTCGCCTGACGCGGACATACGACTCGGCCAAATTAACGAGTAATTCGCTAGCCGCGGGTGCCGGAGAATGAAGAGGAGCCGAAGGAGCCCAGTTTGACGTTGCCGCTCAGTGCATTGCCCTCGACGGTGCCGGTGAACTCAAGGGTCATCGGCATCGGATCGCTGATCGATACCTTCCAAGACAATTCGTTGCCATTGACCGTACCGTCGAAAATTTCGGTCGAATTTCCGTCGGCCGCTTGGCTGCCTTTGAGAGCGTTGCCATCGGTTTTCACCGAAAGGGTGGCCTGACGCTCGCCCATTGGCGTTGTCACCACGAGGTTCCAGTTCCCATCCGCGCTCATGTAACGATCCTTTAAACCGTGGTTAACCTATAAGCCCGCATCGGAATGTTCAAGCTGCGCGAACCACGAACCCGGTGAAGTTTCGCTTGGCCTGCCGCATCTGCCGCGCTCGATCTTGTTCATGCTAGTGTGCGCCTTCTGCGGGCTTGAGACAATGCAGCATGCTTACGCGCATGCGATCGAGAGCGGCTATCGGTTCTATTCCTACGGCGACGCGTGTCTGGTGTTTCGGAAGATGTAATCATGCCCGTTCGCGCCGCCGTTGGCGCGGCGTTCCTTTCATTCTGCGATCCATGTTCACTACCAATGGCGGTATGCGCCAGTCGTTGAAAATTCATCCGGACTCGCTCTCCTCCGCAGCGACCCATATCGACGTGGACGTCGCTCCGCACGCCGGCAGTTTGGTGCTCTCCTATATCGTGACCGGCAAGATAAGCCATCTGCGGATACCATCCGCAATGGCCGCCGCGCGTACCGACGAATTGTGGCGGCACACCTGCTTCGAGGCCTTCGTTCGTACGTCGCCGGACGAGTCGTATTACGAATTCAACTTTTCGCCCTCGTCAAAATGGGCGGCTTACCATTTCAGCGGCTACCGCAGCGGTATGCGTGTCGCGACCGAGATCGGCCCGCCTGTTGTCCAAACCCAAGCGAACGCCGCCTCCTACACATTGCAAGTCTTGCTGAAGTTGGCTCTGCTGCCGAGCCTGCCGGGCGCCGCGCCCTGGCGGCTAGGTCTCTCGGCCGTGATCGAAGAAACCAGCGGCCGCAAATCCTATTGGGCGTTGGCGCATCCGCCGGGCAAGCCGGACTTCCATCGGCTCGATTGCTTTACCTACGAATTTTCCCCAGCATCGCCGCCATGAAATTCGGCATCGATCGCCTTATCGCCGAACCCCCTTTGCGCGCGCCGCTGAGCGGCAGGCGCATTGCGCTGCTCGCGCATCCCGCTTCGGTCACAGCTGACCTGACGCATTCGCTCGATGCCCTGGCGGCCTGCGGCGACTTGAAAATCGCCGCCGCTTTCGGTCCGCAGCACGGCCTGCGCGGCGACAAGCAGGACAACATGATCGAGTCGCCGGACTTCAACGATCCGGTGCACGGCATTCCGATCTTCAGCTTGTATGGCGAAGTGCGCAAGCCGACCGATGCGATGATGGCTACGTGCGATGTCGTCCTCGTCGATCTGCAGGATTTGGGGTGCCGTATTTATACGTTCGTCACGACGCTGCGTTACGTCCTCGAAGCGGCGGCGAAACGCGGCAAAGCGGTGTGGGTGCTGGATCGGCCCAATCCGGTCGGCCGGCCGCTCGAAGGCCTGACGCTGTGCGCCGGCTGGCAAAGTTTTGTTGGCGCCGGACCGTTGCCGATGCGTCACGGGCTCACGCTCGGCGAGCTGGGTTCGTGGTTTGTCAAAAGGCTCAAGCTCGATGTCGAGTATCGCGTCATCGAGATGCAAGGCTGGCAGCCCGATGCCGCGCCGGGATTCGGCTGGCCGCTCGGCGAGCGCGCGTGGGTCAATCCCAGTCCCAACGCGCCCAATTTATGGATGGCGCGCGCCTATGCGGGCACGGTGATGGTCGAGGGCACGACGCTCTCGGAAGGCCGCGGCACCACGCGGCCTCTCGAACTGTTCGGCGCTCCCGATATCGATGCGCGGGCCGTCATGAAGGAAATGGATGCGCTCGCGCCGCACTGGCTGCATGGCTGCCGCCTGCGCGATTGCTGGTTCGAACCGACGTCTCACAAACACGTCGGCAAGCTGTGCAACGGCGTGCAGATTCACACGGAAGGCCCCGGCTACGATCACCAAGCGTTCAAGCCCTGGCGTATCCAGGCGCTCGCCCTCAAGGCGATCCGCCGTTTGTATCCGGACTATCCGCTCTGGCGCGATTTCGCCTACGAGTACGAGCACGGCAAACTTGCCATCGATGTCATCAACGGCGGCCCGCTATTGCGCGAGTGGGTGGACGATCCGCGCGCGACGCCGCAGGACCTGGATGCGCTGGCTGTTGCGGATGAGCAGGCTTGGCTGAGCGAGCGGCAGGACTTGTTACTGAGGGGCGGCGAATAGGCCATCCTCGCCGGTTCAGCAATGGCGCGATGAGTCCGCTCATCGCTCAATTCCCGACATTCCCCGGTAAGTCCGCAGACGTCGCGAATGGGATGGACCGGCCGCGCTCCCGCCCCCAACGGCTGTCAGAGTGTGCGGGGGGCTTGCCAGGAGAAGGAGCACTGC
>JBEKSB010000035.1:0-24438 GCA_049517455.1 Xanthobacteraceae bacterium
TTCCTCAAGGCCGGCTTCGAATGGCGCGAGCCGGGCTGTTCCATGTGCCTGGCCATGAACCCCGACAAGCTTGCGCCCGGCGAGCGTTGTGCCTCGACCTCGAACCGCAATTTCGAGGGCAGACAGGGCTACAAGGGCCGCACTCATCTCGTCTCGCCGGCGATGGCCGCCGCCGCCGCGATCGCCGGACATTTCGTCGACGTGCGGGAGTGGCACTAGCGCGCGTCGTGGCCGCTCAGCCGCGTATCCACCAGCAATGCTTTTCCGGGAACAACACCGTTCCGCTGGGGCGGTATTGCAAGACATAACGACTTGCGCAGGTCCGGTAGAACAACGGCCGCGGGTTAACCTCGATGCGCGGGTGCGCAGAGGGGCGCGGGCCCGAAACCGAAGGCCCCCCTCCGGACGGAGTCGAGTTTTGCGCCGCCGCCGGCCACGCGGCGCCAACGACTGACAGCGCGGCGAGACCGGCGATTGCCGCTAGGGACCTTGCAGAGAAGATTGTTGCAGCCATGGCTTGTCGCGTTCCGTTCGCCGCCTCCACCGGCGTTTAGGCTCCCGCATCGCGACACGCCGGTCAATCGTACAATTTTCCGTTCTCCCTAAGCGTCATTGCGAGCCTCGCAATGACGGCGGAGCGTTTTCTGCGCTACAATCATTCTATGGCCGATCCGGCATCCGATCCGCTCGTCTGGCGACGGATCAAAGCACCCTCGCTCGTCGAGCTCGAAATTCTCGCCGCCGAAGTATTTCGGCACTTGCCGCGCAGATTTCGCGATTTGTGCGCCGATGTCGTCATCCAGCTCGACGATTTTCCGAGTGAAGAAGTCCTCGATCAGATGGGCGCGGAAAGCGAATTCGATCTGCTTGGCTTGTTCCAGGGCGTCGGCTTGCCGTTCCGCGCTGAGAGCGCTCCGGTGCAGATGCCGAACATGATCTGGCTCTACCGCCGCCCGATCATCGATTACTGGGCCGAGCACGACGAAACGCTCGGCGCCATCGTCAAGCACGTACTGGTGCACGAGATCGGCCATCATTTCGGCCTTTCGGACGCCGACATGGCGGCCATCGAAAGCTCGGCGGAATAGTGTTTTATTTGAAAGGAGCAATGCCATGAAAGTCGAGGGCGTGTGCCAATGCGGCTTCATCGCAATCGAAGGCGAAGTCGATCCGGAGAAGGTCACGATCTGTCATTGCACCGATTGTCAGACCGGCACCGGCAGCGCATTTCGGGTTTCGATCCCGGTGCCCGGCAGCACGTTCAAGATGACCGGGCAACCGGCGATCTACGTGAAGACGACCGCGGAAAGCGGCAATCCGCGCGCCCAAGGCTTCTGCCCAAAGTGCGGCTCGCCGATCTTTTCGACGACGCCCGGCGACGGTCCGAAGGATTCGTACATGGTGCGGGTGGGAATTTTGCGCCAGCGCGATCAGCTGAAGCCGCGGCGGCAGATTTGGTTTCGCTCGGCACGGTCATGGATCAACGAGCTCGGCGGCATTCCCAAGGACGAGAAGCAAACCGGCACGTCGCATCTGCGCTGACTAAGTCTGCGCTGATCGTGCTAAATCAAGCGGAGAGACGATTTAGCTTTGGAACAAGGGGCCGCTGCCATGATCGTGACGGTGTTTCGCTCCCGCTTGAAGCCGGGAGTCCGCGATGAGTACGTTGCCTTGGTCGATCGCATGACGGCCATCGCCGAAACCATGCCGGGTTATATTTCGCACAAGGGCTTTTTCGCCGACGACGGCGAGCGGGTCACTATCGTCGAGTTTGAGCACGAAGAAGGATTACGCGCCTGGCGGACCAACCCCGAACATATTGCGGCGCAAAAACTCGCGCGGACCAAGTACTACACCGAGTACCACGTTCAGGTTTGCACGCTCGACCGCGAGTCGAAGTTCAAGGCCCATGAAACTGCACCATCGGCCGCGGCCGCGGCACAGGGTTGACCCACGGCATCCGACGCGCCATTTAGCAATCACGGATGCACGCATCGGCTCCTCGCAGGATAGGACATGGAAAAGTTCACCGTGCTCGAAGGCGTCGCCGCGCCGCTGAAGATGATCAATGTCGACACCGACATGATCATCCCCAAGCAATTTCTGAAGACGATCAAGCGCACCGGGCTCGGCAAGGGTCTGTTCTCGGAAAAGCGCTATCGCGACGACGGCAGCGAGAACCCCGACTTCGTGCTCAACAAGCCGGCTTATCGCAAGGCGAAAATTCTGGTCGCCGGCGACAATTTCGGCTGCGGCTCCTCGCGCGAGCACGCACCTTGGGCGCTCAAGGACTTCGGCATCACCTGCGTGATCTCGACCTCATTTGGCGACATTTTCTACAACAACTGTTTCAAGAACGGCATTCTGCCTGTGCAAGTTTCGCCCGAAGACCTGGACAAGCTGTTCGACGACGCCGAGCGCGGCGCCAACGCAACGCTGACGGTCGATCTCGCGAAGCAGGAAATCCGCGGCCCCGACGGCGGCGTGGTGAAGTTCGAAATCGACGCGCACCGGAAAGATTGCCTGCTCAACGGCCTCGACGACATCGCCCTGACCATGGTCAAGAACGACAAGATCGGCAGCTTCGAGGAGAAGGCCAGGGCGGCGCGGCCTTGGGTGTAAGACGGTTCTCGTTCGTCAACCGGAAGCCGTCATGACCCCCGCGATTTCGGTCTCGCATCTCGACAAAACCTATGCCTCCGGCTTCCAGGCGCTCAAGGACATCAACCTTCAGATCCGCCAGGGCGAGATTTTCGCGCTGCTCGGCCCGAACGGCGCCGGCAAGACGACGCTGATCAGCATCATTTGCGGCATCGTCAACCCGTCGGGCGGCAGCGTGATGGTGGACGGGCACGACATCATCGCCGACTACCGCACCACCCGCTCGCTCATCGGCCTCGTACCGCAGGAGCTCGCGAGCGATATGTTTTCCTCGGTGTGGACCACGGTGTCATTCAGCCGCGGTCTGTTCGGCAAGCCCGCCCACCCCGCTTACATCCAGGAAGTGCTGAAGGACCTCTCGCTCTGGGACAAGAAGGACAGCAAAATCTCGACACTGTCCGGCGGCATGAAGCGCCGCGTCATGATTGCGAAGGCCCTGTCGCACGAGCCGCAAATCCTTTTCCTCGACGAGCCGACCGCCGGCGTCGACGTCGAGTTGCGCAAGGGCATGTGGGAGATGGTGCGAGCGCTTCGCGCGTCCGGTGTGACCGTCATCCTGACCACGCACTATATCGAAGAAGCCGAACAGATGGCTGACCGCATCGGCGTGATCAACAAGGGCGAGCTCATCCTGGTCGAGAACAAGGCCGAACTAATGCGCAAGCTCGGCCAGAAGCAATTGACGCTCAAGCTTCGTGAACCGATCGCCGCGCTGCCGCCCGCGCTCGGCAGGCACCGTCTCATGCTCGCGGACGACGGCTGCAAGCTCATCTACACCTACGATACGGAGAGCGAGCACACCGGCATCACCGACCTCATCGACGATCTTCATGTCGCAGGAGTGCGGTTCAAGGACCTGGCGACGACGGAACGTTCGCTGGAGGACATTTTTGTCGGACTGGTGAGTGAGCGACGATGAACTTTTACGCCGTCGGCGCGATCTATCGGTTCGAGTTGGCGCGGACCCGGCGCACCTGGCTGCAAAGCGTGGTCTCGCCGGTGATCTCAACTTCGCTCTATTTCGTCGTCTTCGGCGCCGCCATCGGCTCGCGCATCAGCCAGATCGAAGGCGTCAGCTATGGGGCATTCATTGTGCCCGGACTGATGATGCTGATGCTGTTGACGCAAAGCGTGAGCAACGCCGCGATCGGCATCTACTTCCCGCGCTTCGCCGGCACCATCTACGAAATCCTTTCGGCACCGGCGTCCGCTATCGAGATCGTGCTCGGCTATGTCGGCGCGGCTGCAACCAAATCGATCGTTCTCGGCTTGATCATCCTGGCGACATCCGCTTTGTTCGTGCCGTTGCGCATCGAGCACCCGGTATGGATGCTCGCGTTTCTCGTGCTGACCGCGGTCAGCTTCAGCCTGTTCGGCTTCATCCTCGGCATCTGGGCCGACGGCTTCGACAAGCTGCAAGTCGCGCCGCTGCTCATCATCACGCCGTTGACCTTCCTCGGCGGCACCTTTTATTCGACCAGCGTGCTGCCGCCGTTCTGGCGCACGATCACGCTGTTCAACCCGATCCTCTATTTGGTCAGCGCCTTCCGCTGGAGCTTTTTCGGGCTCGCGGACGTCAATGTCGGCGTCAGCGTTGGCGTGATCGTCCTCTTTCTCGTGGTCTGCATGGCCATCGTGTGGTGGATCTTCAAGACCGGCTACCGGTTGAAGACGTAGCAGTCATCGCTCAGGTGACCGCGCGCCGCCCGGGCCTCGCTTTCGCTCGCACCTCACGATGACGAGCGACGCTGTAGTTTTACTCAAGCCGCCTGGGTCTGAGCGATAGCATCGGCAATCGCGACCGTGCGCCGCGCCATATCGGCGTGCAGTCGCTCGACCATGCGGCCATCGATCTGGATGACGCCTTTGTTGCCGTGCTCGGGCAAGTCGAAAGCGGCGATGATTTTCCGCGCCCACGCCACCTCCTCGGCCACCGGGGAAAAGGCGTCGTTGCAGGGCGCGATCTGCTGCGGATGAATCAGCGTCTTGCCGTCGAAGCCGAGCTCGTGCGCCTGCCGGCACTCCGCGGCAAAGCCTTCCGCATTACCGAGTTCGTTGTAGACGCCATCGAGAATATCGAGGCCGTAGGCGCGCGCGGCCGCCACGCAGGTCATCAGCCACGGCAGCATCGGCGCGCGGCCCGGCACGATACGTGCGCCCGTATCCTTGGCGAGATCGTTGGTCCCCATGACGAAGCCGGCAAGCCGCGTCTGGGGATCGAGCGCCGCCGCCGCGATCTCGCGAGCGTTGAGCATGGCGAGCGGCGTTTCCATCATCGCCCAGATGCGAACGCTCGCCTCGGCGCGCACGCCGACGAGGTGTTTTCCGACCTCCACAAGTTGCTCGGGCGTCGACACCTTCGGCACCAACACCGCGTGGGGGTTTGCGGCCACGACCTTGAGGTCGTCGAGCCACCAGGCGGTATCGAGCCCGTTGATTCGCACCAGCACTTCGCGATTGCCAAAGCCCCCCTTTTGCAGCGCCTGGACGATCAGCTCCCGCGCTTTCGCTTTAGCATCGGGGGCTACCGCATCTTCAAGATCGAAGATGACAACATCGGCCGGCAGCTCGCGCGCTTTTTCCATCGCGCGCGCATTCGATCCGGGCATGTAAAGGACACTACGCCGCGGGCGGATGGTCATGAATACTCCCCTCTCGATGCGGTCTCGAAACCCAACTGCAACCGCAGGCTCAAAGTAACGGCCTTGCAGGCGGCGTGCCAATGGCTGAGCCCTGACATCAGTCCAAACCGCTGTCCACAGGCGATGCCCTGAATTCGGGGCGCCGTCTGGACTCCACCGGCAGACGTGATGCATGTCGAAGCGGAACGCACCGCAATTTGCTGGAGGAAACGATGCTCAAAGTGCTGATGTGCGCCGCTCTGTCGATTGCTGCCCTCGCTTGGACGCCGCCGGCTCAAGCCGCGGATCGGGAGTTCTGCCGTGCCTATGCCGACGCCGCGATCAATCAGGTTCGCGGCGCGCTGGCACATCCGCGATGTGCGCACCGCATCGAAGGCACGCGCTGGGCTCCGGAAGCCCGGGTCCATTTCGACTGGTGTCTCTCCCAGCCGCCCTCCGCTGCGGAATCCGAGCGCCTCGCGCGCACCGAGTTCCTGCGGGGTTGCCGATAACTAGCGGCATACGGCGGTAAATGAGAATGCGACGCAAGCATTTTGCGAACGGTTGCCAATGGCATGCGTGGCGTGATTGAGTGAGTTGCCGGACCTCCGAGGCCAGTTTCCTGCTTCGTAATGCCGTTTCCGCACCGCCTTATCGAAGGATATCGCGCCTTTTTCGACGGCCGTCTGCGCCGCGAGCAAGATCGCTATCGCGAACTGGCGGAAACCGGACAAGCGCCGGAAGCCATGGTGATCGGCTGTTGCGACTCGCGTGTCTCGCCGGAAGTCATTTTTGACGCTCGCCCGGGCGAGCTGTTCGTGGTGCGCAACGTCGCCAACATCGTGCCGCCCTACGCCCCCGACGGTCATGCTCACGGCGTTTCGGCCGCGCTCGAATTCGGCGTCGCCGCGCTCAACGTGAAGCACATCGTCGTGCTCGGCCATGCCCGCTGCGGCGGTGTGAAGGCGTTTGCTGAAAAGGCCGAGCCACTATCGCCCGGCGACTTCATCGGCAACTGGATGCGCCTGATGGCGCCTGCCGCGGAAAAGGCCGGTCCACAGCATGAACTGCCCTGGCCGGACTATCTCACGCGGCTCGAGCAGGCGAACGTCACCAATAGCCTCGACAACTTGCTCACGTTTCCACGTCTGCGAAAACGGATCGAGCGCGGCCAAGTCGCGATCCACGGCGCCTATTTTGGCGTCGCGACCGGGCAGCTTTCGGTGCGCGACGACATCACCGGCGAGTTCGTTCAAGTCACCGCCGGCGAGCCTGCGCAGCTAATCGCGCCGCGCAATTGATCACGTAAAATCAAGCCGCCTTCCGCTTGGCGGTGATGAGCTTGCGGTTGATCAGGCATTCGGCAATCTGAATGGCGTTGAGGGCCGCACCCTTGCGCAGATTGTCGGAGACGATCCACATCGCCAAACCGTTCTCGACCGTCGCGTCTTCCCGGATCCGGCTGATATAGGTCGCGTCCTCTCCCGCCGCCTCGTAGGGCGTCACGTAGCCGCCGGGCTCGTGCTTATCGATGACGATGCAGCCCGGGGCGTTGCGCAGGACGTCGCGCGCCTCATCGGGCGTGATCGGGTTCTCAAACTCGACGTTGACCGCTTCCGAGTGGCCGATGAAGACCGGCACGCGCACGCAGGTAGCGACGAGCTTGATCTTGGGGTCGAGAATTTTCTTGGTCTCGACCACCATCTTCCACTCTTCTCTGGTGTAGCCGTCCTCCATGAAGGTATCGATCTGCGGAATGATATTGAAGGCGATGCGCTTGGGAAACTTCTTCGCTTCGACTTCATTGAGCTGAAAGACCGCCTTGGTCTGCGAGAACAGTTCGTCCATCGCATCCTTGCCGGCGCCCGAAACCGACTGATAGGTGGCGACCACGACGCGCTTGATCTTGGCGCGGTCGTGCAACGGCTTGAGCGCGACGACAAGTTGTGCCGTCGAGCAATTGGGATTGGCGATAATGCCGCGCTTGCGGAAGCCGGCGACCGCGTCGGCGTTGACCTCCGGCACGATCAGCGGGACGTCGGAATCGTAACGCCAGCACGAAGAGTTATCGATCACCACCGCGCCGGCCGCGGCGATTTTGGGGGCCCATTCTTTGGCCACGGCGGAACCCGCCGACATCAGACAGATATCGATGCCCGAGAAGTCATAATGCTCAAGCGCTTTGACCTTCAGCGTCCGCTCGCCGTACGAGATTTCGACGCCCATGCTTCGGCGCGAGGCGAGCGCGACCACCTCGTCGGCGGGGAACGAACGCTCGGCGAGAATGTTGAGCATCTCGCGGCCCACATTGCCGGTCGCGCCGACCACGGCGACGTTGTAACCCATCGTCAAGTCTCCATCGAAATCTCGCCCTACCCGCTCGGCGGACCCGGAGCGCCAGGGCTTCTAGCTTATTGGTGGAGCACGATCTTTTCGGAAGACCCGCCGCCACTTTTCTGGCCATGCTCTAAGCGAGAAACGCCGCAAACACAACGCCGGACCAGGCATGCCCTCCTCGGTCGCGTGAGCATGGCGTTGGCCCCTCGATTTTTTAGAATTGGCCACCCGACAGTCACACGCCATACACCGATTTGTAGAGTAATATCACGGCGGTAACCTGAGGTTCGATATTGATCTTTATCATTGGCGCCAAGTCGCTGAGGCATAGACTGAAGCACAACACGATCCGTTCGGTTGCCAAAAGACTGTTACGCCCGGCGCGGGCGGGTTACACTGCGGCACGTGAAAGCGAGGAGCCATGCGTGTAAATGTGTTTTTCGTTGCCATTGCCCTTGTTGCAGCCGCGGTTTGCTCCGCCCAGGCGGCACCGAAGAAAAATCAACCGATGGTGTATCGCTCCGCGGCCGGCACGGTGATCCAGCCTACGCGCACGATCATCCACAATCCCGACGGCACCACGACGATCATCACCGTTCCCCGGCGCTCTTATCTCGATCCCGGGACGGAGGTGCCGGTGGGCTATGGCCACCACATGGACTACGCATTCCCGCTGGGCGGCGACCCGGGCCGACCCTATTGGTATTTCGGGCCCGACCTAGCCGGCGTGGGCGGCTCCCCGCTCGCGCAACCGTTCTTGATACCGGGATTTTCTCCGGGCTCTCCGAGTCCATACTGAACGTGGTCGCAGTATAGATAGCTTAGCGTTTCGCGGCGCCGCTAGTGTCGCGTCGTGAGCCGCTCCAGCTCGCCGATAATCGCCTCACCCATCTCGCTTGTGCTGACGAGGGTCGCGCCCTCCGACTTGATGTCGTCGGTGCGCAGGCCCTTGGCGAGCGCCGCAGCGATCGCTTGGTCGAGCAGATCGGCCTCTTTGATCATGTTGAACGAGTAACGCAGCGCCATGCCGAACGAGGAGAGCATGGCGATCGGATTAGCAATTCCCTTGCCGGCGATATCGGGCGCCGAGCCGTGCACCGGCTCATACAAGGCCTTGCGCCGCTTGGTCTTGGCGTCGACTTCGCCCAGCGAAGCCGAGGGCAGCATGCCGAGCGAGCCGGTCAGCATCGCCGCAATATCCGAGAGCATATCGCCGAACAGATTGTCGGTGACAATGACGTCGAACTGCTTGGGCCAGCGCACCAGCTGCATGCCGCCGGCGTCCGCCAACATGTGCTCGAGCTCGACATCCTTGTATTCGCGCGCATGCAGATCGGCGACCACCTCGCGCCAGAGCACGCCGGTCTTCATGACGTTGCGCTTCTCCATCGAGGTGACTTTGTTGCGCCGCTTGCGGGCAAGCTCAAAGCCAACCCGCGCGATGCGCTCGATCTCGTAGGTGTCGTAAACCTGGGTGTCGATGGCGCGCTTCTGGCCGTTACCGAGATCGGTGATGGTCTTGGGCTCGCCGAAATAGACACCGCCGGTCAGCTCCCGCAGGATGATGATGTCGAGCCCCTCCACCACCTCGCGCTTGAGGCTGGAGGATTCCGCGAGCGCCGGATAGCAGATCGCCGGCCGAATATTGGCGAAGAGCCCAAGCTCTTTGCGCAACCGCAGCAGCCCCGCCTCGGGCCGCACGTCGTAGCCGACGTTGTCCCATTTCGGCCCGCCGACGGCGCCGAAGATGACGGCGTCGGCCGCATGGGCCTTCGCCATTGTTTCCTCGGTAATGCTGACCTTATGGGCGTCATAGCAGCCGCCGCCGACGAGCCCCTCCTCGATTGCGAAAGTGGCGATGCCTGCCTTGGCGTAGAAGCCAAGGAGCCGTTTCACCTCGGCCATGACTTCCGGGCCGATGCCGTCGCCGGCAAGAAGAAGGAGCTTGTGAGTGGGCATGAATGACGCCTCGAAGACCGACAGCGCGAGGATTGCTAAAGCGCGGAGGTCGGCTTGGCAAGCCGCAGCCATGCAATCGGCAAAGTGCTAGAATAGCCTCAACGGAAGAAAGACCCACCGATGCGAAGCCTCCGCATCTTACTCGTCCTCATGCTCTTGGCCGGCGCCGGACATGCCCGCGCCGACGACGCTCCTTCGCCGGAGGCTTTGCAGGCCGCCAATGAACTCCTCGCCATCCTGTCACCGGACATGATGAAGCAGCTGACGGGGCGCATCACCGCTGCATTCTGGCCCGCCGTCGAACAGCAGGCGCGCGCAAACAACATCGACGATGCGACGATCGGAGAATTGCACAAAGAGTTCGAACGCAGTCAGGTCGCCTTCCTGGCCGATGCCATGAAAGAGGCGCCCCCGATTTATGCGCGGCACTTCACTGTCGCCGAACTGCGCGAATTGGCGACGTTCTACCGCACGCCGACTGGCGCCAAGGCGCTGAGCGAAATGCCTCAGGTTATGGGGGACCTGACCATCCGTCTCGTGCCGCGCCTGCAGGACTTGCAGCGTGAGACGGCCGAAAGCTTCACCAAAATCCTGCACGAACACGGCTACGGGAAATGATGCGCGGAGAATCCGTTAGAGGCCGCTGAACCAGTTGTAGCCCTGGTTCTCCCAATAGCCGCCGCCATCGTTGTTCTGCACCCACATCGCGGTGACGTATTTCGGGTTTTTGAAGCCGAGCTTGGTGGGAATGCGGATCTTGATCGGAAAGCCGTAGGCCCGCGGCAGGATCTGGTGATCGAATTTAAGCGTCAGCTGCGTCTGCGGATGCAGCGCGGTCGGCATGTCGATCGTATTCGAATAGCCTTCGGCGCACTGGAACCAGACATATTTGGCGCTTAAGTCGGCGCCGATCAGCTTGAGAAATTCGGATAGTTTCACGCCCTGCCACGAGCCGATCGCGCTCCAGCCCTCGACGCAGACATGGCGTGTGATCTGCGAGACTTCCGGCAATTTGTATAGCTCGGGAAGCGTCCACGGCTGCTTGTTGTCAACACGGCCGCCGATTTCGAGCCGGTATTTATCCGCGTCGACGTCAGGCGCCTCGTCCTCGCTGTAATAGGCGTTGAACGGAAACGGCCGCGTGATCATGCTCTCCGGATATTCCGGTGCAAGGGTGTTCGGATTGAACAGGAACGCCTGGACGCGGTCGTTGAAAGTCGAGATGACGCGCAACGCGTTCTCCGAGGTGTCGCCGTCGATGATATCGCAGCCGCTGAGCACCGCGAGCGCGCCGAGGCTCGCGGCCCCGCGCAGGAACAGCCGCCGCGACGGCTCGGGCAAAAGCTTGGCGGCGTCCTCGATCAGGAGCTTCGGATCGACGCCAGGTATTGGTTTGCGCTGACGGGGCATATTTTCTCCTCGACTTTCAGCGGCCGACGATCATCGCCCGGAGGCTCTTCGGCACCAGGATGGCGAGCGTCACATGCACGACCAGGAATGTCACGATGGCGGTCATCGCAGCGAAGTGCACGTAACGCGCCGTGTTGTAGCCGCCGAAGAAACTCGTCAAGGTGTGAAACTGTACCGGCTTCCAGATCGACAGGCCCGACAGCACGATCACGACCCCGGTAAGCAGAATGCCAAGGTAGAGCAGCTTCTGCACCGCGTTGTACATCGAAAGGTCGTCATGAGAGAGTTTGCCGCGCAGCGCGGCAAGGAGATCGTAAAGGACTTCGCGCGGACGGATCGGGAAGAGCTTGCGGCGAAAGCGGCCGGTCAGAATGCCGAGCGCGACATAGACAAGGCCGTTGATTACCAGCAGCCACATGGCCGCGAAGTGCCACAGCAATGCGCCGCCCAGCCAATTGCCGAGAGCAATCTGACGAGGAAATTCGAATCCGAACAGCGGCGCGGCATCGTAGATTTGCCAGCCCGAGCCGATCATCAGCAGCATCGCCAGCGCATTGATCCAGTGGGTCACGCGCACCCCCCACGGGTGAATAACCGGCCCGGTGGCGGTGTCAGGCAGCGTCGATGGACCGGCTGTCGCTTCGATCGTCATGGCATCCATCCGTACGCGCGGACCTCTAGCAAAATGTTCGAGCACGCGCGCGTCACATTCGTGTCAGCGAAACCCTCTCCCCGCGAACGGGGAGAGGGGCAGGCTTAACCACGTAATTGAGCGCACAAGCAGGCCATTACGGCAGCAGCACGGTGTCGATGACGTGGATCACGCCGTTCGACTGCAGAACGTCGGCGATCGTGACCATGGCGACGTCACCCTTGGCGTCGGTGACGGTGAGCTTGCCGGGGCCGGCTTGTTTGACGATCAGCCAGTCGCCGGAGACAGTCTTCAGCTTAGCTTCGCCCTCGCCGTCCTTGACTGCTTTCATCAGATTTCCGGCGGTCATACGGCCGGGGACGACATGATAAGTCAGCACCTTCGTCAAGGTCGCCTTGTTTTCAGGCTTGAGCAGGTTGTCGACCGTGCCTGCCGGCAACTTGGCGAAGGCTTCGTTCGTCGGCGCGAACACGGTGAACGGGCCCGGACCCTGGAGGGTATCGACGAGACCGGCGGCCTTTACCGCCGCGACCAGCGTCGTGTGATCCTTCGAATTCACCGCGTTCTGGATGATGTTCTTCGACGGATACATCGGCGCGCCGCCTACATTGACGGTCTTCTCCGACATCGATTCCGCGGAGAGCGGGGCGGCCGCACTGGCGGTTAAGGCGAGAGCCGCGGCGGCGGCGATCAAGGCGAAACGCTTGGACATGAGGAGCTCCATATATTTTGCGGCAGAGAGTTGCCATCGAGATTGCCGGCGAACCGCCGGCGAGACGCGAAGGGCCGCGCCATCGCATCGAGATACGAAAGCGCGCTGGCGGGGTTTCACCCGGCTTCTCACGGCTGCGTGAACGGAGCGGACGATCCGGAAAAACCCTGCCCTGAGGCTCGCCAGACTTCGAAAGGATGCTGCGCGACAAGGGAGCTCCGCCGCTTTTCGCGCGACCTTGCTTCAGGTATGAAGCGCCCATTTAATGCCGGTTGACCAAAGGACTTGCCAAATGTCGAAGACCAGTCCCGGCAATTGTTTCGAGGATTTCCGCGTCGGCCAGGTGATCCGTCACGCCACGCCGCGCACGGTGACGACGGGCGACGTCGCCCTTTACAATGGCTTATTCGGGCCGCGATTCGCGGTGCAGTCGTCGGATGAGTTTGCCAAGGCGATTGGCTATCCGCGCGCGCCGATCGACGACTTTCTCGTGTTCCATATCATCTTCGGCAAGACTGTTCCGGACGTCTCGCTCAATGCCGTCGCTAATCTCGGATATGCCGGGTGCTATTTCCGCAGTCCGGTTTTCCCCGGCGACACACTCAGCGCGCTGTCCGAGGTCATCGGACTGAAGGAAAATTCGAGCCGCAAAACCGGCATCGTTTACGTGCGCACGACCGGATACAAGCAGGACGGCACGCCGGTGCTGGAATATGTGCGCTGGGTGATGGTGCGCAAACGCGACGAGGCCGCGCCCGCGCCGGGCGACCACGTACCGCGCTTGCCGACCGTGCTCGAACCTAAAGTGTTGAGCGAGGCCTGCCCGCCGATCGACTTGCCGGCTTATGACTTCGCCCTTGCCGGCAGCGCCTATCGCTTCGCCGACTACCAAGTCGGCGAGCGCATCGATCATGTGGACGGTATCACCGTCGAAGAGGCGGAGCACATGACCGCGACGCGGCTCTACCAGAACACGGCGCGCATTCACTTCGACCTGTTCAGCGCCAAGCAAGGCCGATTTGGGCGGCGTCTGATCTACGGCGGCCACGTCATCTCGATCGCACGCGCGCTGTCCTTCAACGGACTCGCCAACGCGTTTCACATCGCCGCTATCAATGGCGGGCGCCACGTCGCTCCCTTGTTCGCCGGCGGCACCGTGTTTGCGTGGTCGGAAGTGCTGGCAAAATCCGAGCTGCCGGGCCGGCAAGATGTCGGCGCGCTGCGGCTGCGAACCGTCGCGGCCGGCGACCGGCCGTGCGCCGATTTTCCGCTCAAGAACGGCGATGACTACGACCCTTCGATCCTGCTCGATCTCGATTACTGGGTGCTGATGCCGCGGTGAGAACGTCGTCGGATATCGCGGTCGCGCGCCTGGAATAGACCCGAGCATTCTCGATGTCGAAACACTCCGGATTTTTTGCGTACGCCGCTCATAGCTCGCGAGGTTCGCACCCGTCGCATAACCCGGCCAACGACTATCTCTTTTTCAGGTTGTCGTAATACGATTTGACTGCGGCGTGGCACTCGCACGACGCCTCCCATCTCGATTAGCATGAGCGTTGCGCAACTCAAGCCCACGACAATTCTTCATTCCCGCCGGCGCAAATGCTCGACCAGTTGCCGCGCATAGAGCGGCAGTTCGTCCACGTTCCGGGTGCAGATCGTCAACTCGCGCTCCGCCCAGGAATCCGTGAGCGGCACGACCGCAATCGCCATGGCCTTGGCGACGCGGTGCGCGGTCGTCTCCGGCACGATGCCGATGCCGACCTTGCATTCGACCAGCCGGCAGACGGCGTCGAAGCTGCGCAACTGAACGCGCAGGCGCAACGGCCGTCCGATGCGCACCGCCTTGCTGGCGAGGAAGCGCTGCAACGCGCTGGCACGATCGAGGCCAACGAAGTCGTGTTCGAGCACTTCTTCAAAACCGATCTTCGCCCGCTTGGCGAGCGGATGCTCGCGCGCGACCACGAGTACGAACCGGTCGCGGCGAAACGGATAGGTCTCGAGCGTGCGCGCATCGACGGTTCCGGCCACGATGCCGAGGTCGGCGACGCCTTCGGCGATCAGGCCGACGATCTCGTCGCTCAAGCGCTCTTCCAGATCGACGCTGACATTCGGATGCGCGGCAAGAAACGAGCTGAGCGCTTCGGGCAGAAACTCGGTCAGCGCGTTGGTATTCGACAGCACGCGGATCTGGCCGGCGAGGCCACCGCCGTAAGCACCGAGGTCCTCGTGCAAGCGCTCGGCTTGGCGCAGGATCGCACGCGCATGTTGCAGCAACGTGCGGCCGGCTTGTGTCGGGGTTGCGCCTTGGCGCCCGCGCGTGAGCAGGGCTACGCCGAGCGTTTCTTCCATGTTGCGGATGCGCGTCGAGGCGGCGGCGAGCGCAAGGTTCGCGCGTTGGGCGCCGTGCGTAATGCTGCCCGCCTCGGCCACATGGCGAAACAAACTGAGATCGGCGAGGTCGAATCTCACGGAACGCGCCTGCCTTCGTGTTTGACGAACTCAGACTTTGAATAATGCCAATTGTACCGCTATCGTTCAATGCTAATCTTTCGCGTTCCGCGAAGCCTGCCCGCGTGGTTGCGCTTGATGTCATTTGTCTGGATTGCGGCCTTCGGCCGCATTGGATAGGAACGGGGGCCAGGCTTGGCGCCCGTCGAGCGAATTCGGATGAACACAATGGCCGAAACCAAGGCCCCCGTCGCACGGCCGCTGTCGCCGCACCTGCAAATCTACCGGCCGATGCTGACGATGATGATGTCGATCGTCCATCGCATCACCGGCTTTGGTCTCTATTTCGGCATGCTGCTGCTGGCCTGGTGGTTCCTGGCCGCCGCGTCCGGACCCAACGGTTACGCGAAGTTCGAATGGTTCGCGGGCTCGATCGTCGGCCGGCTGGTCTTGTTTGGCTACACTTGGGCACTCATCCATCACATGCTCGGCGGCATCCGCCACTTGATCTGGGATACCGGCTACGGCTTTGGGCCGAGCGAGCGCGAGTGGCTCGCCGCCGCCAATCTGATCGGTTCGATCGCGATCACCGTATTGTTGTGGATCCTCGGCCTGTTGGCGATGGGAGGACCGCGGTGACCGAGACCCCCGCAAAGCACATCCGTACGCCGCTGGGGCGCGTGCGCGGCCTTGGCGCGGCGCGATCCGGCACCGGTCACTTCTGGCGCCAGCGCCTGACCGCGGTCGCCAATATTCCGCTGACCATTGCCGTGGTGATCATCATCATCATGCTGCTCGGCCGCAATCAGGCCGCCGCGGCGCAGATTCTCGGCTCGCCGCTCGTCGCCATCATCATGCTCTTGTTCATCGCCTCGATCACCACCCATATGAAAATCGGCATGCAGGTGATCATCGAGGATTACGTGCACGATGAAACCACCAAACTCGTTTTGATCATGGCCAATGCGTTCTTCACCATCGCCGTGGCGCTGGCCTCGGCCTACGGCATCCTCAAGCTATCGTTCGGAGTGTGAGCATGGCGTCGAGCGGAGCTAACGGACGTGGCGCGGCTCCGGCCATCAACGGGCGCGCCTACCCGATCGAGGATCACGCCTACGACGTCGTCATCATCGGCGCCGGCGGCGCGGGGTTGCGCGCTGTCGTCGGTTGCAGCGAAGCGGGCTTGCGGACCGCCTGCATCACCAAAGTGTTCCCCACGCGCTCGCACACGGTCGCGGCGCAGGGCGGCATTGCCGCGGCGCTGGGCAACATGGGCGAAGACGACTGGCGCTGGCATATGTACGACACCGTCAAGGGCTCCGACTGGCTCGGCGACCAGGACGCGATCGAATATCTCTGCCGCAACGCGCCGGAGGCCGTTTACGAGCTCGAACATTGGGGCCTGCCGTTTTCGCGCCGGGAAGACGGCAAGATCTATCAGCGCCCGTTCGGCGGCATGACCACACATTACGGCAAGGGCACCGCGCAGCGCACCTGCGCCGCCGCCGACCGCACCGGCCATGCCATGCTGCACACGATGTATGGGCAGGCCCTGCGCCATTCGGCCGAGTTCTTCATCGAATATTTCGCCATCGATTTGATAATGGACGACGACGGCCGCTGCCGCGGCGTCATCGCGCTCAATCTCGACGACGGCTCGATCCATCGCTTCAGCGCGCAGATGACCGTCCTTGCCACCGGCGGCTACGGTCGCATCTACGCCTCCTGCACCGGTGCCCACACGCAGACCGGCGACGGCAACGCCATGGTGCTGCGCGCTGGTCTGCCGGTCCAGGACATGGAATTCGTGCAGTTTCATCCGACCGGGGTTTATGGCGCCGGCGTGCTCATCACCGAGGGCGCCCGCGGGGAAGGCGCCTACTTGGTCAATTCGCAAGGCGAGCGCTTCATGGAGCGCTACGCGCCGTCCGCCAAGGACCTCGCGTCACGCGACGTCGTGTCCCGCGCGATGACCATCGAAATCCGCGAAGGCCGCGGCGTCGGGCCGAAGAAGGACCACATCTTCCTGCATCTCGATCATCTCGATCCGAAAATCCTCGCCGAGCGGCTGCCGGGCATCACCGAGTCGTCGCGCATCTTCGCCGGCGTCGACCTCACGCGCGAGCCGGTGCCGATCGTGCCGACGGCTCACTACAACATGGGCGGTATCGCCACGAACTACCACGGCGAGGTGCTGACCAAGAAAGACGGCAACCCCGACCACGTCGTGCCCGGCCTGATGGCGCTGGGCGAGGGCGCATGCGTTTCCGTCCATGGCGCCAATCGGCTGGGATCGAATTCGCTGATCGATCTCGTCGTGTTCGGGCGCGCGGCGGCGCTACGCTGCGCCGAAATCCTCACGCCCAACGACAAACACGCCGAACTGCCCAAGGATTCCGCTGAGCGTTCGCTGTCGCGGCTCGACAAGTTCCGCCATGCCTCGGGCGGCACGCCGACCGCACAACTCCGCGCCAGAATGCAGCACGTGATGCAGAGCAATTGCGCCGTGTTCCGCACTGGCGAGGTGTTGCAGGAAGGCTCCAAGCTTATCCACCAGGTTTTTGACGGCATCGCCGACGTCCGCGTCAGCGACCGCTCGCTGATCTGGAACTCGGACCTGATCGAGACGCTCGAATTTGCCAACCTGGTCGAGCAGGCCGTCGTGACGATGGACTCCGCGGCCAATCGCACCGAAAGCCGCGGCGCCCACGCGCGCGAGGATTATCCCGAGCGCGACGACAAGGATTGGATGAAGCACACGCTGTCCTGGCTCGACAGCAATACCGGCAAGGTCACCATCGACTACCGGCCGGTGCACACCTACACGCTGACCAACGACGTTGCTTATGTCGAGCCGAAGAAGCGAGTCTATTGAGGATTTCTATGGTCCAGTTCACGCTGCCGAAAAACTCCAAGATCACCGAAGGCAAAACCTGGCCGCATCCGGCCAACGCGAAAGCGGAACGAGAATACCGCGTGTATCGCTGGAGCCCCGACGACGGCCACAATCCGCGCGTCGACACCTATTACGTCGACACCGGCGATTGCGGACCGATGGTTCTCGACGCGCTGATCTGGATCAAGAACAACATCGACCCGACGCTGACCTTCCGCCGCTCCTGCCGCGAAGGCATCTGCGGCTCCTGCTCGATGAACATCGACGGCACCAATACGCTCGCCTGCACCAAGGCGATGAGCGACGTCAGCGGCGCGGTGCGCATCTACCCGCTGCCGCACATGCCGGTGGTGAAGGACCTCGTGCCCGACCTCACCAACTTTTACGCCCAGCACGCCTCGATCAAGCCGTGGCTGCAAACCGTTTCGCCGACGCCGCAGAAGGAATGGAAGCAGAGCCACGACGACCGGCAAAAACTCGACGGGCTCTATGAGTGCATCCTTTGCGCGTGTTGCTCGACCGCCTGCCCGAGCTATTGGTGGAACTCGGACCGCTTTCTCGGGCCTGCGGCGCTGCTGCAGGCCAACCGCTGGATCTTGGATTCACGCGATGAGGCAACCGGCGAGCGGCTCGACAATCTGGAAGACCCGTTCCGGCTCTACCGCTGCCACACCATCATGAACTGCACCAAGGCCTGTCCGAAGCACCTTAATCCGGCGAAGGCAATCGCCGAGATCAAGCACATGATGGTCGAGCGGCAGGTGTGAATGCGTCATTCCGGGGCACGCTGCGTTTGCAGCGAACCCGGAATCATAACCACCGCGGCCGGAACAGCATCTTAGCTGCAAGATTTTTCCGAAACTTTCCGGAACCAGAGGCGAGCCTGCGCGTTTATAGTGGGGATCGTGATTGCCTGCGGAGACGAGGGGGAATTGGCAAAAATCGGATTGATTCCAGTTGTCGCCGTGTTGCTCATGACTCTCGCGATCGAGAGTTTGAGTGCCGTTTCCGTGCGCGCGGAAGAAAATTGCCTCGCCGCGCCAAGCGGACGGCCGCCGCAGGGCAGCCATTGGTACTATCGCACGGACCCGATCAAACAAAGCAAGTGCTGGTATTTGCGGACAGAAGGCGAAGCGATACAAAAACCAGGGGCGCAGGAAAAGCCCGAAACAGGTGTCATTGCGAAGTTGCCTGCAGCGGCAACGCCAAAAACGGGCTCAGAAACCCAGCAACTTCCACCGCTCCGGGCGGCGCGACCCGCTTTGGGTGGGAGGAGTACCCAAGATAATGGTCAGGTAAGCCGCCAAGCGGCAGACAGCCCAGTGCCGTGGCCCGATCCTCGATCTCCAGCCGGGGCCGGCAACGTGGCATGGCCTGACCCTCCCGTTTCGGCCGTTAGCACGACACAGGGCGCTACGGCGGAGCGTGCGAGCCAGAAGCAAGAGCTGCCTGCGACGGCGGAGAATTCTGACAAAGTGAAAGGAAACGGCGCCGCCGGAGATAGGCAGGTCAGCGAACGAACCGAGACGGCGGTTTCTGACAATGAGATGCCAGACGGCATGCTTTTAGCCTTGGCAATCGGATTGGTGATTGCTGGAATATGCGTACGCCAGATCGTGAGAATGATATTTGCGCGGCGGCGTATAGTCCGCCCCGATCGGCGGAAGCCGGTCTGGAGTACCATCGCACGCAAACGCACGATACCAGAGCCCGTTGCGCATCGCCGCGACCTCGCACCTGGTTGGGTTGACCGTCTGGATGATGATGTCAAAGAAGCGCTGCGGAAACTTTTGCGAACTCTCGACCGGCAAGCGGCATGACGCTGGTCGGTTATCCGGTGAGCGGTTCAAGCTCCGGAGCTCGCGATACTCGATCATGCCGGATTTCCGGTCGCTGACTACACCCGATCGAACGCCTTCTACGAGACAGATCTGACCCTACAGCTTAAGCTTCCGCTTGCGCTGCCCGAGCGTGCGCAGGCGGAGCGCATTGAGGCGGATGAAGCCTTCGGCGTCGCGCTGATCGTAGGCGACCGCACCCTCCTCGAACGTCACCAGGTCCTGATCGTAGAGCGAATATTTGCTCTCGCGCCCGACCACGCCGACATTGCCTTTGTAGAGCTTGAGCCGCACCCGGCCGCTGACGAATTCCTGGCTGCGGTCGATCGCGGCCTGCAACATCTCGCGCTCGGGCGAGAACCAAAACCCGTAATAAATCAGCTCGGCGTATTTCGGCATCAGCTCGTCCTTGAGATGAGCGGCGCCGCGGTCGAGCGTGATCGATTCGATGCCGCGATGGGCGGCGAGCAAGATGGTGCCGCCCGGCGTCTCATACATGCCGCGCGACTTCATGCCGACGAAGCGGTTTTCCACCAGATCGAGCCGGCCGACGCCGTGCTGACGGCCGAGCATGTTGAGGTGGGTGAGTATTCCGGCGGGCGACATTGTCTTGCCGTCGATTGCGACCGGATCGCCCTTCTCGAAATCGATCGTGACATAGGCCGGCTCATTCGGCGCATGTTCGGGATCGACGGTGCGGGAATAGACATAGCCCGGCACTTCGTCGCCGGGATTCTCCAGCACCTTGCCTTCGGATGAAGTGTGCAGGAGATTGGCGTCGGTCGAAAACGGCGCTTCGCCTCTTTTGTCCTTGGCGATCGGAATCTGGTTCTGCTCGGCGAAAGCCAGCAGCGCCTCACGCGAGCGAAAGTCCCATTCGCGCCAAGGCGCCACGACCTTGACGTCGGGTTTCAGCGCATAATAGGCAAGCTCGAACCGCACCTGGTCGTTGCCTTTGCCGGTGGCGCCATGAGCGACGGCGTCGGCGCCGACTTTCTCCGCGATCTCGATCTGCTTCTTGGCGATAAGCGGCCGGGCGATCGAGGTGCCGAGCAGATACTGACCCTCGTACAACGCGTTGGCGCGAAACATCGGAAACACGTAGTCGCGCACGAACTCTTCGCGCAAATCCTCGATGAAGATGTTTTGCGGCTTGATTCCGAGCATGAGCGCCTTCTGCCGCGCCAGCTCGAGCTCCTCCCCCTGGCCGAGATCGGCCGTGAAGGTGACGACTTCGCAGCCATAGGTGGTCTGAAGCCACTTGAGGATGATCGATGTGTCGAGGCCGCCGGAATAGGCCAGCACGACTTTTTTTACGTCACGTTTGTTCGCATCATCCGTGGACATTTGAAGAAATCCTGCGCGCGGCGACAAAGTCGCCCGAAATCCGCGCGGACTATAGGCGGGCGTTGGAGCGACGCAAGCCGTCGACGCTGAGCGACCGGGCGTCATCCGGGCCATTCAGGAGCGCTGGCTTTTGCCCCCACCTACCCGTCGGCCCAACGCGGCCATCGCATCGCGAATAGCCTTTCCCGCCTGTTCAAGGGCCCGCTCGATCGCCGCATTGGTCATCCGTGTCGGCCGCCAGCGATAAATGAGTCCGTGGAAGGCTCAAACCACCAAGAACATGAGCACGCCGGCAAACACGCCGTCGGTGAAGAAATGCGCTCCGCCGGCCATCCGCAGCGCGCCCATTGCGACCCCGAACAGGAGCGCAGCCGCGTAGGCGAGCGGACGCCATTGCGGCGGCGTCAGCGCGGCAGGCGCCAGCGTCCAGAACGCGCCGGACGGCTCGCCGGCGATGAACGAACAATTTTCCGGGCATGACCCGCGCGGATCCCACCACGGCGTGAAGCGCTCTGTGCCGCCAAGCTGAGTGACGTCCTCCGGACGCATTCGCGCCGAATACTCCTTCAATATGCCGTTGGCGAGCACGCCGGGCCCGAGCGCCAAGGTGACGATCAGGAACAACGCGGCGCGGCCGCTGATCAGCATGGACCGACGCGGCGCGATAAGTTTGCCAAGGACAGCGAAGAATGCCGGCGCCACAAGAAGCGTGATCAGCAAAGTCGCCGCGTCGCGCGCATATTCGACCCAGTTCGAATTCCAAGCCAGAAAGGCGTGTGTCGCCGGGTCATAGAACAATGCTGCAAGCTTGAGGTCGAGCTGCGGATAGAAGGCGAAAACGCCGCCGACTAATGCCGCGATGGCCAGCGCGATAGCAAGCCCGGTCCGGCTCATATCATCACTTCCACACGCCGGCCTTGCGGCCGGCGAACAGCCAATAGACGAGACCGCCGGCGATCCCCGATGCGGCAAGCACCTCGCGCTCGCGGGCGAAATAAGTTTCGGGTTGCCCGACGTCGCCGGTCAAATCAATACCGTATGATAAAGCGAGCGCCAGCGCGCCGCCCAGCGCGGCGTAAATGACGACCGAACGCCAGGCGAACCCTTCGGCGAGCGCAATGATCAACATCGCCGGCAGAAAGGCGACAACTCCGATGATCGGAGCGCCGACCACAACCATCACCGCAAGCGCTACCGGCGGAAGGCCCGACGACGCGAGGTCGTCCCAGTGCGGCGTGAGCATGCCGATCGTGAACACGATGGAAGCGGCGACGCACGCAAGGCCGTAGGCAAAAATCATAACCAGGATACGGAGAACGACGGCCATGGAACGGCGTCAATCCGTCATCGCCATCGCCCGCAGCGCCAGCCGTTCGCGGGCGGAGAGCTTTTCGGTCGCGCTCTTGAGCTGGCCGCAGGCAGCCAGAATGTCGCGCCCGCGCGGTGTTCGCACCGGAGAGGCGTAGCCCGCATTGAACACGATTTCGGAGAACTTTTCGATCTGCTCCCAGTCGGAGCATTCGTGCTTGCTTCCCGGCCAGGGATTGAACGGGATGAGGTTGATCTTCGCGGGAATCCCTTTGACGAGGCGCACCAACGCCCGCGCGTCGGCGAGCGAATCGTTGATGCCCTTGAGCATGACGTATTCGAAAGTGATCCGCCGCGCGTTGGAAACGCCGGGGTAGTTGCGGCAGGCGTCGAGTAATTCCCGCAACGGATATTTGCGGTTGAGCGGCACGAGCTCGTTGCGCAGTTGGTCGGTAACAGCGTGCAGCGAAATCGCGAGCATGACGCCGATCTCAGCACCGGCGCGCGCGATGTTTGGCACGACGCCCGAAGTCGACAACGTGATCCGCCGTTTGGAAATGCTCACACCACCGCCGTCGGCCACGACGTTGAGGCCGTCGCGCACGGCGTCAAAATTGTAGAGCGGCTCGCCCATTCCCATCAGCACGACGTTGGAGATCAGGCGCTTCTCGGGTTCCGCGCCGGTGCCCGCCGCACGTTGCCAATCGCCAAGCCGGTCGCGCGCCAGGACGACCTGACCCACGATCTCGCCCGGCGTGAGATTGCGCACCAGGCGCTGCGTCCCGGTATGGCAGAACGAGCAATTGAGCGTACAGCCGACCTGGCTCGATATGCACAGCGTGCCGCGATCGGTTTCCGGAATGTAGACGCATTCGACGTCATGGGGGCGGCCTTCGAACTCGCCCGGAAGCCGCAACAGCCACTTGCGTGTGCCGTCGACGGAAATTTGCTCGGCGGCGATTTCCGGCCGCGCCAAGGTGAAATGCTGTGCCAGTTCCGCGCGCAGCTCCTTCGACAAGGTCGACATTTCGTCGAAGTCGTTGGCGCCGCGAACATAGAGCCAATGCCAGATCTGTTGCACGCGCATGCGGCGCTGCCGCTCCGGTACGCCGGCCACGCCGAGAGCCTCGGCGAGCGCGATGCGCGATAGCCCGACGAGCGAGGGCTTCGCCGGCGCGACGTAACGCTCAAGCGGCCGCTTCTCGATCGAAGCGGCCGTTGCAATGTCCTCCGGCTGGGTGGCGGCGAGCGGAGCAGTCATGGTCAATCCAAATGGGGCAGGCGCGCCGGTGCGGCAGACCTGACGCATAGATGGGGCGGATATTGCCCGCCTGACAGGAGCGGCGCCCGGCCCGCGACAGGCTATAGCAGCAATCCCGCTATTTGCAGCTATTTGCAGTCTTGGCCGGTGCGGTCGAGGGCTTGGCCGAAACCTTTGAGGGAAAAGATATCCGTCGATCGCGTGCCCTTCGCGGACATCCCCTTCAATACCGCGTTCGGGCCGCTACGCATGGCTTCGATCAGATGGGCTTCTTCCGCGGCATTTTTGATCCAGGCCCCGTCCTGCCGGGTGTAGAGCGCGAACGAGGTCGACCCGACCTCCACGGTCGCGTCTGAATTCGGCTTGAACGGATAACCGATGATGATCGACACCTCGTTGCTTACCTTGTCCCCGGGCCGCGAGGAAATGAACATGTAGGACGGATTGCGCGACTTACCCGGCGGGTTGGTTTCCGAGGTCGCGGGTTTGGCGATTGCGAAGCAGACCTTCTTGCCGCCGGGTGAGGCCGCGTAGGCGCCCCAGTCACCATACTGCCCAAGCAGCGTCGGCTTTACCCCACCTGCTACGGCCGTAGCCGGCTCCGCGGTCGAGGCAGGCGCGGCCGATGGCTTATGCTTGGGAGGCTTTTTGGCGGCGGGTGCGGCAGCGGCCGGAGCCGACGGGTCCGTCGCCGCCGGTTGTTGTGCGAGCGCGGGAGCGGCGTACGCCATCGCAACAAGCAGCGATAGGAAAAGCCGCCATCGTCGATAGATGTGCATCTGGCCTCGCTGGTTACGGCGCTCAGGTTAAATCCAAACCCTTCAAGTTTAACCCATTTCTGGCGAGTAGGGAACGAATTCGGCAACGACAAGGCGGACCCAAGGGGCGCGCGAGCCGCCGGCGTCGGAGACCACCGGCCGGTAAAACGTGACGACCAGCACAGCCGGCCACCGGCGGATTGCAAATACTGCCGGTGTTGCTG
>JBEKSB010000036.1:0-24355 GCA_049517455.1 Xanthobacteraceae bacterium
GTCGCCATTCTTGGGGGCATTTGGGCATTCATCGCGCTCGGTCCTTTAGGCGGATATGCTCTTGTCTGGGCCGGATTCATCGCGGCAGGCTGCTTCTTTGCCGCCGGCGCCGATACCAAGGCGCTCAGCAAGACGATCGTCGGTATGATCTATGGCGCGATACTCGGCTGGATCACGCTGATGATCGTCAAAAACGTTTCAGTGCCGCTACCGAGCGCGATATGGCCGGGGATCGTCGTCGGCGTCCTCGTCTTCTTTCTGGTCATCGTCGCTTCGATCGACCTGCTCTCCTGCGTTCCTGCGAACATCTACGGGTATGCCGCGCTGGTCGGCTATACGTTATCAGCGGGCAAACTGGATGCGCTGACGGCCGCGGACAACTCCAATCCGCTCTTCCTTCTTATCGTCTCCACCATATTGGGCGGTATCCTCGGCTATCTCATCGGCCAGTTGTCAGGTGTTCTGAAGGCCAAGAAAGCCTAACAGCCTACTGATCTGGCATGGTGCGTGCGAACTCGTAGGCCGCTAACGGCAATGTGGCTCGCGTCGAGAGTGTTCTGGGTCATTTCCCTGACAGGGATGATGTCCGGCGCTTTCGCTGCCGATCTCACGCGCGTTGAAGTGCAGTCAATGCTGACGGCCGCGCCGGCCGGCGAGGGGGCAAGCTTCGCTGGCCGGTCGCTCGCCGGCTTGGACCTTCACGACCTGGATTTCACCAGCGCCGATTTCTCAGGCGCGGATCTGTCGGACGCCGATCTGCGCGGCGCCAAGCTCGTCGCAGCGAAGCTCGTCGGCGCCAAGCTGCGGCGGGCGAGGCTGAACCTTGCCTGGATCATGAGCGCCGACTTTTCCCATGCCGATCTCTCTGGTGCCATTCTGGAGACGCTCATCGTTTCGGCCGGGATGGAGACCTTGCCGGCAGAAGCCGCCAAATTCGTTGGCGCCAATCTCTCCGGCGCCAAAGTGACCGCGCGCTTTAGCCTGGACGACATGCGTGGCGCGGACCTTTCCCACCTGCAAGCGTCTGCAGACATGCGCAACCAGTCCATGGGCCTGATCCGCGCCGACTTCTCGCGGGCGTACTTGGCCGATGCAAATTTCGCGAGTGCGGCGCTGGCCCATGTCAATTTCGAGTTCGCCAAGCTCCAACGCGCCAATTTGTCGGGAGCGGACCTGACCCAGGCGGATCTCGGGGGCGCCGATCTGACCGATGCGGATCTCGCGGGGGCCGATCTGACAGATGCGGATTTGACCGGCGCTAAGACAACCGGGGCAAATTTCACCGGCGCGGTGCTCAGCGGGCTCAAAGGATACTCACCGCACTGACGGCGGGGTCGCTAAACCTTTGCGCGGAATGGCAAACCTGCGTGACAGAACGCGGGGACAGTGGCAGAATTCAAATAAACTGCTGGTTAGAGAAAATTCGAGGGAGGACGATCATCAGCGCGCAATCCGCATCCGCGTTGGCGACACTACCGTTGGCGCCACGCTCGCGGCCGGCTCTCATGCATGCGCTTTGGTATGGGCGCTCAGTCCGTGCACAGCTCCTGCTGGTATTCGTCCTGATCGATGTTGTCGCCGTGCTCATCGCCGGAGGTGTCGGCATCTTGCGGGCCCGCACACAAAGCCGCATCGAGATGGCCGCATCGATGCGCCTTGCCGAATTCCTTGTCAGCGATGCCATTAATTTCATGCATCAGCCGCTTCCGGCCGAGCAATTCCTGGCGGCGTTGCCGGGCCAGTTGCGAGCGATGCGCCATGTGCGGATCGCGGTGAAGGATGCGGCCGGCGTTCCCATTGCTGTGACGCCACCTCTCGGCCGAGCCGACGGTCGCAGCGCCGACGAGCGCGCGTCCGCGCCGGCTTGGTTTGCAGCCTTGGTCGCCTCGCCGATCGAGACGCATGAAATGCCGATATTTGTCGACGGCCGCAGTGTCGGCCAAGTCGAAATCATCGGAGAACCCGCCGACGAGATCGCCGAGTTCTGGGAGAACGCAGTCGCGATCGGCATCGTGGCCGTCCTGCTCAACGCCGCGATGATCGGCATTCTGTATGTTCTGTTCGGCCGCGTGCTCGATCCCCTTAGCGTGCTCGCGAGCGGTCTCTCCGACCTCGAGCGCCAGACCTACGACGTACGGTTGCCGCAGCCGCATGCGTGCGAGTTGGCCGCGATCGCCGACCGTTTCAATGCACTGGCGCGAACGCTCGCCACACTGAGCGCGGAAAACGTGCGGCTCAATCGCCGGCTGATTACGGCGCAGGATGACGAGCGGCGGCGCACCGCGCTCGAACTGCACGATGAGGTCGGGCCTTGTCTATTCGGATTGAAGGCGAATGCATCGTCGATCGCGAACGCAGCTGGCGATCTGCCCGATAAAGCGAGGCAGAGCGTGTCAGAACGCCTGCGTGACATCCTCGCAATCATCGAGCATTTGCAGGCTATCAACCGCAGCATGCTCGACCGCCTGCGGCCGATGGCGCTCGGCCACGTCCCGCTCAACGAGATGCTCGGCCAGCTTGTGCACGATCGCGCACGCCAACATTCGCAGATTTCATTCGCCTTCACCGCGGAGAACATCTCACGCAGCTATGGCGATACGATCGACCTGACCATCTATCGCTGCGTCCAAGAGAGCCTGACCAATGCTATCCGGCACGCGCAGGCAAAGCATGTCAGCGTTCGTCTCAGCCATGTCGAGGTCGAGGAACGGCTCACATTGACCGTGCGCGACGACGGCGGCGGGATGAAGCCGGGCGTGTCGGCGGGCTTCGGCACGCGCGGTATGCAGGAGCGCGTCGAAGGCTTGGGCGGCCGTTACACCGTCGAAAGCGAAACGGGCCGCGGCACCTGTGTGCGCATCACCATTCCGGTAGCGGGGCCGCGCAACATCGTGGAGGACGCCGGCGTCCCGAGTGGTGACAAGGCATGACCAGAGTCCTCGTCATCGACGATCACCCGATCGTGCTGCAGGGCTGCCGGCGCATGCTGGAGGATGCAGGCGTCGCTGCCGTGCTCGAGGCGCGCGATGCCGTCGCGGGCTACCGGCTCTACCGCCGTCACCGTCCCGAGGTGGTCATCGTCGATCTCGCCATGCAAGGTAGCGGGCTCGGCGGCCTGGAGCTGATCCGCCGCATCAGCGCGCACGATCCGGAGGTGCGCATTCTCGTCTTCAGCATGCACAGCGATCCCATCATCGTCGCCCGCGCGCTGCAGGCCGGCGCGACCGGCTATGTGCTCAAGGACACCTCGTCCGAGGCTTTGCTGGAAGCGTTCGAGAAGGTCCGCGCCGGCACGCCCTATTTGAGCAACGAGCTGGCCATGCAGGTCGCGCTGGCACACACGCCCGCGCGCCAGAATCCGCTCGCCGAGCTGACGCCGCGGGAGCTGCAAACGTTGTCGCTGTTAGCCGAAGGCAAGCCCTATGGCCGTATCGCCGAGGAGCTCAACGTCAGCTACAAGACCATCGTCAATCTCAGCTCCCAGCTCAAACAGAAGCTTGATTCCCGCAACCTGCCGGAGCTGATCCGCACCGCCGTGCAATTGCTATCAGCGACTTCATAATCGGCGCGCCTGCAATTGCCCGTCGTAACGGCGCAATTCGATTGCCGCTGATTGCCAAAACTTCCCGGGCCGATTTGGAACAACCTTCCCTGACGCGAACGCGCCGATCATGGCAGAATCCGCCTGGGCTGGGTGGACGGCGCGCACATGCGTGGGGTTGTGAGCTTTGCTGGCGTAAGCGCCTCGGCCGTTCGGGCTGCGTTCGGCCGCCTGCTCGGGGCGGCCGCAGTGGTCGTCGTGATGGCGCCCGGTATCATTGCCGCGCAGGAAACTCCAAGCTCGACCGAAAACTCGAGCGCAACCACTCTGCCTGAAATCCAAGTTATCGCGACCACCCCGGTGGCGCCTCCGCCTCGGGCGAAGCCTGCTGCCGTAGCTGCTGCTCCAGCCGAAAAGACGGCGGCGCCCTCGCAGCCTGGCGTGGTCGATCAGGACAAAATTCCGTCCAATGTCCAGACGCTTTCGGCTGCCGATTTCAGCTACACCACGACGCCGGACCTGCTTGACGCCATGGAGCGAGCGCTGCCGGGTGTGGCGCTGAGCGACCAGACCGGAAATGAGTTCCAGCGCGACATCAATTACCGCGGCTTCGTCGCGTCGCCGGTGATCGGCGCGCCGCAGGGGCTCGCCATCTATCAGAACGGCGTTCGCATCAACGAAGTATTCGGCGACACCGTCAACTGGGACTTGATTCCCGAAAAAGCCATTAATGGGATGACGCTCGTACCCAGCAATCCGGTCTACGGGCTCAATGCCATCGGCGGCGCGCTATCGATGCAAATGAAGAACGGCTTCACCTACCATGGCGTCGAAGGCGAGGTGAACGGGGGCTCGTATGGACGCCTCGGCACCTCGGTGCAGGCCGGCGGCGAGGTCGGAAACCTGTCCGGCTATATCGCTGCCGACGCCATCGACGATGCCGGCTGGCGCGCGGATTCGCCGTCATCGCTGCGGCGCGTCTATACCGATCTCGGCGCGCGCGGCGATCAGACCGAGTTCCATATCACCTTCACCGGCGCCGATAACAATTTCGGCGCGGTCGCGGCGACCCCGGTGCAAATGCTCGCCCAGAATTGGTCAAGCGTCTACACGAATCCGCAAACGACGCAGAATCAGCTGGCGTTCCTGACGGCGAGCGCAACTTGGAAACCGAGCGATACGTGGACGTATCAGGCAAATGCCTATTTTCGCAATTTCCAGCAAAGCCATGTCGACGCCAATGGAACCGACGCGCAGAACTCAGGATGCCCCGACCTGAGCGTCCTGTGCTTTCCTAATCTCAACGGCACTGTGTCCAACCTCACCACGACCGGCGGACAGACGGTGCCGTCCACCGGCTTGCTCGGGTCAAGCATTTTGGGCGAAATCGACCGCACCTGGACGACAACCAATAGCTTCGGCGGCTCGGCGCAGGCGGCGTCCTCGGAGAAAGTGCTCGGTCACGAAAACAATTTTACGGTCGGGGTGAGCGTCGACCGCGGCCTCGTCCAGTTTTCGACGACGAGCGAGCTGGGCACCGTCAATGCCAATCAGTTTCCGTTGGTGTACGGAGTAGGACTTTTTATTGATCAGCCCTCAGGGGACGTAGCGCCGGTCGGATTGGGCGCCACGACGTTGTACACCGGAATCTACGGGACCGATACGTTCGACATCACGCCGCGGCTCTCGGTTACTGGGGGCGGCCGGTTCAACTTCGCCCAGATCAACTTGACGGACGAACTTGGCAATGCCCCTCTGCTCAACGGCAGCCACGATTATAGCCACTTCAATCCGACGATCGGTGCGACCTACAAGCTCACGCCGAATGTCACGGCCTATGGTGATTTTTCGGAAGCTAACCGCGCGCCGACACCACTTGAGCTCGGCTGCTCCAACCCATTGCAGCCCTGTTTGATCGACAACGCGCTGGTCGGGGATCCCAATCTCAATCAGGTTGTCACGTACACTTTCGAAGCGGGCTTGCGCGGGCATTTCGAAATTGCCAAAGGCCAATTGAACTGGAGCGTGGGCGGATATCACGCGCTCAATACCGACGACATCATCAATGTCGCTAGCCCGATCCCTGGGCACGAATATTTTCGGAACGCCGGTAACACGCTGCGCCAGGGCATTGAGGCCAATGCATCATACAAATGGGACCGCTGGAACGCCTACGCCAATTTCACCTACGTCGATGCCACGTTCCAGAACGCGTTGACCTTGTCCTCGCCGTTCAACCCCTATGCCGACGCCAACGGCAACATCTACGTGGTGCCGGGCGATCACCTCACCGGTATTCCGGACTTCCGGTTCAAGCTCGGCGCCGAGTATCAGATCACCAATCCCTGGAAGCTCGGAGCGGACCTCAATGTCATTGGCAGTCAATGGCTCGTCGGCGACGAATCGAACCAAATGCCAAAGGTGCCGGCCCATTGGGTGGTGAATCTCCACTCGACCTACAAGGTTTCGGAGAACATCGAGGTGTTCGGGTTGGTGCGCAACCTGTTCGATCAGCATGACTACGTCTACGGCACCTTATTTGACGTGACATCGTTTCCCTATTTGAACCTGACGGACCCGCGCACCTTCGTTCCAGGCATTCCCTTTGCCGCCTACGTGGGAGTGCGCGGCGCAATGCCTACCGCGGGGCGGGCAGTTGCTGCTGCTGCGCAGGTGATGCCCACCAAAGGACCCGCCATCGCGGCGCCCGTCGGCAACTGGACCGGCATCTATCTTGGCGTCAACGCCGGTTACAGTTTCGGCGCCAGCGATTGGAGTGATAGCCTGACTGGTGGCTCGACCGGCAGCTTCGGCACCTACGGCTTCCTGTTCGGCGGGACGCTGGGAGCCAACTACCAGGTCGGCGCGCTCGTGTTCGGGATCGAGGCCGATGGCGACCGGACCGACCCGCGCGGCTTCGGCACGTTCACGGCCGCCGCCTTCTGCACGGGAAGTTGCCAAACCACGAGCAACTGGCTGGCCACGGTGCGCGGCCGCGTTGGCTACGCGTTCGATCGCTTCCTGGTCTACGGCACCGCCGGCGCCGCCTTCGGCGATGTCATAGCCGGCTACTCCGAACACTCCACCAGCAACGCGACCGAACCCGGTTGGACGGTCGGCGCCGGCGTCGAAGGCGCTTTTGCCCCGCATTGGACGGCCAAGGTCGAATACCTGTTCGTCGATCTTGCCAACGGCACATGTACGACGGATTGCGCAATCGCAAATCCAAATGGAGCTTTAATTCCCAATATCGCCGTCAAATTTAACGAGAGCATGGTCCGCGCCGGTGTCAATTATAAATTTAGCTTGTAATGCTCATTTACTAGCCGACTACCTCATCTGCTTTGTGCCTCATTAGGAAATTGGTGGAGAACTTGTCTCGAATAATCCTCATCATCGTTGCGCTCACTGTGATAGCGGGCGAAGCCGGCGCCCAGGGGCGTCCGACGCGCTTTTGGAACCTGACCCGGAATACAATTTCGGAATTCTATTTGGCGCCGTCAGGCACTGCGAATTGGGGTCCCAACCAGTGCAAAAACGATAAGGATGGCGCCGTCGATCCGGACGAGCGGCTGCGGATCACCGACGCTCCATCGGGAACTTACGACGCCAAACTCGCCGATGTCACCGGGCGCGTCTGCATCGTTCGCAATATCAAGATCGAGACGGGTGCGATCTTCTCAATCGAGGAGAAAGAGCTGACATCTTGCATTCGCTAAAACGAATACGTTGCTCCGAGTTTTGAATTGCCGGCAACAAGGCGTGTGTAATTGAAAAACCGATCCAGGTAAATGCTTGCATTCCAACCCTTGCGACGGCAACTTTGAATGGATAATTGACTTACAACACTCTTCAGCGAGGATACCTCATGATCTCCCGGCGGACAGCAATGACGGTGGCGCTCACTGCTCTGATCGGAGCGGCAACCCCGGCTCTGGCGCAGACAAAAAAGTCGTCCCCGGTCGCACGGTTCGATACAGACAATGACGGCACAGTGGACCTTGCCGAAGCCAAGAAGGCCGCCGCTGCCCTGTTCGACAAGCTCGACATGGACAAGGAAGGGACTCTCGACATCAATGAGCTGCAAGGCCGACTAAGCCGCAAGGATTTTGCAGCCGGCGATCCCGACAAGGACAAGACGTTGACCAAGGAGGAATACCTCGCGATCGTCGAACAGCGGTTCAAAGCTGCCGATGCGGACCATGACGGTACCGTGAGCGCGGCAGAGTTTCGCACGCCCGCCGGTCGGGCCTTGGCTCGGCTGTTGCATTAGCGCGCGGTGGCCGGCGGCCCATGCGGCTCGTCCACACCCTGCGCGCGCTACGCGCCGTTACCACGAGGGAGGTCCTCAAGTTCGTGCAGCAACGCGGGCGACTCCTGTCCGCGCTGGTGCGTCCGTTGATGTGGCTCGCCGTGTTCGCCGCCGGCTTCTACAATGTGTTCGGCGTCTCGATCATCCCGCCGTACAAGACCTACATTACCTACCAGGTCTATATCGTGCCCGGGCTGCTCGGCATCATCCTTCTTTTCCACGGCATACAGTCGTCGCTCTCGATGGTCTATGACCGCGAGATGGGCGTGATGCGGCTTTTGCTCACCGCCCGCTACCGCGCTGGGCGTTGCTGGCGTGCAAGCTGGTGGCGGGGACGGCATTGTCGGTCATCACCTGCTACGTGTTCCTCGCCGTCTGCATTCCGTTCGATGTGACGTTTGAGCCGATCGCCTGGCTCGCCGTCCTTCCGGCGCTGATCATTTCAGGCCTCATGCTCGGCGCGCTGTGACTGTTCTTGTCGGTTTATATTCGGCAGGTTGAAAACTTCGCCGGCGCAATGAATTTCGTGATCTTTCCGATGTCTTTTTCTCCTCGGCGCTTTATCCGTTGTGGAAGCTGCGCGAGGGCGGCTCCGAATGGGTATACTACATCGCGCTGGCGAACCGATTCACCTATGCCGTCGAGCTGATCCGCTTTGCGCTTTATGGCGAGGCGCTGGTCTTGCGCTTGATTTCTTCGCGGATGCTCGCGAGTTGATCCACCGTCTGAGCGCTGCGCGGGTGTTGAATCGGCATTTCGGCGAGCACGCGCGCGGGCGACGCCGAGAGCAAAAATACCCGATCGGCAAGCCCGGTCGCTTCCTCGATGTCGTGAGTGACAAGTAGCGTGGTGACCGGTCGGCGCGAGACCAGCTCGACCAGTTCGGCGCGCAGTCTTGCCGCCAACGCTGCGTCGAGCGAGACGAACGGCTCATCGAGCACGAGCAGTTCGGGCTCGACCGCGAACGCCCGCGCCAAGGCGACCCGGCGCGCGAGACCGAGCGACAGCTCGCCGGGATAATGGCGGCGGTGCTCGGCGAGGCCGAGCGTCGCGAATAGCGCGTTCAGCGTCGCATCGCTTGCTTGCGGCGCGGCGAGCCGCACGTTGTCTTCGACGGTGCGCCAGGGCAGCAGGCGCGGCTCCTGAAAAACGACGCCGAGTCTGCCGTGCGCCGGCAGCCGGACGCTGCCTTCGAAATCGTGATCAAGTCCGACGATAATGCGCAGCAGGGTTGTTTTGCCGCATCCCGAGGGGCCGACAAGAGCCGCAACCTCGCCGAGCGCCACGGCAATGGAAAACTCGCCAAGCACATGCAGCCGGCCGCCGGCGGCGGCGCGATACGACTTGTGCTTGATGTGCACATTAAGCTGGCCTGCTACGCCAGCGGGAGACATGTCGTTCAACGGGCTGCACCAGGAACGTTTCGATGGCGAGCATCACAGCGACGAAGGCCAGAGCATAGGCCAGGATGCGTGTGACGTCGAATAGTTGGAACGCGACGCCAATCTCGAAGCCCACGCCGTTCGGCCGGCCAAGTAGTTCGACGATCAGCACGATCTTCCAGACCAGCGAGAGGCCGGAGCGCGCGGCTGCGGCGAGATAGGGTGCAAGCTGCGGCAGAACGACGTGGCGTAGCCGCACCCAGACGCTCATATGGAACACAGTCGCCATTTCGTCGAGCGTGCGATCGAGCGCGCGCGCCCCCTCGCGCACGGTGACGGTCGCGATCGGCAGCTTGTTGAGCGCAACGGCGGCGATCGCCGCCGTCTCCGTCAGTCCGGCCCATACATAGGCGAGCACGATGATCACCAGCGCCGGCAGGTTGAGCAAAACCACCAACCAGGGGTCCGCGAGTTGATCGAATGTGGGAACGCGACCCATTGCGAGTCCGATCGCGGTGCCGAGCGCCATCGCGATGGTGAATGACACAACGACGCGCGCGAGCGTGACGCCGAGATTAAAAGCGAGCGCGCCGGAACGCGCCTCCTGGGCGATCGCGAGCCCGACGGTTTGCGGCTCCGGAAAGAGCCGCGTGCCGACAATGTGCGAACCGGCAAACCACGCCGCGAGCAAGAGCGCGATCGAGATGAGCCGCAGCGCCAGATTCATTCGCTCCGCCCCGCGCTGTAAAATGTGCCGGGATCGAGCTCGCGCGCCGGGCCGACGAGATCGATGCCGCCGATCTCGGCCAGCACACGGTACAGTGCTTGCGCATCGGCTTGCTCATCGGCTAGAGGCCGGCGCGGAATATCTTCGAGAAATCGCCGACGATAGATATCGAGCGCACTAGCATCGCTCACCCCAATGCGTGGCGCGAGCCGTTGCCATTCGGCGGGCGAATCCGTGAGAATGTTTTCGGCCTTATGCATGGCGGCAAAAAAACGCTCGAGCGGTGCGCGGTTGTGTTGCGCCCAGCCGCCGTCGAACACGTAGCCGACCATGGCCACCGGCCCCGTGGCGCCAAGGCGCTTCGCGACGTCCTTCATAGATACGACGCGCCGCATGCCTTTGGCCTCAAGTTCGGCGGCAAAATTCCAAAACGTCAGCGTCGCATCGGTCTCGCCCTGCAATGCCTTTTGCGTAAGAAGCGGCGGCGCACCGTAGGCGATCGCCGCCTGCATTCTGAGATCCACGCCCGATCGGCGCGCCAGCGCCTGCAGCAGCAGCCAGCTCTTGTCGAGCGGTCCGCCGGCGACACCGAGTTTCTTGCCCTTGAGGTCGGCGATGTCCTTGATCGGCGAATTCGCCGGCACCATCACGGCGCCCAGCGCGCTCGAATACGGATAGAAGACCAGGTCGTCGCCGAGCGCGCGCTCGCGCGTGACCCACAGCCAGTCGGACAGGATGAGGTCAGCCGAGTCGCCCTTGAGCGCGATCTTGCCGGCCTCGGTGCTGGCGAGCTCGGTGGTTTCGATCGCCAGATCGGCCTCCCGATCGAGGTCGTGGGCGCGGAGGATTTCAAGCTCCCAGGCGAGCGTTCCGGTCTTTTGCACGGCAATGCGAATGCGGTCGGTCGCGGCCGCGCTGGAAGCCGGGAGTGCTGCCAGGGCGAGCACTGCAACTCCCAGCCGCCACAGGCTGCGGCGTGCCGTTCCCCTCCCGAGTGTCATGATCCTATCCGCCACGATGATAGCCTGTTTTCAAGGCATTACGAGGAAGTATTCGAGCAGAGCAGCGCCTGTGCCACTTCCGGAGCCCATAAGGCGACGTCGGTCAACCTGCCAAAACCGCGCTTGCGCAAGGGTTTCGCGCCTTATCAGCTTCATAAGAATTTCTGATCGACATGTGGAATAATCCAATAATTTCTGCACAAACCTTGCAGGCTGCTTTTTTCGGTATATTGTATTTTAAGAGCAGCCGCGGATGTCGATCACAAGCGGCAGCCGCAAAACGGAGGATACCAATGGCCTGGACTATGCCAGTTCTAGTGGAAATCTGCATCGGGCTCGAGATCAACGGCTACCTGCCGGCCGAGTTCTAATCCTCTACAGTTGAGTGCTGAGTTTTTTGGCGCCGGCCAGACGGACTCCCGTCGGCTGGCGCCAATAATTTTATTTGTGCTTCTATAGGTCCGCTTCGGCGTAAAATCTCTGTATTCGATCTATCAGCCATCTCCATGCCTCTTCCTCGGCGGCTGAGGCGGTCTTGCCCACTGCGATTTCCAGATAGCCGATTTCCCGCTCGACCTTCTCGCGCGGCAACATTTGTATACGACTTACGAGAATTGCCGCTTCAATCACCGCCGCCTGCGCGCGATTGAAGCCCTTGAACGGCGCGTGCGCAACGTTGCGCATCACGCGACAATAAAAGCGCGGCCGCTGCTCGTCTTCGGTGATGTGCGTGACTGCGAGCTCCGCATGCGCAAGCGCCCAGGCGAATCTCGGCACCGCAAAGTCGTCACACGCGGCCGTCGGCCACTGGCCGCGTCCCGTCAGGCAACCGGCAAAGACGCGGACGTCATCGGTGAAGTTTGCCACTGCGAACGGAACAACGCGCAGGTTGTCGAGCGTCGTCGAAGGGCGGAATGGCGCAATGATCCAGCCATCGCCCTCCGCAATGATGCCCAATGGCGCGAAGTGAACCCGCCCCACCCCATCCACGGTCGAAACGATGGTCTCCCGGATCATCGGCATCAGGTCATCTCTTTGCGGCACGCAGAGTGTGCCCGGCCTCGGCCAGGCGCGTGAGGTCTGCAGTCGGGCGGTCGACGGCACATCCCCAGTCGAGAGGAGAATCCTGCGCGTAGCGCTTGCCCAGGCGCCAGGCGATTTCCGCCTTCATCAATTCGCTGCCGAGATAAAAAGCGTGCGGGCCGTCTTTGTCGACACCGAGTCCGGCGAATAACGACATGGCGTCCTGCGCGACGTGGTGACCGTTGCGATTATAAACGTGAATACCGTCCTCGGCGATTTCGATGCGAAAGTTGGCGTCCTTGACCTGTGCCGCAAGCTCGACGATCTCGCTCGGCGTATTGGGAAACGGTTTGCGATCGTGCAATGCGAGCAGAGCGCTGCCGTAATCCTTGGGGATACTCGCGTCTTCGCGTGCCGCGAACATGATGCGTCGAGCCGCGTCATGTTCCTGGATCGTGCGGCGCGTATGCGGGCTGACTTGGACGACGAGCAGGTTGCGGATGAAGAGTTCCGAACAGATGCCGAGCAGCGCTGCGGTCATGCCACCTGAATCCGCGTCGGTTAATTCCGTCAGGTTTCCCGTGCCCATCAGTATTTCTGCGTCAGGAAGCGTTCGCCGCAGCTTCGCATAACGTCCAAGCGACTTCATGAATCCAAAATGGATTGGATCGAGAACCGGATCGAGAATCGCTGAAATTCCGTGTTTGTCGGCCGCTTCCGCCGCCCGCAGCAAAGACGGCAGTTCGCCATGGGTTGCCGGGACCAGAATGGGAACCGCGCCGGTTTCATCGGCGAGGTGAATGGTTGCTTCGGTCAGACTCAAAAGAAAGTTCGCACCAGCCTTGCCGCCGCGGCGTAATTCCTCCGTGTCGGCTGAATCGACGCTGACGTCGTAGGCGCTCGTCCGCAAGGCGCGCACGGCGTCTTCGAGGTGCGGAAACGGGGTGTCCGGCAGACAGCCGAGATCGATGACATCGGCGCCGGCTGCCCGCATCGACGCTGCGCGCGCAATGATCGTGTCGACGCCGAGCGCGGACGCGTCGACGATTTCGGCGAAGATTCGCATATCGTGCCGTGACAGATCGACGCCGCGGCCGCGCTTGCCGAAAAAGGCCGGCAAGTCCTTTAATTCATCCGGGCCGCGCTCGAACGGCACGCCGAATTCGGCCGCAAGGCGCCCGAGATCCGCCCGGCAACGACCAGGCAGCATGACCCGGTTGGCATCGATCGGGCGCGGCAGGCGCCGCGCGATGATCGCCTCGGTCATGAGCGCGGCGACCTTCACGCCAACGTCGATCACCGACCACTCGAAACCGAGATCGCGAGTCTCGACGAGGACCTTTTCCAATCGCGCGCGGGCAAGATGGCCCGTCAGGAAGAGGATGCGCTCAGCCATGCAGTTCGCGTTTGCGTCGTATTATGGCGATTTCGAGATGTTCAAGCGCTTCGACGACGAGCGTTTTGTCGAACGATTTCAGCCGCTCTGTATTCTTCAGATCGATATCGCGGGGATAGACCTTGACCATGCCCTTGGGTGCTTCGGTCTCAAGCTCGGGTGCCGTGTCGCAAGCGAATACGATCGCGGGAACACGGCACTTTCCCGCCTGAGCAAACACGTTGGTAACAAGCGTATCGGAAATTCCGAACACGCATTTCGCTACGGTGTTGGACGTTGCAGGCGCCACAATCAGCGTATGATAAATGCCATAGTAGAAAAATCCGACTGGCGCGGCGCTCGCCGTCGTATCGCGGAAGACGCGGGCGTTTTTTGGCAGCTTCAATTCCTGTCGGTACATGCGCACGACTTCGCTCGCGGCCTTGCTGATGAACAAATCGACTTCGTCGAGTTCGCCGATCATCTTGAGACATTCCTTGAAGAAATGCCCTGATCCAGTCAGTGCCCATCCCCAGCGCGGCGTTTTGACCTTGGCCATGGCCTCGCATCCTAGCGCATTAGCACCGCGCCAACATTAATCCACCGGAATGCCGGCAGCGGCGCCGTCGCGGATGGCGAGGATCGCCGCATGATGATCAGACGGGCCGAGAATATAAGCGGTGCCCGCGCTCATCCTGACATGGCGCGCGAATGACGTGTCCACAACGCCCAGCGCGGCCAAATCCTCGACGCGTGCCCGGCCGGAAGGAAATTCACCGTGCTTGACGAGAATCAGCTGGCTGGCGCCGATCCGGCCGACCAACCAAGCAGCAAGACTATCGGAGGTCGCGTCCCAGGATGGCGCAATGTCGGTCGCGCTCAGGACCATTCGTGCCGGCATCCATACCGGCACCCGCCCCGCAGCGAGTTCTCGGCGGATGGCGTCGGCCGATTCCGCAGGCGCAAGCAGTGTGTTGAGGCTAACGAGCGCGCGGCCATATTGCTCCATGGCGAGCAGCGCCATGTGATGGGCGGCTCCATCGTCAAATCCCATCCGCGGTTGCGCGGCGCGTACCGCATCGGCAAACAGACCGCCGCCGGGCACGATGACGACCTGACCGGCACAAGCCGCGAGTGCATCGATCCAATCGCGCAAATGTTTGGAGAAGGCGAAACTGCCGCCAAGCTTGACGACGACGGGACCGTTGCCGTCGCCCATTTACGTGGCCACTTTCGGATCGGCTTCTCCGGCCGCGGGGTAAAGCTGGTGTACCTTGGCCACTTCTTGGGGCCGGCGGCGTACAATCTCCACGCCGGTTCCGCCGGGGCCGACTTCGAGCTTCTCGACGCGAAGCTTCACCTCAGTGACCCGCGGATGGGTCAGGATGAGTGCAGCAATCCGCTCCGCCAGCATCTCGACCAGCGCGATATGCTCCTCGGCGACGATCATGCGGATCGAATCGGTGATCACGTCATACGAGAACACGTCACGCATATCCTCGGCGGCGCGATCGGGGCGGAGGACGTGAGCATCGACATTGAATCGAACGTTTTGCGGTTTGTCCCGCTCATGGGCATATGCGCCAATGCGGATTGGCAGCACGAAATCGCGCACAAAAATGCGATCGGTCTCGGAAGCGTCCTTGCACGGCGAATATCCGCGCGCCGCCAGAAGGCGATAATCGATTTTTGCCGAAGCCGCCGCGGCGCCTTTGGTCGTGCGCGAGTCCGCCGGGATGAGCGCACGCACGACATCGACCGAATCGGCGCTGATGCGTGAGTTCCTATCTTCGTCGGCACAAAGCGTGCGGCGGAATCCGAGCACATCGGGCGACAGCAACAGTAAACGGGGAATGTCCGGCGCCTCCAGGGAGCCTGCAAGCCCCGCCATCAGACCGCACGCGCGCGCGGCATCGACGAAGCGCCCGATCACGGCGATGTCCATGTGATCAAGCAGGCGGCCTTCGGTCTTGCGGGCGGTATCGATCATCATGCCGGCAAAGCCGTTTTGTGCCATGAGCGAAATGAGCGCTTCGTCGGCGCCGCGATCGGCAAACATGACCCCGATCAGGCTGGCGCGGCGCGCCAGGGATGACAGGGCGCGGATACAGTCGTCGCGCCTGGGATCCGGATACAATCCGACCTTGACATAGTTGGCGCCGGCATCGGCGATCGCCGCCGTTGCTCGCGCGACCGCCGCCGGTTCCATCTCGAGCTCGCCGCTGACGGCGCTGACCGGCCGCCGGCGCGCAACTGCAGCGACCGTTGCGCGGACCACCGCGGGGGTAACAGCACCGAACGCGGTACTAACGTCCTTGAGGTCGATAATGTCGGCGCCGTGGCGGACGGCGATTTCCGCTTCCTCCGGACCGGTGACGCTGGCAAGCATGAAAGTCATCAAAAGGCTCCCTGACCGGGCGCCAGAAGATAGTTGCGCACCAGGTAATCAAGTGCGCGCGACCAGGACTCGTCGGTGTTGCCGCGCACGTCCACGCTCTTGCCCCAGATCATTTGTCCGGTGTCGGCGTCGCGCATCACGATGTTCACGTTGAGGATGAGATTGGAGACTTTTTGCACCCAGCCGGTGACAGAATATTTTGCCCCCAACTCGTGGGCAAAGCGCACATCGCAGCCGCCGCAGTTTTGCAGATTGCTGGCGCGGGCCTGCGCGGCGACGGCGGCAATGTCGACAACATCCACCCGCCGAGATTGCGCCAACCGCTGGCGCAGTTCCTGAGCCAACCGGGCAAGGCGCGCCGCTTCATCGGCGCGCGGACCATTTGCCGCGCCTTCGAGACTTGTATCCACCATCTCGAAGTCGAAGATGGCAACCTTCGGCTCGCTCGCGCGGGCGCCAGTCAAGGCCAGTGCGAGCGGGAAAGCGATTGCGATTGTCCAGCGGCCGCGCATGACGCCTTTTTTCGCCCTCGTCCGATCCTCTTGGAACGTCGCCCTCGGGCCCTTTGGATAGTAAGTGAGATAGAATAGAATTCCAAATATTATAACAAGTATTATAAGAGGTTAGCAGGGGGAGACGACGGGAGTGAAGGCTTGATCCGGGTTATTTTGGTCTCTGCCTTTGTATGGGCCGCAACTGCGGCCGTGCCGGCGGCAGAGACGTTGAAGGTCCCCATCGGATACCTCGGCCGCGCGGAAAGAATCGAGACAATCTCGCTGCTCGATCAGCCGGCGTCCAATGATGGGATCGCCGGCGTGCAACTCGCCATCGAAGACAACAACACGACCGGCAAATTCCTCAACCAGTCGTTCTCGGTCGAAGCGTTGCGCCTCAAGGATCGGGACGACCCCGCCGCCGCGGTGACGCAGCTCGCCGATCGCGGCATCTCGCTTTTCATCACCGATCTCCCGGCGGACATGCTGCTCAAGGCGGCCGAAGCTGGTGGGGCGCGCGGCCTCATCTTCTTCAATGCCGGCGCAATCGACGACCAGCTGCGCCAACAAGATTGCCGCCCCAACGTGATCCATGCTGCGCCAACTCGTTCCATGCTCGCCGATGGGCTTGCGCAATATCTCGTCTTGAAGCGATGGGGGCGATGGCTGCTCGTCGTCGGCTCCCACGAATCGGACAAACTGTATGCTGCCGCGCTGCGCCGGGCGGCGGGGCGGTTCGGCGCCAAGATTGTCCAGGAGCGCGTGTTCGAGGATAGTGGAGGCGCTCGGCGCACCGACAGCGGCCTCGTGCAAATCCAGAGCCAGATCCCCCTCTTCACACAATCGGCACCGGATTACGATATATTGGTCGCGGCCGACGAAAGTCAGGTCTTCGCCCCTTATCTGCCATACCGGACCAGCACCCCGAGGCCCGTTGCAGGCTCGGCCGGCCTCGTTCCTACGAGCTGGGACGCCTCGCATGACCAATGGGGCGCGATCCAGTTGCAGAAACGATTCGTTCAGTCGTTCTCACGGCGCATGACCGCGCTCGACATGCAGGCATGGACGGCGGCACGCATGATCGGCGAGGCCGTAGGGAGGGTGCAATCGGCGGACCCCAAGACGATCCTCGACTTCATAAAAGGACCGGATTTTGCGCTGGCGGCTTTCAAGGGTCGCAAGCTTACTGTACGCGACTGGGACCTTCAGCTTCGCCAGCCCATCCTTCTCGCCGACGGCCGGGTAATCGTTTCGGTATCGCCGCAGGAGGGGTTCCTGCACCAGTATTCAGAACTCGACACCTTGGGCATAGATCGGCCGGAAACCAAGTGTCAGCTCAAATAATCATTTGGGAGATGAGGCCCATGTCGCTGCGGTTCACGCTTGGCGTGTGCTTGTCCATGATACTCGCCGGTAAGGCGGGCGCCTTCACGGCGTATGTTTCCAACGAGAAGAGCAACACCGTCTCCGTCATCGATACGAACAAGTGGGAAGTGGTAAAGACGATCAAGGTCGGCCAACGGCCGCGCGGAATCGCCTTCACCAAGGACCAAAAATACGTTCTGGTCGCGGTCGGCGACGACGATACGATCCAGATGATCGACACCGCCACGCAGGAAGTGGTCGATACTCTGCCGTCGGGTCCAGACCCGGAGCTTTTCATCCAGGATCCCGCCGGCAAGCTTCTTTACGTCGCCAACGAGGACGACAACACCGTAACCATCATCGACATCGCGAAGAGGGTGCAGGTCGGCGATGTTCAGGTCGGCGTGGAGCCTGAGGGCATGGGCATAAGCCCCGACGGCAAGATACTGGTGAACACGTCCGAGACCACGAACATGGCGCATTTTATCGACACTTCGACGCGCCAGATCGTGGCCAACGTGCTGGTCGACGCGCGGCCGCGTTTCGCGGCGTTCAAGGAGGACGGCTCGGAGCTTTGGGTGTCGTCGGAGGTCGGCGGAACCGTGAGCATCATCGATCCGGTCGAGCACAAGGTTAAGCAGAAGGTCACATTTAAAATTGCCGGCATGCGCCCGGAACCGATCCAGCCGGTCGGCATCAATCTCACTCACGACGGCAAAACCGGCTTCGTGGCGCTGGGCCCCGCAAACCACATCGCCGTCGTTGATGGCGTGACGCATCAGGTCACGAAATACCTGCTGGTCGGCCAACGCATCTGGCATATGGCGTTCACGCCTGACGAGAAATATCTGCTGACGACCAACGGCGTATCGAACGATGTTTCGATCATCGACGTTGCCGCGCTCAAGGTCATCAATACGATTCAGGTCGGTCAGCTGCCCTGGGGCGTGACCATGTCAGAGCGCTAAAGGTGCTGGTGCCGCAGCGCGTTGGCATGCCCGGCCCGGAGAAAACGATGAAGCTCCTTGGATTTCTCTTCGCCTTTTTTGCCGTTGAAGCGGTTTTGCTGTCTCCCCTGCGCGCCGCCGACCCGCGTTACCCCGACTGGCCGTGTGTGCAGCCCAAGGTGCCGCAGATGTCGGTCGCGGCGATGTGGGACGGTCCTTCGATCGCCGATGTCGGCAATGCCTGGGAGGACGATCCTAAAATCAAGGAACTTGTCGCCCGGTTGGCCGCGCGGCGCACGCCGCTCGATAGCGCTGAAAAGGCCATCGCCGATTTCATCACCGGCACTGTCGCCGAAAAGCAAGACAAGGCGAAAAAGCTCTTTGCCGGCCTGTTTGACAGCTTGAGCCAGCAACGCAGCGAAGTCATGAGCGGTGTTGAACGAGTGGCTCGCAAACAGAAGGACCTTGCCGACAAGATTCGATCCGACGTGGCCGAGTTGCGCGAGCTGCAGGATAAGCCGGAGCAAGACCAATCCAAGATCAGCGCGCTCGCCAGTCAAGTCGAATGGAGCACGCGGATCTTCGAGGATCGGCGCAAATCGATCCGCTACGTCTGCGAGGCACCGACCATTATCGAACAGCGCGTGTTCGCGCTTGGGCGCGCGATCCGGCAAACGCTGGATTGAGGCGCCGCCCTACTCGGCGTCGGCTGGGACGGGCTTGGCTTTTTGAATTGGAAGCCCGGCAGCGTCCCAGCCCTCGGTGCCTTCCGGATACCACGCGACATTTTCATAGCCCATCGTCAGCGCACGCTTGGCGGCATTCCAGGACATCCAGCAGTCCCGACGGCAATAGATAACCAGCCATCTTGCCCGATCGCCGCCGGTGGCACGTTCGAGGCCGTTGCGCAGATAGCTCTCGGTCGCCGCGGCAAGCTCGCCATATCCTGTGTCCGGCAGCCAGATGCTGCCCGGAATGTCCATCCGCGTCTTCTCGCGCCAGATCGTTCCGGGCGGCAGATTGGCCGGACGCGGAATGTGCGGAAGAACATCGATGAAAGCCGCGCCCGCCTTCCAAAGCTTTTCAGCCTCGGCCGTCGTGACGACGCGCGCTCCGGCAAGCGTCGCCGGCGTCGGTGCGCGATAATCCTCCATGCGGTAGCCGGGCGGTTCCGGCGGCGGATTTTGGCTGTGCGCTTCAAGGCCGGCGAACGCGACGAACCATATTGCCAGGATGACGGCCCGATAAATCACGGCTTCTGCGTCGATGAATCGCCGGTGTCAGGTTGACCGCCGCCGTCAAGAATCGGCACGTCAAAGTCGAGCAGCAGTTTGTTGATGGCGGGCTGGTTCTCAGCGATCAGCTTGTTCAATTGTCTTTTCCAGTTCTGATCGGACGGACGAATACCCATGGTGATGCGATAGACGAGACGCGGGCCGCCGGTATCTTTCAGGAGCAATTCCACATGCATCGGCGGATTGGCGCGCGCGGCATAGTACCCGGCCATTGGGCCCCACAGCACACCGGCGTCGATTTCACCCGAAGCGAGGTCATTGATCATTGCCACGGCGGATGAGTCGATTCGCGTGTCGACCATCAGCGGATACGGCTTGGCCTTGGCCATCAAGCCATGGCTCACCAGATAGGTTGCCGGGGGCGTGCCGGCGACAATACCGAGGCGTTTGTCCGCAAGACGCGGATCGCCGAGCGTCTCTGCCCCCTCGATCGGGCTTCCGCGTTTGGTCACCAGTGCGTAAGCGGTCTGGTAATAGGGATTGGTGTTTTGCACCATCTCGTCACCTTGGGGATAGCCCATGATGACGTCGCAGCGGTGCGAATTAAGGGTCATGCGCACGAAGCCGGTGGCCTGCGGATAAAAGGTATAGGCGAGCCTCTTGCCGAGTTTCGCCGCGAACAGCTCGGCGAGCTTATTTTCGAAACCCTCGCTCTTCTCGTTGGAGAACGGCAAATTGTTTGGATCGGCGCAGACCCGCAAGACATTGGGATCGACGAGTTCGAGACCTACATCCGCCGCACCGCCCCCCTGCCCTTGCGACGCAGCTGGTGCGACAATCGCGATCACCGCGCAGCACGCGGCCGCGTAAGCCAGCAAGCGGTATCCGGAGATTCTTCCCACCGCGTCCACTTTCAATGGCCCATGTCCATGCAGGAATCCTCCCACTTCGTGAACGCTTCGGGTTTTTCTTCGTGTTTTGCGGGTCGGCCACGGGGGACAGCGTCGTTGGCGCGCGCCCGCAAATAAACATAAATATCGTCAGCATAACACATCACGTTCTTATCAGGTCCGAACGAGGGCATCACGAGGTTCTGGGCGGTATTCACCTCTTTCTTGCCGCCCGCAACCGCGCCGAGGAAATCGTTGTAGCCTAGCGTCTTAAGCGAGTACGCGAGCGCGGGCGCATAGGAAGAGCCCATGCCGTCCGGGCCATGGCAGACGTGGCATTCGGAATGATAGCGGCGGAAGCCGGAATACGTATACCAGTCGACCGTGCCGTCCGGTTTGATGCTGTAGGTGGGATTGCCGTCCTTGTCGAAATACTTGCCGTCTTCATTTTTGACGGCGGTCGGATCTCCGGACCCATCCCCAAGTGCGACGCCAGTCCAAAGCAATGTGGCGACCAACACGAACGCGGCCGCGCCGGGACATGATTTCACTGTCGGGTTCCTTGAAAGACTAACAGTGCTCGCATAGCGACTCCGGCGCGCCACTTTGGGTGACGCACCGGAGGGACCGCGTATCAGTTTCGCATGAGCCTTATTGCGGCAACGTGAAGACCGTCAGCTCTCCGCCGAGCGCCGTGTAGTTGCTCAGCGCCGCGTAGCCGCCCACCGCGCCCAAGCCGGCGTGCGGATCGGTCAGGCCAGCTGCGAGGCCGATCCCGGCCCAGCCGCCGACGCCCGACAGGACCGCGACGTACTGCTTGCCGCCGTGCTCGTAGGTCATGACGTTGCCGATGATGCCCGACGCGGTCTTGAACTTGTAGAGTTCTTTGCCCGTCTTGGCGTCAACCGCCTTCAGATAGCCTTCGAGCGTTCCGTAAAAGACGACGCCGCCAGCAGTCGCAAGGGCGCCGGACCATACCGAGAACTGCTCCGGATCAGACCAGACGATCTTTCCGGTCTTGCCGTCCCAGGCAATGAAGTTGCCCATGTTCGATTCGCCGGCAGGCGGATACATGGAGAGCGTCGCCCCGACATAGGGCTGGCCCGCCGTGTAGCTCACCTTGAACGGCTCGTAGTCCATGCAGACGTGGTTCGTCGGCACGTAGAAGAGCTGCGTCTCCGGCGAATAGGCCGCCGGCTGCTCGTCCTTCGATCCAAGCGCGGCCGGGCAGATGCCCTTGCTGTTGTGGTCCGGGCCGCCGTGCTCGGTCGAATACTCGGCTACGACTGACGGCCGGCCATAGTTCGGCGAGTTCTTGTCCATATCGACGCCGGTGGTCCAGTTGACCTTCGGATCGTACTTCTGGGCGACGAGAAGCTCGCCAGTGTCGCGATCGAGGGTGTAGCCGAGACCATTGCGATCGAAATGGGTGAGCAGCTTGCGCTCACGGCCGCCCATCTGCTGATCGGTGAGGATCATCTCGTTGACGCCGTCGTAATCCCACTCGTCGTGGGGCGTCATCTGATAGACCCACTTGGCCATGCCGTTATCCGGGTTACGCGCCCAGATGGTCATCGACCACTTGTTGTCGCCCGGCCGTTGAGTCGGGTTCCAGGTCGAGGGATTGCCTGAACCGTAATAGACCAGGTTCAGCTGGGGATCGAACGCCATCCAGCCCCAAGTGCAGCCGCCGCCGATCTTCCACTGATCGCCTTGCCACGTCTTGAGGCTCGAATCCGCGCCTACGGTCTTGCCGAGCGCAGTGGTCTTCACGGGATCGACCATGATCTGATCGTCGGGTCCCTCCGAGAAGGCGCGCCAGGCCATCTTGCCGTCCTTGATGTCGTAAGCGGTGACGTGACACTGCACGCCGAACTCGCCGCCGGAAATGCCGATCAGGACCTTGTCTTTGATCACGAATGGCGCCGAGGTGCCGGTCTGGCCCTTCGAAGGATCGCCGTTCTTCACCGACCACACGACCTTTCCGGTCTTGGCGTCGAGGGCAACCAGCGTCGTGTCGGCCTGGTGCAGGAAGATCTTGCCGTCACCAAAGGACAGGCCGCGATTGACTGTGTCGCAGCACATCACCGGAATGACGTTCGGATCCTGCTTCGGCTCATATTTCCAAACGATCTTCGCCTCGTGATCGAGATCGAGCGCGTAGACGATGTTTGGGAACGGCGTATGCACATACATCATGTTGCCGATGACCAGCGGGGCACCTTCATGACCGCGCAGCACACCGGTCGAGAACGTCCACGCCACTTGCAGCTTGCCGACGTTGCCGGCGTTGACCTGCTTGAGTGTCGAGTAGCGTGTGGCGCTGTTATTCAGTCCGGGCATCGCCCAATTGGCTGGGTTCTGCGCCGCCTTGTCGAGATCACTATCGGCGTAAACGGATCCGGCGGTAAGTGCCGCGACCGCGCCTAAGCAGATACTGAGCGTAAGCGAACGATAACGCATCGCGTGTCCTCCCTAAGACGTTCTGTGGGGGGTGCACCGATGCGAACAAGCCAAAAGCAAGCTTGACCTCACGGCGCAAACCCAAGCCTGGGAAGTATTTCCGACAGCGTGTCACGGCATCAGCAAGTCGCGAGATCTTTTTCTCTCGTAGACTGCCTAGGCCTGCGAAGAAACGTCAGCCCTCCCTAAAAGCTGGCGTCCTTGAAGCCGGAAACCTAAATGGTAAGCCCACGTTTTTTTTTGCGCAATAGCAATTCGCACCGCAATTGGTAGTGGGCACTGCCGGCCCAACTTTCGGCCGTAATGTCCACGCAATGCAACGTTGGGACAGAAGAACGACGCGCGATGGAGTTTTCATGCATTATCCGTTCCGCGGCCGTGGTTTGAATCCAGCCATCATCGCTTTCTCGATCGTAGTGCTAGCGTCTGGCAGGACAGCAACGCTGACCTATTCGCAGGAGCGGATCGAGCCGCTTGCGGTCACTGAAGTGGCGCCTGACGTCTACGTTCATTTCGGCGCGATCGCGCTGATGACGGCTGAAAATGAGGGTACGATTGCCAACGTCGGGTTTGTGGTTGGCGGCGATGCGGTGGCGGTCATCGACACCGGCGGCAGCGTGCGCGAGGGCCTTCGTCTGCTCGCCGCCATCCGCCAGGTCACCGACAAGCCCATCAAATTCGTCATCAACACGCACGGGCATCCGGATCACGTCTTTGGCAATGCGGCATTTGCGGCGCCGACAATATTTGTCGGCCACCGCAACTTGCCGCGAGCAATGGCGGCGCATATGCCGTTCTACCTCGATGCGTTTCGGCGCAGCATGGGATCGCTGCTTGATGATGTGAAAACCGTGCCGCCCACAGTGACGGTCGACGGTGAGATCAAACTCGATCTCGGACACCGAAGTCTCACTCTCAAGGCGTGGCGCGCGTCACACAGCGACAGTGACCTGACCGTACTCGACGAATCGACTGGAACGCTATTCGCCGGCGACTTGCTGTTCCTACAGCACGTCCCGGTTATTGATGGCAGTATTCGCGGTTGGCTTACGACTATTGATGAGCTTGCCCGGATTCCGGCGAAAAAGGTCATCCCGGGTCACGGCCCTGCGGCGGAGTGGCCCGAAGCGCTCGTCGGCGAACGGAACTACCTCGAACGCCTGGCGAGCGATTGCCGCGATCTGATCAAGCGCGGAGTGCCG